>JAKAKG010000227.1 GCA_021813555.1 Acidobacteriota bacterium
GTACAGATACTCCACCACGTCCCCGTTCACCGAGTACCCGTCGTCTCCAGAGAGCCGGATCGTTTTCTGCCTCATTTTATCCTCCGTCTGCGAGGGCGCTCCTTGCGCCACTGAGGATAATATAATGCCTATTTATTTATTTGTCAAGCCCCAGTTTAGCCATATAAAATATAGCACCCACTCCGGGCCACCTAATATCGAGTTCAAGCGGACCCGTCCACGGCGTCGCTACTCGCTAGGCGTTTCCCGGCTCGGGTCCAGTTGCCGGGCTCACTGAAGTGCGGCATTAGACTGGCCCGTCATTTTCTGTGCTCCTCCAACCACCCTCCAACCAGCATCCCCAGCCCAAACACTACGACCACTAGCGTTATGAGGTGCGCCAGTACGTCACTGTTTGGCTGCATAGGTTTTCCCGAAGTCCCTGGCGCTGAAATCCTCACTCTTCTCGTCCATGGTTCCCTCCGGCACTATCACGGGGCACGGATGCCTCCGCGTCCATGCCGTACATCGCGACTCGTTTCCACGTCCAATCTGGCCCATAGGTCGGCTGGCGTGGGCATGCGGGGTGCTCGCACCTGATGACGCACGACTTGCGGGTGGCATCACGCTCGATTCGGCGGCGGGCCATGGTTGTTCCGCAGTAGGGGCAGACTGGTGGTGGCCTCACGCGTCTCCTCCTCGCGCCCAGCACGCCGGCCAGGTGTGGGTGCACAGCCGCCACACGGTGGGATGGCTCACGTCCTCCCTGGCGGCCTGCTTGTAGAGCGCGGCTATTTTGCGCGCTCCAGCCCCCGCGCGGTCCCCCAGCTCCACCTGTTGTTCTGCCATTTCCAGCCGCGAGGTGTCCCAGTGCAACACCCCAATCTGCCACAGCCGCAGGATCAACTCCCCGTATTTCAGGCGGTGGCTTCGTTGCGCCCAGTGGCCGAGCAGGCGCTCAAAATCGATGGCCCAGGCCCTCCCGTCGTTCGAGTACCGGCCCCCAGGGGGAATTAAGACCCGCTCCGTCTGTGGCTCTGGGTTCCAGAAAGTGTCGTCCCGCCCACAGAGGCCGCACGTATCTGAGACCACCGTGCCCGGCCTGATCCGTTCCGGCAGGTAAGGGGGGGTGTCAGGATGTTTGCGCCGTCGCTCGATGGCCCGGCCAAGACACCGGGCGCAATACAGGGACCCTTCCGTGGTGGCCACGTCCACGAACAACCGGCGTGGCAGCCGGTACCCGTAGGCGTTGCGCGCGTACAAGGACAGCGCGGCCGGCCAGTCCAGGGGTGTTTCGGTGTGGGCAAGCCTCAGAGATTGCCAGAGCCCAAGCCAATCAATGCGCAAATCGGGCGGGCGGCAGACCGTCGTCCCATTCAAGGCAGATTCCCCCTTCGGTGGCGAGCTCCTGAAGCTGAACCCACAGGTGGTCCAGGATCCAGGTGCGTATCAGGTCGTTGGGGGCGGTGACGAGCATGCGCCCGTCCGGTCCCCGGCTCCAATACAGCCGTTCGATCCAGGTCTGACACACCTGGGGGCTCCAGGTGGCCGCGGCTCGGCGCATCAGCGCGCGCCACAGTTCGGCTCCCTCCGTGTCGATCGGGGGGGGAGGCACACAGGCCAGACGGGGTGGCGGGGGCGGGTGGGACGGCTCAGCCGGTGCAGGAGTGTGGGCGCGCCCAACCTTGGCGGCCTGCTCGGCTTTGCTCGGTCCACGGGTTCTCCTCTTCGTGGGGGGGGTTGTTGGTTCCGGCCCCTTCCCATCCCCACCCGCGGCAGCGGGGGGGGTAGGGGGGGGTATCTTTGTCTCTGTACTCTGTACCTCTGGGGACACGATTGTCCCAGATACGGAGCATGTGCTATCGGATGCTTGCACATGCTTGCAAAGGACGAGGAAACCTCCATCCAGTAATGGTTTCAGGTCTTCGTCCGTCAGGTCTTCGACCCGCAACCGGAAACGGAGTTCCTCAATGTCGTAGGGAACATGGCCGTCCAGTTCGGAGGCGAGCACCCACAGTTGCATGAGCAGCCCGCGAGCCGAGAGAGAGAGCGCCATGAAGCGCCGGTCGGCCAGTAGCTTCACGTGGATCTTGATCCACGGCGGCCTGCGGCGCCTATAATGCTGGTACCGTTCCCAGTTCTTAACCCTGAGCGCCTGCATCCATCTCCCCCCTCAGACACCGCGCCACTTCCTCCTGAACCAGATCCTTCACCCACTGCCGAAAGGCGCTCCCTACGCCCCGCAACGCTCTCTCTCGCTTCTTCCACCGGGTGGCGTGTCCCTTCGTTCCAGCGCCATAGTGGGCGGGCTTGCACGAATAGCAAACCGCTCGTCTCTTGGGCGCCCACCGTCTCAGGCACACGTGGCAAGGGATGATCTCCTGCCGCCGTTGCCACACCTTCCCCCTCCTGCTCCGCGTGGCTCCGGGAGGGAGAGGAAGCCGGGGAGGGAGGGTCTCCCCGGCTTCCTCGTCCGCCTCGTCCTGTGAGGGAACAGGGTTAGAGGCGGGCTCTTGGGAAAAATCCAGATAATGAGGACAGGAGACGTTGCAGTAGTGCTTTCTGCCCTCACGGTAGTGGGCTTGGCGATCCGCGCAGCCATCCCCTGAAATGGCCGCGCCACTCAAGCTCATGCAAGTGATCACGATGCGGGAAGGCTTGGGCTTACCGCGCACGAAGCACCTCCACGGTGATGCGAGCACGGCCCCGCTCTTTCAGTCCCAATTGCAGGGCCACGCCCTCGCTCAGATCCATGCGTCCCCTCGGGGTCCCCGTAGGCATGCGGTCAGCCACGAGCCCCGCCGTCCAGCGCGAGGTTTCCCTATTGCGCAGTCCCAGCCATGTACCCAGAGGGAACTCATTGCAGGCCACGGATGGGCCCCATGCGTCAAACCGCCAGGCACGGAGCCCAGGGCGCCATGCCGTCGCCCTCCCGTGGAAGGGGCGTCCGTACCACGTGGCCTCCATGGGGATGATCGGGAGGCATTGTAGGCTCACAAGGAGCCCGAGAAGAAACCACCGCCGCCTCACGGTAGGCAGCACACCCGCACAGCACGCACGGCCGAACTTGGCCCTCATGGGTGTAATGCGCCGCCGCCACATGCCCGCACCCGGTGCAGGCGCTACCAGCCGCCATCTCATCCTCCGATCTCTATGCGGGTCCAAATCGACGCCATAGGAGTCAATGCCCGCAAGAGCGCCAGCTCCCCGGGCGTCTTTGTCGCCGCCACTTTCTGCTCTCCCTCCTCGCCGCTCTTCTCCACCTCGTCATGACATACCGTGCACAGCGGGATGAGGTTCTGCTGGATGTCCAGGCGCTGGAACGAGCGGGGGACCAGGTGGTGGGCGTGGGTGTCCCTCTTCCCGCACAAGCGGCACGGTGCCCCCTCGTATTTCTTGAGGAGGGTCGTGTCCACCAGGACGAGGGGTTTAGGGAAGGCGAGCGCCGCGCTGGGGGCCTTAGGCTGGGGATTCTTCCGGCGCCACGCCTTCCGTTGCTTCTCCTGTTTGACGGGCTTGGGCGGCGCTGGGCTCATCCCAACACCACCACCGCTTGCGGGACGCGCTCCTTAAGCCACGCTACGGCCTTCGAGCGGGCGGTGACCTTCCACCGCGAGTCATCCACGAGGAAGAGCGCAAGCTCGGCGCCGTCCTTCCCGCGGCGTACCCGCAGGATGAACTCCTGTGAGGGCTGCTCCAGCTCCGGCCACGTCACGTACGGGCAGAGCTCCCAGCGGGGCTTCACCGAGACCTCCTCCACCAGCGCCACGCCGGTCCGCGCCGTGGTGCGCTGGGAGACTCCGTTGTCCTCGGTCTGAACGGAGCCCTCCTGCTTCAGGTTGCCCGCAAGCCGCAACAGGGCGGAAAGTTCCTCCGTGGGGGTGAAGGCCGTCTGGCACCCCACCACGAAATCCTCCTGGGGCTGGTACACGTCGTAGTGAAAGCGCGCCGCGTCCTCGAAATCGGCCTGGAGGAAGAGGGCCCGGTCCTTCCACGGCTCCACGAGGGGACCTACCACCAGGAGCTTCTGGTGGCTGACCACGATCACGGAAAGGTGGTCCAGCGCCAGCGCGTCGCGATTTTCTGTCAGGTAGAGAGCCACCCCGGTGAGAGAATGGAGGTGGAGAGCGAGAGGCTCCGGCGGAGCCACGGCCTTCAACCCCTTGTCCGAGTAGGTTCTTCCGTCCACCTCCAGCAACCGCGCGGCCGCCAGGTCCACGATTCGGTCAATCCCCTCCTTGATCATGCCCCGACGCCTCCTTCCTTCTGCCCCACCAGAACCGGTTTGGCGGCCGCGTTGGCCGCCGCCACCTCGTCATCGAACGCCAGCTTCCCTTGCTGGGTGTCGTCCTCCCTGGCGATGGGTTTGCCGTCCGGACCCTTCGCCATGTAGAGGCGCGTCGCGAAACCACGGGCGCCGGGGAGCTTGGACGCGCACGAGATTTCCACCTCGCCCGTGCCGCGCTCCTCGTCCGGGAAAATCTCCACCGTGAGCTTCACCACCCGTTTCGGTTTCCAGGGGGTGTTCGGGTCGAGGATGTTCGCCAGGGTCTTCTCCATCTCCCTCGCGAAGAGCTGGGCCGCCGCGCCGCGCCCCAGGTTTTCCAAACTCAGCTTGTCCATGGGCCCTCCTATGGCCTCATTCGAGCCAGGCCGTCCAGAAACTCCGCCTCCGTGTCCACCTCTTTGCCGTTGGGCAGAAGGTACTGGACCGAGTACTCTCCCTTGGGGGACTTTTTCGTGATGCGTTCGCCCAGTCCCCCCTCGTGGCGCGCCATCGTCACCGTCCCCCCGTCCGGGAGGGACTCCCAACTGTAGGATTCCCACGCCGTCACTGGGCCGCCTCCGGGTAGGGATGCGACGGGGGCAAGGGTTCCGGTGCGGAGGACGGGGCCGCGCGGTGGTGGGCTACGAGGCGCCGGCGGTATTCCTCCTCACACGCCCACCCCATATCCCAGCAGATCCGCGCCACCGTCTCAGGATGGTCCTTGGCAAAATCCACGTTCGCCATGATCCCCGTCAGCGCCGCTCGGCAAAACCGCTCCGCCCTGTCCGTGCTCGCCGCGCGCTCGCGCTCCGCCACGCCGTCCAGGATCTCCGAGAGCGACGACTCGAAGGGTGGCTTCTGAGGCGCCTCCGGCTCCGGCCCCTGGACGGGTTGGGGCTCCCGAAGCGAGGCCAGGTAGTTGGTGATGGTCTTGGGCGAGTGCGGAAGCCCCAGGATGGCCTTGATGCCCCTTCCCGTCAGCTTCTCGTTCGTGCTCGCCAGGTTCCTGATCTGGAGTTGCTCGCGCTCGCTCAGCGGCGCGCACCGCCCATTCCTGGCCCTGAAAAGGATCTGCGGTTCCATCACGCCACCTCCGCCGGGGTTTCGCCAAACGACACGAACGCCTGAACCGAGCCGTTGCCCGAACGCCGGATGAAAGTGGGGATGCACGTCCAATGGATGTCCCGCACCAGGCACCCCTCGTCCGCGCCGCCGCCGCACATCCGGCACCGGTCCGCCACCTTCACCACCTGCTTGACTTCGGGTTGGCCAGAAGTTAGAATCATCTCTTCTTCTCCTTCTCCACAGCGGCCGGTCCCCCCGGCCGTTTTCCTTTTCAGGGGGCCGGTGGTGTGGCCACCGGCCCCCGTGTCGGGTTACCACCCCCGGACTGCGCCAGTGGGTGATCGGGTTGTACGGTCGGTATCTCGGTATCACCCCCTCCTCTCCCGGCGTGGCCGGGGCTCATGCTCTGGTAGACGAGTGAGAAAAGCGGCCTCGCCGCGGATGATCGGACACACACCGGGCCACGGCCTTGCGGATGAGCTCTTGCACGTCCACGTCGGCCGTGGGGGGAGGAGTAAAGGCCGGGCGCAACCCCCGGAGGTACGCTTCGAAGTCGGAACTCCTCACCACGAACCGCCGCCCTTCTCTCAGCAGGTCAAAAGGGAGGGTTCCCCTTTTCGCGCGCCGCTTCAGCGTGCGCCAGGACTTATACCCCATGCGCTCCGCCACGGTTTGGGCGGAAAGGAGGCGGGTCATGCGGCGCTCCGCTTGCTTTTTGTGGAGCAGGATTCTATCTTTCCCAAATGGGAGGCTAGAGGAGAGCACAAGGCGTCGGCTGTGATAGCCTTAGGGGGCAATGAAGGAAGTCCTCGGCGGGCCCTGTCCTTGGCGATGAGCCGGAGCCCCCTGACCAGTTTCCACAGGTTGGCCCCCCTCGGGTGGCGGTTGGTCCCGTTCAGCCAGTTTCTCACGGTCTGATAGGGGAGTTCCGAGGACCGAGCCACTTCGGCCGGGCCAGCCTCCAGCAAGGCACAGAAGGCCGTAAGGGCTGGGTTAGAAGGTTCAATTATGGGGGTTACCATCTCGCGGGGTCCCTCCCTTATGGGACCAATATAAACTGTCTAAAGGTAACTGTCAAGGGGTATCGTCCTATGGGTATACCATATGGAAAACTGCTATACGATGCCAGGAAAAAGCGCGGGCTCAATCAGGCACGCCTCGCGGAGATGGCAGGCATTAATCCTCGCGGGCAGGCCTATATCAGCGATATCGAGACGGGCAAGATAGCCATCCCAGGCGCCAATAAATGGGGAGCAATCTGCGCCATTCTCAAAATCGATCCCCTCACAGGAGTGGAACTAAAGGCCGCGAAAGCGGTATCTTTGGCTTCCGAACAGAGGGGAGCCTATATGATCAAAGACGAGAGGGGTATTTGGCAGCCGTTCAATCTTCGCAGTGATCCAGAAAGGTACGAGGCGGGAACCGTGTTGTCGTTTAAAGACGCGGATGGCACGGAGATTCAGGTGCAAGTGTTCTGCGGGCCCAATGGGAGAAAGACGGTCGTGCCAGTGTAAGAGAAAAATGGGGAGGCATGAGTGGCTAAGTACGTCGGAGTCGCTTTGGTCTTGGCAACGCTGGCTATGGCCTACTTGCTTGGACGAAAAAATTGGAAGTCTGATCGCCGCGGGGATGACATCTGGCGGGGCGGGTTGCTAGTGTTGCTGCTCGTTATGTGTGCCGCAGCGCCGATTATGCTGGCAACCTCTGATCGTGATGCAGATCATATCGGGATAGTGCTTCTTCTGGGATCTGGCCTGCTCTGCGCACTTGGGGGGGCTCACAAGCGCATCAATAGAGCCAAAGAGTGGTGCGACCTTCAGAAAAAACAAACCGGCTCCACAGAATGGCTCGGGCAGGTTGACCTAAACGAACTTTCCCAAATCTTGCGCGCCGAATGACCCGCACCTCATTCCCCCCCACGGTGCGGGTGATCCGGCATCCAAGGAGCCCCTACTACTGGGCCTATTGGAGGTGGAAGGGGGTGAGCCGCTACGCCACCTTGAGAACCTCGGACAAGGAGGAGGCTCTGCGCAGGGCCAAGCTGCTCCAGCAGCAGCTCCTTGAAGAGTTTTACGGCCGGGGCGGGCAGGCGGCGCCCCCTCCTCCTCCCACCGTGGCCGACGTGCTCCAGACCTACCGCCGCCGCCTCGTGGAGCCGCGAGTCAGCGCCCACCATGCCAGCGTGCAGGGCAAGCGGCTCGACTACTGGAGCCGCATCCTCGGCCCGGACACGCCGGCGGGCGAGGTCACCACCCCCGTTTTGGACACGTGGCTGACCGAAAGCCTCAAGGCCCTCTCCAAGACCACCGTGCGGAATTACCTCATCGCCCTGCGTGCCGCCTACAAGCAGGCCGTGGAGGATGGGCTCCTGCCCAACATTCCGTGGAAGGTGAAGGCGCCAAGAGCTAGGCAGAAGACGGAGGTGGTGGATCTCGCCAAGATTAGGGACGCGCTGGGAAAGGCCGATCTAGCTACTCCGGAAGGCCGCGCCTTGTGGCTGGCCGCCTACACGGGGCTTCGCCGCGGGGACATCGCCGCCTTAACCTGGGAGGCCATCACCCAAGACGGGGTGGTGGAATGGCTCACGTCCAAGCGGGAGCGTCCGGTGGGAATCCCTATGCCCAAGCGCGCCTGGGAAGCGCTGCGGGGGCACCGGGGGAAGGGAAGGGTGGTTCCGCTTCACGTGGACGCCATCACGCGCGCCATGCCCTACGGAACGCACGCCATGCGCCACGCCTACGCCACCTACCTGGCCAAGGAGGGGGTAGACCGGCTCCTGGTCTCCCGCCTTCTCGGCCACGCCCAGGACCAGGACGTGACCGGCGGCTACATCCACCTCTCAACCGAAGACCTAAGAAAGACCGTCGAAAAACTGCCCTACTAGCCCCCCCAGGCTTCTGTACCGCTGCATGTATAGCCAGCCCCGCTTAGTCCTGCAAGCCCTCATGCAAGACTCAAAATCCGCCGTGGGCGACCACTTGGGGGTTCGAGTCCCCCCTTCGGCACCAGAACAAAACCCAATCACAGCGGGCACGGCAGAGCCACACAGCGCCCCCTGTTGCGGTGTATGGACGGTGGCCACCTGGGTGAAATATGGTCTTTGGGGAGTAATCTTTCTGTACCGCTACTGTACAGAGGTGGGCTCAAATCAGAGGCGCGAGGTCCCACACCAATTCGTACTTGTCAGGGTGGGAGGCACAGTAGGCGTCGATGTCGTCAGGCTGGGCGGCGCCCGGCTCCACGCCGAAGTACAACCCCGCCGCCGCGTAGGCTTGGGCCACTACCCAGGAACAGATGGGGTATCGGTCCAGCCCGGCCACGCGGCGGGCGGCGTACACGTCTCTACTGAACAGCTTGGACAGAAGCCAGTCCACCGCGTGGGCTCCTATCTTGATCCACCCGTACTTCCGCCCGACGTAGGAATTCGCCTTGGCCAGGATGCGCGTTTTCTGGCCTTCGGTCAGCGTCTTCGGCCGCCAGATCCGCACGGGGGTTTTGCTCTTCACGTAGGCGTCCCACATCACCCGGTTCCGGACCGTGGCCAGGGCTTCAATGACTGGGGCGAAGATCAGGGGCATGGATGCCGCGATGAGGCCCACGTGGCTCACTTGGGGCTTCGGTTGCTGAGGCGCCCGCTCAAAGAACCGAATGAGGCGGCCTGTGAGGTCTGGGTTCGCGGTGCCTAGAATATCGCAGGCTTGCAAGGGTGGGTAGGTCGGCATCTGTCCCTCCGTTCAAACACTCGCTGGGATCAAGAAAGAGAGGGGCCCCCGAAGGGGCCCCTGTGGAGGAATAGAGGTAAGCGAGGCTAGAAGCGGACCTCTGCCCGGACTCCGGGTTCGATCACGTTCGCTTGTGGAACGAGGAAGTCGCTCACGTGGCGATACCGGACGTAGGCCCCGAGGCCGAAGTGCTTGCTTAACCAGTAGTCTCCTCCGATGGTACAGCCGAAGCCGATCTTTGTTCCGCTGGCGGAATCTCCCGGCGCGAAATACCCCGTGGCGTCAAGGCTGGCGTACATGTCGCCCTGGGAGCCCCTGATGAGGTAGTAATAGCCGCTCAGGTCCACTCCGGTGTACTGGTAGGCCGTGAGCTTCGAGGGCTCGCGAAAGTTATGCTTCACGAGCCACGTGCTGAGCTTCACGGTGTCTCGCGTGATGCCAAGCCCGATGGCCAGGCGCTGGGTTGGGAACCACTTAACGCCCGCGCTGAGGTTGGCCTCGAACCGCACTTCCGACTGTTCCAGATTCCCGGCGGTGGCCGTAGCGAGCTGGCCGAGTCCCAGGTATACCTCGAACGACGGGAGAGTATTCGGCGCTATGGCCGTAGCCACCACCTCCTTGGCCGTGGCCTGAACCTGGGCCATGGGGCTCAGGGGCGCCGTCGCGACGGGCGCGGGGGGGGACTGGGCGAACGCAAGCATCGAGACGAGACACACGAGAAACGCGATGAGGATCTTGAACCCCTTCATGTTGTACCTCCTTATTGATGCGGGGGGCCGTCCCCCCTGCGATGGTTGGGCCGGTGGCAGGGCTGGCGGTGGGGACCGTCGAAGTCCATCACCACCACCGTGGTGTCTCTGTGGTCGTTCTCCCACCAAGGGTCAGGTTCGGGCTCGGGGAGCAGTACCGCGGCGGTCACCACGGCCGTGTCCACGAGCGCGCGCTGCCAGGTCATGCCGGCGCATCCGGCCATGACGAGGCACGCCGCCAGGAGCAAGAGGATCCCCACGCGGTGTTGCATGACACCTCCTTACGCGCCGTAATCGTTCGTGGTGAGGGCGCGGCTCACGCTGGGGGCGCCGCCGAGAAGGGGCGTGGCCGCCACGTAGAAGGCCGTCTTGGCCGAGTCCGTGAGAGAGAGGATGTACGCCCCGTCCGCTTTGGTCTGGACCAGGAGGCATTTTTTGGCGGTGAGGATGCCCATGTCCGTGCCGCTGGCGGCCTTCGCCTGGACGTTGCCGCTCGCGCTCACGGTGGTGAGACCCACGCCGCCCGGATCACCGGAGAGGTGGACCATGAGGAGGCAGGCGCGCGCCATGGCCACACCCGCCGCGTCCTTGGCCTGGAGGGTGATCTCGCACAGGCCGGAGCTCGCGCCCTGGGCGATGGTGAACCCCACCGAAGCGGGCAGGTTGTCCACGAGGTTCAGCTCGTTTTTGGTGGCGGTGACGCCATCGAGGATGTTCAGCTCATCCTTGCTGGCCGTGACGGCGTGGAGCTTCACGAAGTCGGCACCCACGGCGCCCGCGTCATGGAGGGCGTTGATCTCCGCCGAGGTGGCATCCAGCCCCGTGCCTCCGGTGACGGTTCCCGTGACGGTCAAGTTGCCGTCGATCTCTTGGTTCCCGATGTGCTTCTGATTCCCACGGGTGTTCATGCGGTTGTCCTCCCTATACCTTCACTTCGCCACGGTGTTGGCTCCCTTGGCGGACCAGATACCGCCTGCCACGGAGAGCAAGAATATCCACGCCACCATCCCCCACTCTGATTTTGTCTTGGGGGGAGCCCAGCCGAAGACCAGGGCCACCGTCGAAAGGCCGATGCCGATCCGGGTCCCGATGTTCTTCAGGTGGTAGACCCACTTGTTTTCGTACTTCACGTTCATGGGGTTCCCCCTAAGTTTCTCTGGGAATGAAGTGCATGCAGGGTCCAGCCATGGGTTGGAGCTTCTGCCGCTGGAGGAAGGGGGGATAGTCCCACTCCTTCTCGCACAACGCGGACTGCATGGCCCCAGCCCGTTCCTGGGCCCGGCTCCTGGCCTCGTCGAACTGGTAGAATTTGCACCGGCGGCAGCACCGCTCTGGGTAGTGGGCGGGGATACTCACATCTGCCCCGCCGGCCAGCGGTAGCCAAGCACGTGATCCTTGAGGAACGTAGCGATACTCACCCGATCCCCCTGATTTCCGCCAAGCACGTCCAGGGTGTGTTCTGTCTCAGCGACGACGAACCCCACATGCCCGGCCGTGGGGCTTGCGCCGCGGGAGAACACGACGATGCACCCTATGCGCGGCGCGTCAAGCACTTGGCCCCACTTGAGCCAAGAGCGCGCGGCGGCGGATTGCGGGGACTCGTAGCCCATCGCCTCCATGCAGGCGCACGCGAAGGCTGAGCACCATGGCACCTCATCGCTCGTTGCCTTGAGGCTGGTCGCGGAGTCGTACCAGAGGATGCGCGGGTTGGCTTCTGGCCCCGGGACCTCCTCCACACCACGCGCAAGTTCGTCCCGTGCAAATTCCAACCAATCGGGTTCTTTCGTCTCAGATGCTTTCACTATCTACCCTCCTAAGACCTTGGAGTGTCATCGCATCCTCTGCTGTTGCTGGGCCCGTGCTTTTTCGGCTGCGAGGTCGGAGGCGAGCGCATTGACGGTGGCGGCCACCTGGTCCAGCTTCGCCTCCATCCGTTCCATCCTGCCACCCCCGAACTGCTGGGCCTGAACGTCCTTGTGATTCTGAAAGTCGTTTTCCAGGCGGGAAATGCGCGCCTCGTGGTTCTGCCAGATGTAGCCGATCAAGCCGAGCAGAATCACGAACTGAAGGGCCACGAGTGCCCCCGTGACCCGCCTGTAATCGGTACGGTATTCGTCCAGCTCGTCCCGTTGTCGCATGGGGTTGACCACTTCAGACCTCCATCCCTTTCGGCGTTCGGGCCCGGTGTACGTTGTCATCTCACTCCCCGTCAGGCGGGGCGCTGTTGAAGGCGCTGGAGGTAGCTGGCCAGCGTTTGGCCAAGGGTGTTGGGGTCCTGGGAGGAGGGTCCCACCTGGGGCACCGCCGTGGGCTGGGGCGCGGCGTAGGCTTGGAGCGCGGAAACCAGGGTCGGCTTGGGGTTCTGGAGGTAGGCGCCTTGGCCGCTCAGGCGGAGGACCTGGTCCCAGGGAATCCCCATGGCGCTCAGCCCTGCGGGAATCTGGATGCGCGGGGCGGGCAGGGCGTGGCGCTGGGGGTCGCCCCATGACCCGCCCGCGCTGTCTAAGTTGATCATCGTCACCTCCTCACTGGGTGTAGGCTTGGTAGGCTTTCCGGCTTCCGCCGGGGTATTGGGGCCGAAGTTTCCCGCGCACCGATGAAACCAGGTCCTTCTCCGCGATCAGTTCGGCGGGGCGTCCCTCCTTCTTCATCTTGGCGTTGTAGGCGCGCAGCTCGTCCGCCGCGGCCTTCCTGGCGGCCTGGTTCTTCGTGGCGATGGCGCCCGCGAATTTCGCGGAGAGGTCGTCTAGCTTGGAGGAGCGCCGGTCCCGCGCCGCCTTGATGTTGGCCGCCGTGTCGTACCGCTCATTCAGCCGGGTGGGCTGGAATCCCAGGGCCTTTCCGGTAGCCTCCACGGGGGAGAGTTTGAAGGGCTCCATCTTGCCTGTCTTGGGGTTCATGGCCATGTCCGGGGCGCCGCTCCGGGTCGTGGAGCCCTGCGTGCCGAGCCGAAGCGCCGCGAGGGGTGACTTGATGGCGTTCGGGGCCAGGTCCTCTACGGCACGTAGCGGCTTGCCCTCGGCCAACGATTTGGAGGCTCTCCACCCGGCACTTACCAGGCCGGCGGTGGGGCCGATGAAGAACTTGGCCAGCGCCGCCCAGGTGGCGTCCTCTCCGTTGCCGCGAACCCGGAACCCCGTGTCCGCCGGGTTAAGACTGCCGGAGATGTCGAACCCTCCCATAGCCGGAACACCCCGAAAGACGCCCCGGGCCAGCAGGGCGCTCCACTGCCTCAGTTCCTCTTCGGGGTCTTTGCCAAGCGCCTTCTGGTAGGCCCACTTGAAGGCATCTCCCGCGCCGCTCCCCATGAGTCCGGAAAGTGCTCCGGTGGTGGCGAGGTTTCGCGCCAGCGCCGCCATAGCGCTCTTATCCTTGTGCATGGCTCCGGCCATGTTCTCCATGACCCACGTCCAGTAGTGCCACTGGTAGGCTCGGAACTGATAGGGCAAGGATCCCAGCCCCCGTCCGACAACGGGACGGTCGCCTTTGGAGTAGGCGAAGTGTGCCCGGTCCACGAGCTCCAGCGCGCTTTCCCTCGCCACCTCTGGAGCCTCACCTTTGGCGCGGTAGGCCCGGAAGGCCGCCAGGAAGGTGCTCCCCCGGTTGAACTCCTCCACGGTGCCAAAGAGAAACCCGCTCACCTTGGACACCTTCTGCATGCCGAGCTTGGCCGCCTTGTAGACAGGATTCCCCGTAGTTCCCATGAGCTGGTGCTCAAGTTGGGCGCCCAGTTCGCCCGTCCCCTCCGCCCATGTCATGGCGGCGGCGTCCTCGGCGGAAAGGCCGCTCCCGTTCCGCTTCCATACGATCCAGTCCTTGGAGGCGCGGACGAGTTTCACGCTCGGGGCCGAGGTGACCTTGCCCAGCTCGGGATAGGCCATCGTGGCCATACTGGTGAGGTTAACCGAGGCGCTCTTGAGGCTTCCCCCAAGCACCATGTGGAAATTGATGGCCTTGAGGGTGGCGTACGGGTCTTTGGAACTGTCCAGGGTGTAGCCCATCCAATCGTTCAGGTGTTTCCACAGAACCGGCTGGTCCTGTTCGTTGGAATGTATCGATACGTCCTCCTTCGCGCGGCTGTAGCCGTCGAACATCTTCACCTTGCCCAGCCACCCCGCGGCGGCGGCCAGGGAATCGGCGTTCGTCCTTGCGATGTCCGTGGAGAAACCGGGGATTCCCGTGGCGCCTCCCGCCCGGTGGATGTGGTGGGCGCCGTATCCCTTGCTCCTCACGTAGTCCAAGAGCCGGGCCTTAATGAACTTGTCCATCTCGGCGTCCAACGGCAACCCATCCAGGAAGGCGGACATCATCTTCATCTGAACCCCGGCTTTGTTCTCATAAAGGGCCGTGGCCTTGTTTCCGGTGAGGAGCATGTGGTTCTCGGGGTCGTAGGCCGAATCTTCCGCGATGGAGGAGCCCTTGCCGTCGGAGATCCACTCCCTGACCTTCTGCCGCCCCTCGGTGAGGGCCCTCATGGCGTCGTGAAATTCTCTGGGCGTCTCGTAGGTGCCAAAGAAGAGGGGCAGGGCGCCCTCCTCGGCGTCCTTGGCGTAGATCGTAATGGCATAGTTTCCGTACCGGGTATGGGGCTGGTAGTGCGGGACGTGAGAAATCCACGGGGCCACGCTCTGCCGGAAGCTGTAGGCCAGTTGCACCAGAGGGTCCGTGATGGTGACCACCGCCCACTTCCCCTTGGCTCCCTCGGCGCGCTGCATGTAGGCTACCTTGTTGGCCTTCTGGAGGATGTCCAGGTAATTCCGCGCCCCCTGCCGGGTCATGAAGGGTCTGACCTCCTTGGCGATTTCACCAGCCCGGTAGTTGGCCACGATGTTTTGGACCGCGCCGGCATCTCCCGGGCTGTCCAGAAGGTCCCGGACCATGGCCTCGGGGTTGGTGATCTCCTCCCCCCGAAGATGGTCTTTGAATCGGCTGGTGAATACCCCCAACACGTGTTGCCGGACCTGTTCATGCGCCGTCTCGATGGCCACCAGGCCCTCCGCTTCGTGGCGGCTCAGGCCGAAGCGCCTCATGTACTCGGCGGGATCTCCCTCGGGAATGTGCGTGGCGCCCTCGATCATGTAGGCGACCTGGCCCACGCGCTCCTTCTCCGTCTGGCTCAACTCGAAGAAGGGCTTGGCCGCGTCCGCGAATTCCTGGCCGCGCTGGAACTTCTCCCGTTGCCCTATTCGGTAGGCGTCCCAGAAGGGCTTCACCACCTTGGGGAACTTGCGCGCGAGGTGGCTCATCAGGGTAACCTTGGCGCCGAAGTCCCTCAGGAGCGTTTCCGTGCGAGGGGCATGGATGGGGAGAGGCACCCCAACATCCTTGGAGCGGAGTTCGGGCGGCACGTAGGTGCGTTCCTTGAGCGCCTGAAGTGGAGAGCGCACCGCCTTGGCCAGCTCCGAGAAGCCTTCCTCCGGCCGTTCGGGCAGGGTATGGGGATTCCACGGCTCCACGTTCTGGGGTTCGGGCGTCCTCGCCTGCTCGGCGGGTTTGGCCCCGGACATCTCGGCCACCTGGGCGCTCGTGATTTCAGGGAGCATACCTTCGGGCAGGAGTTGGCCCGGTTTGAAGTAGCCCCGCTCGTCCGTGGCCGCCTTCTTCGCCATCTCCCACGCCTTGGCCAGGTAGGGCCGCACCTTTGCCCCAAATTCCTGGAGCATGGCGCGGGACCACTCGGTAAACTTTGTCAGCCCGTTTCTCAGGTGCTCAGCCCCGATGGTCGCGTAGTCCGCCAATACCTGGGTGGCGTCGTTCATCACCGTGGGGTCCTTGAGCCTCGCTCGGGCCTTATTCGCGGCGGTCCGGAGGGCGTCCGGCCGGACAAGCGCCTTGGCTTCGTCGGGAGAAAGCGCCTTGGCCTGTGGCCCAAAGGCAAAAAATTCCGCCGCCTTCTTGTCACCCGTGGCCTCAAGGGCTTGCCGATAGACTTCCGTGCGGGTTGTGGCAACCCCGCCATAGTTGATTAGCTCCGCGCCAGTGTTGGCGGCGGTGGAGCGTCCAGACGCAGGAACGGCCCCCGTTTCCGAGGGCCGCGTGGGGGCTGGGGAGCCTATTTCCTGTGGGCTCTCCGCCTTCTTCCCAAGTTCCGGGTAGTCTGCCAACACCTCGGGCGGGACCGGCTTGCCCTCGGAGAGGGCGCGCTCAACATGCGCCCTACGCATCCGAAGCAATTCCCCATCCATCATGGCCTTGACTTGCTTGGAGGCACCCCTCGGGATAGGCGGCATTGTGGCCGCATATTCCTCCCGCGTCATCTGCCAGGGTTCTTTGGCGTGGGCCTGGGTTCCAGGCGGCAGCGTGCCTTGGCTTTCATATCTAGGACTGAGTCCGTACTGTGAGGCGGCCTCTTTGATGCGCGCCTTGGTGGCCTCCAGGCCGCGATTCGCCACTATCATTTCGGCCTGAGCTATCGCATCGGTGCGCGTCTTATCATGACCGTTTGTGATGCGAAGGCCAGTCCGGGCGTCTGAAACGCTCCACGTCCCGTCTCCGTCGCGCTGTTTTATGCCTTTTGAATCTGCTTTGAGGCCGCCCGTCCCGTTCCTGAACACAAAGAGGTCTAGGTCTCCGGCGGGGTCTGCCGAGAGGCGCACAGGATACGCCTGTTTAACCCTTACAAATTCGTGTGCGGGGATGAAATCAGGTTGCCCGGCGGGGCGGGGCTCTGTAGTTTTGTAGACGTAGAAGGCGCGCTCTTGACCCGGCTTGATGCGGCTGGGGGATTGAGGCGCTACTTCTGCGGCGGCGGTTCCTCCTGGGGATTCGCCGGGAAGAAGGTTCCGTCTTCCAGCTCGATTCCCTCGAACCGGTAGCGGGGGTTGTCCAGGAAGCCCTGAAGCGTTTCCGGGTGCTTGTGCGGCGGCTCGCTTGGCTTGCTTGGCGGCGTACTGGGTGGCGCTGGCGTCGGCATAGGTTGGCCCCTCTCCCATGGTGACGGAAAGCCCCTTGTGGGTGACTTTCTCGCCAGTTTCTAGGTCCGTGAACTTCCACCGCGACTTGGCCAGATCGCGCTCAATGGCGGCCCCGATCTCCGGTGAGAAGGTAGCGCCTTCGCCGTGAAGAAGCAAGGCCACCTCGTCCCCCCCGGGTCGGCCGGCGGTGATGTCGGCTTGTCCAGTGCGCCGCCTCACCACCTCGCCCATGGTCCGGATCACGGCGTCTCCCGCGTCCTGCCCGTAGCGCTTGTTGATCTTGCCGAAGCCGTCCCCGTCCAGGAAGAGCCACGAACCTGGAAGCCTCCCCGCCTCGTGCTCGGTCCGAATGGTGGCCAGGGCGTCCGCGTTGTAGATCTGCGTCTTGGCGTCCGAGTGCGCCTTGTCGAATTGCTCTTCGGGGGTGAGCGCGTCCCAGGCTGCGCGAAGCGCCGCCTTGGCCTGGTCTGCACCCGCCCGCCGCTCGGGAGGGGGGACCGGTTCCGCCGAAAGTGGTTCCGCGGGGACCCGAATGGTGGCCGCCTGCGTGTCCGCCTGCTTCTGGGCTTCCCACAAGGGCGTCACGTCCACGGGTTCCTGGGCGGGTGTAGCGGGGCGTTCGGCACCCCGGTTCATGGCGGCGACGGTGCGCGAAATCGCTTCGAGCGAGGGCGGCGCGGGGGTTTCCTTGCGCGTGGCCGCTTCGGCCTGTGCGGTGGCCGCCGCGTCCATGGCTTCCACCTTGGCCTGGTACTCCGGCCCCAGTTCTCCCCTTCGCGCCGGTTCCTGCCACCAGGGGGCCGATTCGTCTCTCACAGGAGCAGGGCCAGGCGGAATCTCTTGCGCCGTGGGCTCGGCCTTCCCTGAAGCGATGGCCTCCACCTGGGCGGCTTCCTCGGGACTGAAGAGCTGCTTGGGTTTAGGCGCTTCGATCCCGGTTAAGTCCTGCGGGGTAGGTCCTTTTGGCGCCCTCAGTTCGGTGGCGCGCGGTGTCTCTGCGTGGCCCGGGGCCGCAAGGCTTCGCGGGTCCATGAGCACGGGGGCGAGGCCCATCCCGGCGGCGGTGGCGATCTCCTCGGCGGTGGGCACTTCGCCGCGAAGGAGCTTATCGGTGAAGAGTTGGCCGAGCATGATGCTGGTTCCGGCGATGGCCCGCTTGCCACCGGGCAACATTTCGGCGCGCCTGAAGAGGTTGCCTACGCTCGTGTTCGAGAGGTACGCCCTGGCCGCCTCCATGCCGCCGGTGAGGGGATTGGAGGCGGTGCCGTAGGCTTGAACGGCCGCTTCGGCGCCCATGCCATGGGCCCAGTTGGGGATTGCCTGCAAGATGGCACGGCTCAGGGTGGGCGCGGCGGCGATAGCTCCCGCCGCTTCTCCTGGCACCATGGCCTCGCCCAACATCGAATACGCGGGGAGTTTGGCGAGCATGCCCAGGGTTCCGGAGGCCACGTCCGCCACCACGTTTCCCGCAGGTCCAAGCCCAGAGGCTTTTCGGGCTTTCTCGTTCTGTCTGGCCATCTCCTGAGGGAGCTGTCGCATCCCCTGAATGGGGTGGGTGCCGTCCGGGTCCGTGAGGTACTTGCCCCACCAATCGGCACCGCCCAGTTTAAGGAGGCCGTTCGCCGGTGCCAGCCACCCGGCGTTGAGGTCGTGGACAGTGCGGCGCCCCACCTCGTTCACCGCAGGTCCCATTCCCTCGAACGGCACCGCCTCGGAGGTGACCCCCTCAGGAGAAGGAGAGGGGGGTGGCGTCGTGCTGCCGGGTGTGTGGGCAGGCATGAGGGGAAGGTTGGGCGTGTGCGCCGCCATGAGATTGGGCGCCGTGGTCCCCTTGGGAGGGGAGGCAAGAAGCGCGTCCAGAGCATCGGGTTGGCCCTTGGGGGGGCTGGCAAGAAGGGCGTCAAGGGCGTCCATCAGCGTCCTCCCGTCACCTGGTTCACCGCAGCGGATACCTCTTCAATGCTGTGGCCCATGGCGAGCGCCTTCACGGCTTTGGCGTACACGTCCGGGGGAAGTTTCCCCTTCATTACGTTCAGCGTGGCCGCGCCTCCGGGAACTTTGGCGATGGCCGCCGCCTCATCGGGGTTGCCCTGGCTCCCCTGTCCCGGTTTGTTGTAGGCCGCGACTTCTTGAGCCACCTCCTGGCGGGCGATGTCCCGGGCCTGATCGTAGGTGATGGCGTTGCCTTCCCGGTCTTGCCATCCGCCCCCCAAGGCGTCCTTGAGCGTGGCCACGCGGCTGTCAATGCGGCTTTCGACCTGAGCCGGGGTGAGGGCCGGTTTCTCGGCGTCGCGCGCGCTGCTTCGGGTCACGGCACCCGGGGGCAGGGCTAGGGGCTTACCGCCCGCTTCGGGATGCTTGGGGTCGTAGAGGATGGGGTTCCCAGAAGGGTCCACCACGCCGGGGGCCACGATGAAGCTCGGCTGGGGTGAGGCGGGGGGCCTGAGGTTTCGTGCAATCTCGGACCGGGTCTTCTCCGCCGCAAGCGCCTTGGCCTCCCGGTCCTCCTGCCATTTCTGAACCCAGGGGTACATGGCCGGGGGGATAGGGAACTGAGCCGACTCCTCAGGGCTCATACCCACCGCCGCCTTGCTTTTCTCCCAATCTTCGAAGACCCAGCCCTTGGCGGGGTCGTGGTAGGCGCTCCCCTTGAAGTGCTCGTTGGCCACGGCGGCTTTCTCCATGGCGGCTTTGGAGCGCGCTATCCGTTCCATCTCCTGGGCGTGCGCCTGCTGGGCTTGCCAGTTGCCCATCTCGGCCTGTTTAAACTGGGTCTCCAGGGCGGTTTGGGCGTCTTGGCGCTGCTGGTTGCGCTGTTGCAGGGCCATGGCGAGCTGTTGCAGAGCGTTCTCGCGCGTCGGTTCCTGCGTGCGCTGCCCCGCAGTGAAGGCCTCCAGGGCGCCCGCCAGGGGGCTCCTCGTGTTCTGTACGATCTCGGCCAGGCCCATGCTCGGCTCCTAGTTGAAAAGGCGGGTTCCGTTCTGCCCGGAGTTCCAGATGTAGTTGAGCGCGGCCGGGTTGGCGGTTGTGGACGTTCCGCCTTGGAGGCTTTTCAGGTAGGCGTCCAGGGAGCTTTGCAGGCTGTTGTTCTGCATGTAGCCGCTCAGGACGCCTCCCAGGCCGCTCAGGGCGGAGCTGTAGCCGTTCCATCGGTTGGCGTCCGCTGCGTAGAGGGCGTTGTTCGCGTCCGTGGCCCCCTGGTAGCCGCCCATGGTGTAGCCCTGCTTGAGTTGGTTCCCTTGCTGGAACACCTGCTGGAGGGGGTCGGCCAGGTCATGCCACTTCTGTTCCGTGGCCGCGTAGTTGGTCTTGGCGGCGTCTGTCGCGATGCCCGCCTTAATGGGCAAAAGAACCCGGTTCTGGCCCTCGCTCAGATCCGCGAGTGCCTTCGTGCCGATGTTCCCGTAGTCCAACCCGCGCTTGGAGATGGCGTCTTGGGTGGCCTTTTGCTGGTTCTCGAAGGTCTTGTCGTACTGGGCATTGAGTGCCTGGTACTGTAAATCCTGAAGGTCGGGAGAAATCACCTGGGGGCGTTGTCCGGCCAGCCAGGCTTCAATCTCCGGCCCGAGAAGTTTTTTCCAGCGCTTCAGGCTCCATTTTTGGCCGGGCACGGGGGTAGCCGCGAGCTGGGCCGCCAGTTTAGCCTGTTCGTTGGCCGCCCCTTCGGCGGATTTGGATTGCTGGTTGGCCGAGACGGCGCTTCCCACCAGGCCCGCTCCTGCCGCGATGGCTGCCGCTGCGATGATCGCCATGGTGCTCTCCTTTACAGTCCCGCCGCCAGTTTGGCCGCCAGGTCTTCGTGAAGTGCTTGAAACGCTTCGGGGGAGGATTCCACCCGGTCAAATCTCGGGTCCACGCGCATGGCTACGAGCTGCGCGTAGCGGCACGGGTCCCACGAGCCGGGCAGAAGGTGCTCGGCAATCTGCCGCGCCGCCACGTCCTTGAAGAGGTTGGTCCAGGGAACGTGCAGCCCCGCGATCTTGTCCAGCATCCCGCCCCACCATTCGGGCATGAGCGGGAACCCGATGCGCTGGAGGCTCGCGTTCACCTCCGAGATGGGGCGGTGGAGAATGACCTTGGGGGCTGGGTGTGTATTGAGCCAGTCCGTGTACAGCACGCAACCCGTGCACGAGAGGCCCACCCGTTTGGGCGCGTAGCTGTCCGCCACGCGGTCCAGGTCCTCCACCTTGAAGGCCGAGAGTGGATCGTGAAGGCAGAGCGTGCGCTCCGTCATGAGCCAGTTCGCGGCCCACGTGGTGCCGCTGCGGGGCGCTCCCAGCACCATAAACCTGATCACGGAGCGTACTCCAGGTAGAGTTTGAAGGCGCCGCTCTTGGCTGGGACGGGCGTCCCGCCCGCCGGGTCCAGAATGGCGAGGTGGCTCGGGCTCAGGAGCAGGGTGATGTCCTTGGGAGAGATACGGATGTTCACTCCCTTGGCCGTGGTCCCGTCGATCATGATAGCCTCGGCGGGGAGCTGCCCCATGAAACACATGCTGGGCGTGTTGGCCGTGTTCTCTTTGTAGAGGATGGAGCGGCCCCAGATGGAGCGAATGGGTCGGCTCTCTCCGGTGAAGGTGAATTTCTGGGAGCACTGCGAGGCGTCGAAGCTCAGCCGGGCACTCCAGGGCAGTTCATGGATGCGCGTCCCCGCCTCCCCGCCGATGTTGGTCCGCTTGCGCACGAGGGGCGGCGCCCCAGCCGCCCCGGTCCAGATGATGGCCAGGAGCATGGAGGACGGCGTGGAGATCCCGCCCAAGGTCCCGGGCGTGTCCCGCAGGTCCGGATCGTCCAGCCAGATCCCGAGGTGCACCCCCGCCGCGAGGGTGGCGGTGAGGGCGTCTTGCAGGACCACCGTACCTGTAGCCGCGTCGAAGTGGGTTAGGTAGAACTCGTTTCCCGCCTGATCTCCGTCCAGAACCACGCAGTGGGCGCCGAGCGCGGGCGTCCCCGCTGGGACCTGGAGGATGAAGGTGGACTCATTCGAAGCGCTCTGAACCGTGCCCACCACATATTCATCGCTCTCCTTGTCCGAGGGTCCAACCGCCGTGCCCGTCAGGGGAATGAGCGTGAGCACCAGGCCGCTGTCATAGGTGGCCCGGATGGCGTAGGCCGAGGTGGGGGAGAAGTAGGTGGTGGCCGTTTCGGGCAGACGGTGCTCCGTCACCGCAATTTCTCTGCCCATCATCCTGATCTTTCCGTTCCGCACCGCGACGGCGCCCCCGCTTCCGGAGTCCCCGGAGGGGGCCACTTCTACGCCCTCCTCGGAGGGGAGGGTCACGTTCCAGGCAGAGTAATTCTCCGAGGCGGCCACGTCCCCCTTGATGGCTTCGATGTCCGTCGCAAACTTTTTCAGGTCAGCGAACAGGCTTGAGGTCTGAGGGCTGAGGGAGCTTCGGATCTTCTGGGGCCCGATGTTGGCAAATTCGGAAATCTGTTGGTCTGAGATGTTCGTCATGTAGGCCAGCAGCGCCACGAGGTCAGACCAAATCCCCTCCGCGTCCACGCTCATCATCTGCCCGCTTTCAACGTTTCTTGGGCGGTAGGGGAGGATGGGGTATGTGGGAGTGACGGTGGCGCCGATGAAGTTCTTGCCCGTGAGGTCCGCCCCCGCCATGGTCACGTCCATGGCCACCGGGGAGAACCGGTATCCCGCCTTGAGGGGATAGAGCGTTACCAAGCCGTCCGGAACATCGGCTAGGTGGTACGTACCGTAAGCGTCCGTGCTGGCCGAGAGGGTTCCGGACACCACGTTGACCCCCGGCAGGGCGGCGCCCCCGGCCCCAGTGATGGTGCCCGAGATCGTGTGGCCTGTTCCGGTGGGGCCTACGGTGACAGCGCCAAGAAAATCGATGCCGGTCCGGTCCGCTCCAGCCACGCTCACGGCACGAGAGCTGGGCGTGAACGTGTAGCCGGACCGCACGGGGGTGAGGGTGTAATCCCCGTCAGGCAGTCCCGGCAGGATGAACTGGCCCAGCGCGTCCGAAGTGGAGGTCACCCCGCCGGCCGAGACGGTTACTCCGGAAATCACGCCGCCCGTTTCCGTCCGTATGGTTCCAGAAATCGAGTGGGATCCCGCCGCCGCCGTGGCAGCGAAGTTGATTCCCGTCACGTTGGCGCCCGCCAGAGTGACATTGGTCAGAACGGGGGTAAAGGTGTAGCCGTTCAGGCTCGGAGTCACCGCATACGTGATGTCGTAGCAGTTCTGGATGGTGTAGTTCCCGGTGGCGTCGGTGATGGCGCTCAGGCCGTTCCCCGCGTTCACCAGGACACCCTCCAGCGCGGCCCCGTCAATCGTCACCCGCCCGGAGATGCTGTGGAGGTAGGTGCCTGCTCCGGTGGCGTGGAAGTCTTGGTTCGGGATGCTCAGAGTGGTGACCGTGACGGAGCGGGACAGCGGTTCCCAGTTGGTCCCGGCGGCGGGGCGGATGGTGTAGCTTCCCGCGGTCAGGTGGTCGAAGGTGTAGAGGCCGTTCTGGTCGGTCCATACCGAGCGGGATTCGGTTCCCTCCATGATAATGAGCATCCCGGACATTCGGGTGACCCCGTCCGTGTCGTACAGGGTCCCCGTGATCTGATAGATGCCGGCGGGCGCGCCCACGAAGTTCTGGTTGATGAGGGGCGCCGTGAGGTTGGCGATGTAGAGGTAGGACGGGGTGAAGATGTAGCCCCCGCACGAGGGTGTGAGGGTTTGGGGCCCGGGAGCCAGGGAAAGCTCCCAGTAGCCGTCCGCGCCGGACATGCACTGGTCCATCCCGTTCGATACGTAGACGTAGGGAAGCGGCGTTCCATCCCCGAGCCGGGTATACCCGGAGACGAGGATTCGGGTCGGCGCGGCGTAGCCCGTGAAGTTCACGCCGGTGGCGTTACTCCCCGCGAGATTGACGGCGGTGGCGGCGGGCTGGTATTGATAGCCGCCGCTGTAGGGGGTGACGATCCACGCCCCGTCTACCAGGCCGTTGATGGTGTAGTAACCATCGGCGCCCGTCGTGGTGTTGTTGCCCTGGGCGGGGTTTCCAGCTCCAGGGTCGGCGGTGACGGAGACACCGGAAATGGGCGCGCCACTGCTGTCCTGCACTCTCCCCGAAATGGACCTGGCAGTAACCACCGGCGTGGCCACGAAGTCCTGTCCCGAGGCGTCCGCGCCGCTGATGGTTCCCGCGCGGGACGCGGGAGCGAAGGTGTATCCGGTCAGTTCGCAGGCGACGCTGAAGGCGGAGCCGTCCTCGCAGTTGGGGAACGAGAAGTACCCCCCTCCGCTGGTCCAGGTGCCCAGTTCCAGGCGTCCGATGGTTCCCCACACGTGGACGCTGTCCACGCCCGTTGTGCCGTCCGCCAGCGTCACGCGCCCGCTGACGGCGTAGGTGGGGACCACCACGGCGGTGGCCGTGATGAGCTGGTCCGGGGGGGCCGTCGTGCCCGTGGTGAGGGTGAGCGGATCGGGAGCGAAGGTGTATCCGGTCAGGACGGGGTCGAGGGAAATCGGAGTGGATGACGGCACATAAATGACGCACATCCCCGCGGAGGAGGTGAAGAAGCCGGAGACGTTGGTGACTCCGTTCAAGGTGAGCGCGATTGCTACATTGCCGACCCCGGTTCCGCTTCCTAGCCGGACGTAGGTCCGGACTTTCACGGCCCCGCTTCCGGCGGCTGCGGTGAGAATGAAACTAACGGTATAGTTGGTGCTCAGTGATATGGTTTGGCTTGCGCTCAAAAAATAGGCGCTTTTGTAATAGGATGGAGTGATTTTATAGGTCCCCGGCACCAGGTTTGCGGAGGTGTAGTATCCTTCTCCGTTCGTTCTTACGACGGAAGAAATCCCCGTATCCGTGTTCAGGATGGTGACGTAACATCCCGATAGGGGCTCTCCGTTGGCGTTGGTGATGGTTCCTACGATCATGCCCATGGTCTACCTCGCTCCCACAAAGGACAGCGCCGCTTGGTGAAGGGTGATGGAGCCCCGGCCCCGGGTGAGGACCTGGGCCTGGGTGAGGCCGCCCAGACTACCCTGGGGCGCTGTGAAGCGTAGTTTCTGCGCGTGGTTCCGGTCCCAGTGACACAGGTCCGGGTTTTCGGTCCAGAAACCGATGGCCCCCGTATCGTCCGCGTTCAGGTTCACGTCCGTGCCCCACATCATGGGCCCTCTCGGGACGGACCACCGCTTGACGGTGGGCAGGTCCCGCTCGTCCACCGCGAAGCAGGCGAGGATGGGCTCCACGTCCCCGGTCAGGTCCAGGTCCAAGTGGCGCGTGCGTTTGTAGCCAAACCGCGAGCCCAGATCTTGGAACAGGAAGTGCAGCTCCGACTCAATCACCTCATCCCCGCCAAGCTGGCCGTAGGTGTAGAGGGTGCCCTTGGAGCAGAGCACGAGGCGGCGCTGATGGCGACACCAGACGGCGGGGCAGGCCAGAAAGCCGTCCCATGGCGTGGTCTGTGGGATGTCCGGGAATCCGTCTGGGACCGGGAGCTTGAGGTTTCCCGAGAGCGAGGTGTCTTGGTAGGGAACCTTCAGCGTAAAGAACTCCTCAAGCCTGTTCCGGTTGTCCCATGAAAACCATGCCCCCCGGACTTCGTTCCACACCAGCGCCTCCCAGCCTGTTCCGCTCGTGACTGGCAGGAGGAAGAAGGCCTGCTTGGCGTCCGGGTCGTAGGTGGCGGAGGAGTAAGCCAGGCCAGGACGGTTCTCGATGGCGTCCTTGACCGGATCGCTCATGGGCACATCCTTGAGCTGGAGCTGCCGCGTGATTTCAAAGATGCCTGCGGCCCCCAGCATGGCGATGCCGGTCCCGGTGTAGGTCCACGAGGCCGGGCCCGCGCACCCCGTGTTGGGTGATAGCTCGATGAGGGCCAGGTCTGAGTACGTCGCGAAATCGTTTCCAGAGAGCAGAAACGTGCTCCCGGCCTTGGCGATGATGAGCCCTGAGGCCACGAAGTTGAGCCGGTCGCCCAGCGCCGTCGAGGCCATGGCCGTGACGATGTCCGCGTCGGCCGTGCGCGCCTCCGGCCAGTAGGGGCAGAGGGTCCAGGCGTCGGAGGATTCGGTCCACCGGACCGATGCGCCCATGCGGCTGTCGAAGTTGCCCTTAAAGCCGGAGAGAAACAGCCGGCCAGCGTGGCGGGCCACCACCGAAGGGTATCTCCACCCGTCGTCGTCGGCGGACACCTGGACGAGCGCTTGCGTGTCGTTCCCCTGTCCGGTCAGGGGCAGGGGGTCCACGGCGAAGGGGGTCTTGAGCTTGAAGGTGCCTGGAGTGAGGGTCTTGGTGGTGTTGGCCGACTTGCAGACGACATACAGCGCGCCGGAGATGAGTCCCCCCAGCACCGTATCTCCCTTGGCCTCGTAGACCACTTCGTCTCCGTCCTCCAGGGTGTTGCCCGGGATCTTGAAGGTTCCCGTAGCCACCTCCACGGACTTCTTGGGAACGATCAGCGAGGCCGCGGAAAACCACGTGGCGCTCGGGTAGGCCAGATCGTTCTGCCCGTCCCACTCCATGAGGTGGTTGGTCCCCGATGCGATGTAGAGTTTATCCGCGAAGGTTTCACAGCAGACCATGGGAGTCATGTTGGGAAAGGCCGGGGCCGAAGAGGGGCCTTTCACTTCCACGAGGTTAAGGCCCTGGCCTGGGGCGTGGCGGAAGAGGCGCGTGGGGGTGACCACCACGCGGATGGGGGACAGAGCGCCGGTCTTCTGGTAGTCGTAAACCGCGAGGATGGGCTCTTGCAGTTCCAGCTTGGTGGCCGGGTCGATGAGCGTTTCAGGGACGAACGCCTTTCTGCGCTGGATGCTGGCTCCAGGGCCCAGGACGGGCTCCCAGTTGCGCAGTTTTCGGGCCATGTTCAGGGCCATGGTCCGGGAGAGCTTGTGCTCTCCAATCCCGTGGTACTCTCCCGAAGCGAGATCGTCGAAGACCAGGTCCGTGCACCCGGCCTTCTGGCTGCGTTCCATCCTCACGTCATTCCCCTACAGCAGAGGTGAAATCCACGGGCTCACGATGACGCTCTGGTCCAGGATCATGGCGTTGTAATCTCCCAGCGCGCGCTGGTACATGGCCTCCGCGAGCTGGCGCTGCATTTCCCGCTCCCGGGTGTCAAAATCCTCGGCGCTGCGCATGGCGCGCCAGAGGCACCACTGTTGTGCGGCGTCGATCAGCAGGGCCGGGATGGGGACCAGGGCGGTGTCCTGGGATGTGGGATCAATGGCGCCTTCGCTGGTCCAGCCGGGAGGCTCCACGGCAGCCAGGGGCCAGTACCATATTTCCAGGGTGGCCGCTTGGGCGGGCGGGGGATGGAGCAACAACCCCGTCTGGCCCGTGGAGAGGGGAGCTACGGCAAAGGCGAGGGGCGTGCCCGGAGACAGACCTGGGTTCTGGTCCCGCTCGTAGAGGATCGCCTCCTGGGTGGTTGGGGCCAGCACCCGGCGGGAGTTGTCAGGAGAAAGCACCTGTACCCGAACGAGGCGGGTCGGCTCGAAAGGCAGCGTCACCAAGGCCGCCCCGGCGGTTACGGGCACCGACCTGAAGACGCCTGAGTCTGGGTCTTGCGCCAAGGGGATGTCTACGGCCAGCTTGCGCACGAACCGCACGAGGTAGCCGAAGAGGCGGCGGTCCGGCCACCGTTCCACGAGGGTGGTCTCAGTGGATCCTCCGAGGTCCTCCCGGATCCCGTCGAAGAACTCTGCCATCAGCATGGGGGGCTCCTGTTACATCCCAGGGAGGCGCTGGCGACACGGGACGCGGGAGGTGATGGTCCCGGCGTAGTGGCCGCTCACGGTGACGAAGGCCCAGTTCCCCCACAGGTCCACGGCTGAGGCGGTAATGAGGATATTGTTGGGACGCCTGGCATCCGCCTGGACGGCGAGGGGGACGCCCGTACCGTTCCGGCAAGCCACCCAGGTGTCCAGGCCGACCGCCAGATGGGTATCGCAGTACACCGCCACCGCGTTCGTACTCGTGCCATACACGCAGTGGCAAGGACGGTCCGCCGTGAAGCCGGGTCCTGGAGTGGTGATGGAAACCGTGGGGCCTCCCGTCTCGCTCACCTGATAGAAGTGGATGCGCGCGCCGTCCGTCACGGCTCCAGGATCGGTCACTGGACTGGTGGTATCGGTGAAGGCGATGGTCCGCGTGGTCATTTCTGGGGTGTCCGAGCGGATCACCGTATACGGGGAGACGCCCCCTGAGAAGGTCAGGACCACGTCCGCCCCGCTCTTCTCCACCGTGAGGGAGACCGATTGGGCGAGCGCGGGAAGGGCCAGCGTCAGGACCGCGCCAAGAATCAGGACCGCCTGTTTTCGCATGCACGTACTCCCTTTGGACAGTGTGAGTGTGGTGTTCACGTCTGGTCCCCGGGCACCTCGCCCGCTTCGATGGTTTCCGAGGACAGATAGTGCTTCTTGGGAGCCCCCACGAGCAGGCCCCTGAGCTGGTACGTGTGGGGCCTGGGAGCTGTGCCGTCGTAGGCTCGGCCCGGTTTGGACAGGATGGGTGAGCCATCCTCCAGGAGTTCCCACCGCTGGATCAGCCCCGCCGGCAGCTCCGGAGGGTTGAACCCCACGCTCGCCAGCGTCTCCCCTTCCGTCGTGGCGGCAGGGGGGAAGTAGACCGGACGAAGGTCCACCGTGGGGTCGGTGGCGGCGAACTTCTGAGCGATGACCCACCCTCCCCCGATGGAGAGGGGACCCTGGCCGCAGGCCAGCCACGCGCCGCCTTGAGTGGGTGTAAACCGCCACTGACCGCAGGCGTAAGGGGTGAGGGACACGTCCTTATCCGAGGCGGCGACGGGGTACACCGTGAGGGTGGCCGAGGCCACCTCCGGAGCGGCGCAAGTGAATTCGAGGGCGAAGGCCGGGGTCACGGCCAAGAGACACAAAGGGATGACAGACAGCCATCGGCGCACGGCGCTCTCCTTAATTGGCAATGATCCAGTCGGCGCTTGAAATGGTGCCCGCCGCGAAATACAGCTTCTTGGCGGAGGTGTCCACGTACATGTCCCCCACCTTGCCCGGTGTGCTGGTGGGTGCCGCGCCTCCGCTTGAAATCGCCGGGGCCGTGCTCGCGGGAGCAAAGTAGGCGGCGTGTTGGCCACCGAGATAATCCGCGTTCAGGTTGCCCACCAGGGTGGTGGAGGCGACGGTGAAAGGGGCCGTGCCCGTGACAACGGTGGAGACAAAGGCCGGCGCGCTGGGGGCGTATTTGAACAGCGCTCCCCCGTCTCGCATGAAGGTGATTTGGCTGTTCACACCGAGGCCGAAGAAGTTGATCTGTGAGGCTCGGTAGGTGCCGATGGCCACGAAAGGATACGGTTCTAGGTAATTGACGCACTGGCCCGAGTCGATGTATACATCTCCGGCGTCCCCTGAACTGCCAGCGTCCCCCCCCGAAATATTCACATCCCCGCCGCGAAGAAGGCCCCCTAGGCCGGGTAGGATTGCTCCGCCTCCCCTGATGTTGACGGTTCCGCCCCTGTCCGTGAGGTTGACAGCCATGGCTCCCTGGATCGTCACGTTCGCGGTGTTGGCCGTAGCGGTGCCGCTGGACGTGATGGTCTGCGTCAAGAGCGTGTGCGTTCCCAGGTTGAGGTCCGACGTGGCCCCGGTGTAGGGGACGAGACCAGACACGTCCGTGGGTGTCCCGCCCGACGGGTAGGTGCCGCCTTTCGGCCCGGTCTGTGTGGGTGCGGCGATGGCCAACACCATCGCGAGCGCGGCGACTTTCAGGCCCAGCGTCCAGCGGTTCACGGCGTGGCTCCCGTTATGACACCGCCCACGATGGTGAGGGTGAACTGCGTGGTCACGGCTCCTCCGGAGGTGGTGGCCCCGTACCAGGTCAGGGTCTTAGTTATGCCCAGCGGGTAGCGCCAGAGTTCATGCCACACCGTGCCGTCGTAGAGGAGACATATCGAAGCGCCGGGCGAGGAGACGAAGGGCCGGGCCAGCGAGAACGGGGCGGTGGCGGGAAGGGTAATGTTAGAGTCAACAAATTCGAGCTGGAGTACCTTCCCGGTGACGGCTCCAGCAATCCCTCCGGCCGCCTGCCACGGGACGCTGGACCAGATCACCATGTGAGAGCGGCCCCTCGCGTTGATGCTTATCTCTCCAGTGTTAGGGCTCCAGATTTGCCAGGGCAAGGTGACATCGCCGTTCAGGGCCATACTGCCTGTACTGATCCAGTCTCCCGAGAGGTACCCCGGGCCGGGATCGTTGGTGCTGACGGTGATGGCTGGCGTCCAGCTTTCCGGTGTAATGCTGGTAGCGCCTTGGGCGTTTTCGAGTCCCACCGATGCGCCGTAGGCGGTGGCGTAGACGCCCGGGACCCAGGCGTTGATGGCGGCCGCTAAATTAAGGGCGGTAACCTCGTTGGAGACCTGCGAGGCGTACTCGGCACCTTCGGTCAGGCTGTAGAGTACTGAGCTGGGCAGGCCAGCATCCACTGTAATGGACACCACACCTCCGTACAGGCTGGTGTAGTCCGCCACGGTAAAGCTTGACATGCCCGGGCCACCGCTCAGCATCAGGGGCCCGCCGGTCTTGTTGGTGACGGCGTTGGGGTAGGCACCCATCCCTGTGATCCGGGTGATGTCAGGGGCCACATCCGAGAGCGCCACCCCGCCGATTTGGATTCGGCTTGCAATGACGCCGTTCGTTCCGAGGTTAAGGTCCGACGTGGCTCCGGTGTAGGGGACGTAACCAGAGAGGTTGGGCTGGGAGGGGTAGCTGCCTCCCCTGGGTCCCGTCTGGGCTGGCGTGAGCAGGGTCACGGTGCAGAGTGCGAGCAGGACGGCCAGCCCAGCGTGGCGGGGTTTAGATCGTGAACAGGAGCCGCACATACTGCCCCTCCTCGGCCGAGACCATACGAACTTCGGAGATGCCGAAGTACCGATCTCCCCACTGGTTCTTGGTGATGAAGTCGAAGGCGGCTGGATCCCCCGCGGCGGGGACGGCAGGGTCCGCGCCGTTGTAGGAGAAGAACACCGTGGAGGTCGCGGGATGGTCCTCACTGCCTACGCCGATGCCCAGCGCGCAGGCTCTCGCTCCGTCCGGCAGTGTCACGGTGACCGGGGTTGCCCCCACGATCACTTCTGTGAAGTAGGACCGGCCGGGTACGTACCCCATCGGCACTAGCACGGGAGCACCGCCATGTCCGGCTTGTAGTACCGCTTCGTGCCGTCCGGCAGGACGGTCTGGCGGACCTTGCCCTCCGCCACCGCCTCATTGAGCTTCGGCCTGGAGACCACTTGGCACGCCTCGGAGTAGGTGATCCAGCCGTGGGCCTCGTCGAAGGAGGCGTCGTCCGGCTGTTGGGCGGCCTTCTTGCTTTCGGTGGTGAGCACCTCGAAGACGCGCGGCGGTCCGGGGATCTTCGTCCGCCTGGCCACGAGATAGCCCACGCCGTAAGGGAAGATGCGATCCTTAACCATGGCGTCGAAGAGTGCCTCTTCGCCGTCCTGGAGCTGGATCGTGGCCCATCCGTCTTCGAAGCGGACGAGGCCGCTGAGCAAGCCGGGGCAGTTCATGCCGCCGGTCTTGCCGGCCATGATCCCTATGGCCTGAAGACTGACTTCTCTCATGTTCGGCTCCTGCACAGATGACCCAGGCCGGGGCGGTGCCGGCCTGGGTCGGTCCTGGAGGTGGACCATGATGCGTCCGTGAACCCGCCTCCTCCGCGCGGATCAGGTGAGGCTTACGCCGGGGCGATGACACCCGTCTTGACGAAGAGAGCCTTCGTGCAGTCGAACTCCCAGCCGCCTTCGCAGCCGATGACCTCGGTGGCGTTGTCCCCGTCCTTGGGCAGGGCGTAGCGGCCGATGCGGCGCAGGGGCCGGAAGCGGACCAGGTCGGGGTTCCAGAGCTCGAACTTCCCGAGCCAGCGGCTGTTGACGTTGTCCCAGGCGTCCACCAGGGTCCAGTCCACGTAGGGACGGATGCGGCCCCAGGGGGTTCGGATGAGACCCACGTCCACGCCCACTTCCTTCAGGACGCCTCCGGAGAAGTCCCCGATGTTGTTGGCCTGGTAGAGGTACTGCATGGCGCTGAAGGCCACGGGAGAGCACGGCGCCAGCATCTCCGGACCGCCGTACTTGAGCGGGTCGCGGACCAGGGCCTCTAACGCGGCCCTGTTGGTGATGTCCATGGCGGTGTGGTCCTGGTAGTAGGAGGTGCCGAGGATCCCGCTGGAAACCGTGATGGGTCCGCGCGTTCCCGGGAGCGTGAGGCCGACGCCGAGGAGGAGCGACACGTTCAGGTCTCGCTTGAGCAGGTCCTGGGCGTCCTGCCGCAGGACCGGCTTGGTCTGCTGGAACTGGAGGCCGCCGTTATCCGTGACGGCTTCCATGGTCCCGGTCCAATTCACGGGCTCCACGAAGCGCTGGATGTAATTCGTGCGCTCCACGGCGAGGCGCATCCGTGCGGACAGGTCCGAGGCGGGCCAGCCCTCCTGCATGGGTGTGGAGAGCCAGGTGATCACGGTCCCGTGGGGGATGGCCGCGGCCACTCCGAAGATGGCCCGGGTGACGGTGAGGGTCTTGGTGGCCGCGCCTACGGCGGTCACCATGATGCCCTCACGCGAGAGCTCGACGATGCCGATCATGCCGGCACGGACGCCGGTCACGTTGTCCATCACGATGCTGGTGGCCGCGTCGTCGTAGCCGGCGGGGCTGTTGTCGATCCGGGCGAAATCGGGCAGCGGGTCCTTGTCGCCGCACCGGATGAAGTCCTCCTTGAGGATGGCCCCCATCTTCGCCAGCGCGTAGCTGACGGAGGGATACTTCTGGGGCTGGACCAGGTAGAACTTCTTGCTGTAGTCCTTGACGATCTTGCCGTTGGCGAGTGAAAGGTTGAGGTCTGCCACGGTGGGTCTCCTTTACGATTTGGCGAAGAACGAACCGGACTTGAGCCCGAGCTCGTCGTCCGCGTCCTCCTCGGTGTGGCCCGCGCCTTGGGGGGGCAGTCCCCGGCGCTCCTGCTGTGCCGTCTTCGCCTTGTCCTGGTCCGCTTGTTTCTTCGCCGCCTCGGCTGCATCTCGCTTGGCCGTGACGGCGGAGTAAGCGGCGATCAGGATGGCTTCGGGTCCGTGTCCCTCGCGGACGAGGGCCTCCTCGTGCTGCTTCACCCACTCCGTCACCTGCCCCACAAACTCCGGGTTTCGGTCTGCCTCAGGACGGGAAGCGAAGAAGCGGCTTACGAGGGCGTTCGGGTCTGCCGCCGGGGAGGGGTCCTGCGCGGGTTTGGCCGCTTGGGTTGTCCCTCCCGGCGCGCTCGCGGGCGCGGGTTGCGCCTTTGGGGGTGCCGTGAGTTTGGAGATGAGGGCCTTCAGGTAGCCCGGCTGGGTCATGAAGGCGTTCATCATCTCATCTTCGTCCTTGCCGAGCAGTTCCGAGAGTTCATCGGGAGGAGGAGGGGCGAAGCTGGTTTTGAGGTTGAACGGCTGGCCCGCCTGGCGCGCGGAGATGACGGCGCGGATCACGTCCGCCACCGCTTGCCCCGCCTCCTCGTCCGAGAGGATGAACCTCAGGGCGTTGCCCACGCTCTTGTCTTCGAAGGCCGGGCGGAAGTCCTGAAAATCCTTGATGGCGGCGGAATACTCTTGGGCCTTGCGGGTGAGGAACGCGGATCGCTCCTTTTCCTGAGCGACCATGAACTCCGCCAGTTCCGGGGCGGTGGTTTTCAGCTCTCCGAACTTGGCCGCAAGTTCGGGCGTGAGTCCGGTCAATTCAGGCGTGGTGGGTTCCGCCTTCTCGGCGGGCTTGGCTTCAGGCTTGCCCCCCGTTTCGCCGGTGGGCGCCTCGGAACCCTCGGCCGTGGCGGGCGCTGGTGTCTCGTCGTCGTGCTCCAGATCCAGGCCGGCGCTCTTGGTTTTCTCGTCCGGCTGGTCGGGCGCTTCGAGCAGGTCATACACGTTGGGGGTGCTCTCGAAAAACCCGCCTGGAGCCGTCCCTGTCTCTGCGGGAACCGCTTCGGGCGGTGCCGCCGCGTTAGTATCAACCATGATCCACCTCCGCCTTGATGTCACCGGTTAACAGGGCGAGCACCAGCTCGGCCCTGGCGCGCGCGCCTTGCAGATACCTCGTGGTCTCGTAGTCGGGCGAGTCTGAGAACTCGCTCAGGTCGTGGTCCCTTAGCTCAAAGAGGAGCTTGATCAGCTCTTGGCCGTCGGGCGTGGCGCCGATCGGGCGGCACACCTGGGCCGCCCGATCCGTCCAGGCGTCGGGGGGGAGGATCAGCAGCGGCATTTAGGCTCCTTGGGGTTGAGCGAGGGCCAGCGTTGGGGGCCCGCCCAGGGTCATGCCCGGTCCCACGGGTGGGCCGGGAGGTACGGGGCCCGGAAGGGGAATGGCTGCGCCCGGTGGTAACTCCTGCGGAGGGGCGGGCGCCGTCGGCGGCGCCTCGTTCGCGACGAGGTCCGGGTCCAGGTGCTTGACTTCGGCCACTCTCCGGAGCGCCTGAACCACGAGGGGCTGGGCTCCCGCCTTCTGTGCCACCTCGATGAGCCCCATGAGGTCCATGGCCTCGGCCTGGTCGTCCACCCACGTGGATCCGCTCCGCAGCTCCACCTCCAGGTCCGTGTCAAACGTGTCGGGGCTGATCAGGTAGAACTTGCCATCCTCACTCTGCCAAAACAGGGGAGGTTCGCCCGCCTGGTAGACGCCCTTGATGGCCTCCGCGCTCATGTTCACGTAGAGGCGAAACGATCGGTGCATCTCGGGGTCAATGCTCTCCGCCGTGAACCTGAACCGCGAATTGCTCTCAGCCTGGAGGTTGCTCACTTCGCCGAGGGTGTTGGAGTAGGTCCGCGTGGTCACGCCCGCGCTCATGGGGGAGACCCCCGTATAGAGCGGGTGTGCTGAGCGGATGTACTCCAGGTTCGCCTGGTGGGCGGTGGTGGGAGGGTCCACGTCCAGCCGGTGCATGATGTCCTTGATGGACGCGCCGTTGAGTTTTGCAAACCGCCATTCCGAGGGCCGGAAAGGTCGCCTGAGTACCCGGGCGAGGTCGCCGGACTTGGAGCTGTCCACGATGCCGCCTCCCAGCACAGAGAGGCCGAACTGCCGCAACATGAGGTTCACGTAGGTGTTCGTGGCGTCCTGGCCGTCCTCCAGCAGATCCGCAAATCCGATGCCCGCGCATCCCCATTCCGACGGAGAGCGCAGGCAGACCAGCTCCTGGAACGGAATTTCTCCGTGGCCGTAGGGTCTCACGGAAACCTTGAGCAACTCCTCGCTCGGTCCGTCCGCGGTGCACAGGGCCAGGATGCGGGACATGACCGGCTTTCCAGCGTCCTGCGCGTCCCCTCCAAGCTCCAGATTTTCGATGGCTCGCAGGTCGTAACGGCCATGATATTCCAACACGTGGACGGTCCTTCGCTCCAACTTGGGGCGGTCCGCGTCCAGCGTCGTGTCCGGCGTCTCATGGGCGGCCTGGTCGATGGCCTTCTCACAATCCGGAAAGAGGGCTACCGCCTCGCTCTTGGAGTACCACCGGTCCAGGATTCCGTACCTCGCGGTTCTGATTTTCCGGCTCATGGGGTCCGAACGCCACTGCCACGGACGGATGGAATCCACTTGGGCGCGCGGGTACTGATCGTCGTCCGCCTCCCGGTGGCCCATGATCCCGGTCCCAAAGATGCACATGTTCAGCAGTCCGTCCCGGTATTCGCCCTGGAGGTCAGCATGCCGGAATGCCCACAGCAGGTATTCCTCGGCCCCCCTCAGGCTCACGCCCCTAATCTTCTGTTTGAGGGGGTCCGGCGGCGCGCCCCTCACCACGCGCGGTTGGCGCAGTGTGAAGGGCTTTTTGGGCGCGAGAAACGCCTCATTCAGCCGGGTCATGATCGTCTGGATGTGATAGAACGTCTCTTTCCAGTAGAGTTTGCCCCCGCCTCCCGATTCCTGCACGGTTTTCATGGCCGTGGCGCTCGCCCCCAGGTCCCGCCAGAACCCGTCAAACGTGGCTGCTGGCGTGGCCCCTGTGGGAAGCGCCTCTTTGTCCCAGGTGTAGTGCCCCCGCCACGCAGCCAGGAACCGGGCCCACCGTGCAATACGGAGTTGGAGGTCCTGATCCGATTCCTGATATTGGCGAGAGAGCAGATCGAGCAGCTTCGGCGTGGCTTTCATCAGAAGCCCATCCTCTCGGAGAATTCCGGCTCAGGTGCGGGTTCGAACGCTTTGGGTTGGTAGCCGTGGCGTACGTCGTCGGTGGAGGGGATGGGCCCAAACGCCAATAGATCGGCCGCGCAGTCCCCGATGTCGTCCTTGGTTGCGCGCGGGAAGGTCAAGGCGAATCGTTCCCACGCCGAAAAGAAGGCTTTTTCCTGAGGGTTGAGGTCCGGGGCTTCCGGGTCCCTGGTGAGAATGAGCCCCCGCTTGATAGGCCCGTCCAGTTGCCAAAGTCTGTCGAACTTCCTGGTCTCGCGCCGCTTGATGGGTACCACGTTGGGTAGGTAGTAGCCCCGGCGCTCTCCCTCATGGCGTATCGCCTCATCGAAAAACACGGCCATGCCGATTTCTTCAATGTAGGTCGTGGTGCCGTAGCTCCGCTGCAAGTCGTAGAGGTAGCTGGCAACCCACGACGGGGCCGCGTGGCCGTCGAACCCTGAGACGATGCACCTCCGGCCATCTGGGAGCACGGCGGCCAGCATGACCGAGAGGTTATCTTTGCCCCGCTCCGTGGCGAGGTCTACCGTCACCACAAAATGAATGGGCGGCTCTAGGATGCGCGGATCGTAATACCTCTGAACCTGAGCCTTCGTCCACGCCGCCAGCAGGGCGGAGGGGATGGTGAGCTGCATCTGCGTGGCAAATTGCCATGGGCCCATCCCATCCTCATCGGCCTGGATGGTAGCCGGGGGTTTCACCGAGGGGAACACGCACGCGCCCAGGGGCAGGCCGAACGGGTTATCCGCCTCCTGGTAGACGGCGTCTACGCGGATCGGGTGCCGCTCCACGCGCCAGCCCTTAATGCGTCCCTCGAAAATCTTCACGTGGGTATCTTCGGGATCCCAGAATGTACCTCTGAGGAACGTCTGGGCGTGCACGCCCGCGCGGAGCGATCGGATGTCCCGCAGCTTCGCGTCCGCCTTTTCGACAGCCTCCGGGGTCTCAGTGCTCCGGCTCTCCACCACGTCATCCAGCCCGAGCACGTCGAAATGTTTGCCGGCTGGGAGCGACTCCAGGGAGAACGCCAGCACCGTGGCATCGTGTGAGGCGGAGGACCTCAGCACGGTGAATTCCGCCTCCGTCCATTTCTCGGCATCGTCCGGCCGCGCCGGCACTACCTCGGGAAATAGGGCCCGAATCCACGGGTCCTGGAGGTTGCGCCTGATCGCCCGGGTGATGGCCTCCGCCACGCCGAGCTTCCAGGACCCCACGCCGATCCTGATCTCAGGATTCCACAGAATCCTGCGGGTGAACTGGATTTCCTCCAGCGCAGTTTTGTATGTGCCTCTTGGCTGGAAAATAGCGACCTGCACTGCGGGGAGTTTCTCGTACTCTCGTATCCTGTGCGCCATGAGGAGGTGGATCTCGTCCCAGGGGTGGCTCTCGTCGTCGTAGCCGAGCAGCCGCGCCAACACGTAGAGGTCTGCCCTCACGGCGGCGCGTAGATACCCCTTGATGGCTTCCCACTGCCCCCCTTCGGGGGCGCGTTCCCAGGCCTGCACGATGGCGCTAACCAGAGAGCGGTACTCGGGCCAGCGTACGGGGTCAGGCAGGCGGAGCCCGCCGGGGGACACGATCTCAGCCATCCTCGTTCCCCTTCGCCGCCTTGAGCCGCTTGGCCCAGGAGGTCACCGAGGAGAGTAGTTCCTCCATGGGCACCGGACACGTCACCTGGGCCTGGAGGGGGCGCCCCTGTTCATCCTCGAACCGGACCACGTCCTTGAGCGCCCCGTAGTGGCGGAGGATGGTAGACATGGCTTTTAATTTATCGTGGGCCTCAACGTCCAGGCGGGAGATTTTCACTCCGTCTTTTTCTAGGGTCGTGAGGCGGAATTTTTTGAGGACCGATGTGGGCAGGTCCTTGAGGTCCTTGACCTTGATTTGGTCGCCCACCTGTTCTAACACTGACCCCAGGTCAAAGAGCGCTATTTGCTCGGCTTCCCGGACGATGGCTCCCACCTTCACGGCGGTGTCTTTGGTCACTGCCGCTTCCAGTTCGGCTATTTTGTTGCGGCATGCAACATCTTTAAACGCTCTGGAGCCCAGGGTGTGGGCTGAGGCCACGGAAAACCCCGCACGGATGGCCGCTTGCGTGATGTTGTGGTCTAGAACATATTCACGCGCGAACGCATCCAGCCGTGCCTGTTTCTGGTCCGGGCTCGGCCCGCGTTTTTTGGTCTTCGGTTTGCCCATGATCCGCCCAAAAAGAAGGGGCCCGGAATCCCGGGCCCCTCTGACTGAGATGCTGCAAGGTGTCTCGCCGTGGTCACACTGCTCGATCATGGTAATCATAGCGTTTCACGAGGCACGTGTCAAGTCCACCCGCCGTGGTCGGGGCCGAGCACTGCGGGAGCTGGCAGCCCTAGCAGTCAGCGGCTCTATAACGCGAAAGAAGAGGCCCGGGGCCACCAACCCTGGGCCTCTTCTTTTGCCCCCCCCCGTTTCACCGCCCTGCACGGAAGGCCGTGTTAGGCGTCCGTTTGTGCTGCAATCCTTTTGCGCTCATGGCGTCGCATTTGTGAGAATGTTGCAACACCGTTGGTTTCATGGACGCTTAACTGGCATTATGCGGATGTCGGCTTGTAACATTCCGGCTTACACTCTGCCCCATTCATCCGCGTCCCCGTCAATTTGCACTTACACCCTGACCGCCCGCCCTTGGGG
>JAKAKG010000030.1 GCA_021813555.1 Acidobacteriota bacterium
ACAGTAAAACATGGTGGCTGCCTCCTTCTTGGGGCACCTCTTGGGCGGAGCGTCCGTCGCTCCAGCCCGTTGCCCCCGACGATGTTCGCATCGCTCGCCTGGGGGCAGCCACCCTCATGCTATCTACACCTCGGCACCTCGGCATCCCGGCATCCCGGCATCCCGGCATCTCCTCATCCCCTCATCGCGTCTTTTCTTCGTGGTCTTGGTGCCTTGGTGGTGAATGCCTAACCCCCGCCGCGGAGGGCGTCGTCCTCTTCGAGGGCCGTGGTGGCGTCGAGCCATTCCTCTTCGGCGCTTTCGAGCTGTTTTTTGAGCTTCTCGAAGCGCTCGTGGAGGGCCCGCCAGTCTTCCTGGAACACGGCGTCGGGATCGGAGAAGCGCTTTTCCAGCGCGGATTTCTCGGCGGAGAGCTTGGCCACGGCGGCCTCGGCGTCGGCCTTCCGCTTCTCGGCGCGGAAGCGCTCGTTCTTGCTCATGGCCCCCTTCTTGGCGGGAACGGGCTCAGGCGATTTGGACGCCGCTGGCCGTGATTTGGGCGGCGCTGGCCGCGGAGCGGAGGCCCGCTCCACCTTGGGCGCCGGGATTTCCAACAGTCGGGGGTCATAGTGCGCGGCGGCGCGGACCTTTCCGCCGGCCACGGCCCAGGTTTGATCCACGACGGACCGGAGGAACTCCTCGTCGTGGCTCACGAGCACGAGAGTTCCCTTGTAAGACTGGAGGGACTCGCGGAGCATCTCCACGGCCTTGACGTCCAAGTGGTTGGTGGGCTCGTCCAGGAGGAGGACGTTGGCGTGGGCGAGGAGGACGGCCAGCAGGTGGAGGCGGGCGCGCTCGCCGCCCGAGAGGCTCCCCACCCCTTGCTCGGCCCGGGCGCCGCCGAAACCGAAGGCGCCGAGGTGAGACATGATCTGCTCCCGGTTGGGGGTCTTCAGGAGGTTCCCCACGGTGTTGAAGAGGGTGTCGCCGTGGGGAAGCTTGCGCTGGTGCTGGTCGTAGTGGGCCAGGAGCACGTTGGTACCCCACCGCATCTCCCCTTCCAGCGGGGCCGTCTCACCCGTGAGGGCCCGCAGGAGGGTCGTCTTCCCAGAGCCGTTGGCGCCGATGAGGGCCACCTTCTGGCCCCGTTTCAGGTCCAGCTTGGGCACGTGGAGTTGGCTGGGCCCCAGGGACAGCTTCAGGTCGCGCACCGTGAGGACGTCCTCGCCCGTGAGCGCCTCGAACGTGAGCCTCAGGGCGAACCCCTCGGGGCCGCGCAGGGGCGCTTCCACGCGCTCTAGCCTGCTCAAAACTTTCTCCCGCCCCCGGGCCTGCTTGCTGCGCTGGCCTGCCTTGTAGCGGCGTATGAATTCCTCGGTGCGGGAGATGAAGGCCTGCTGCTGGTCGTAGGCGCGCTCTCGGCTTTTCTGCATCTCCTCGAACTGGGTCTGGAAGGAGGCGAAATCGCCGCGGAAGGTGTAGAGCTTCCCGTCCAGGAGAAACGCCACGTGGTCCACAGCGCCCTCCAGGATCTCGGGGTCGTGCGTGACCACCACGAAGGCGCGCGGGCTCTCTCTCAGGAACTGGCCCAGCCACCCTCGCTGCGTGTCGTCCAGGTGGTTGCCCGGCTCGTCCAGGAGAAGGAGGTCCGCGGGGTCCAGCAGGGCGCGGCCCAGCTTGAGGCGCATCTGTTCCCCGCCCGAAAAAGAGCGGCACGGGCGCGCCCCGTCCTCCACCGTGAAGCCCAGGCCTAGGAGGCAGCGCTCCAATTCCATCTCGTAGGTGTAGCCCCCGTGGTGCAGGAGCCAGTCCTGGATCTCGGCGGCGGCGTTGAGCGTGGCCTGGGTGTGATCCCCCTCGGCCATGTCCTTGTGGAGGCGCTCCAACTCGGCCTCCTTCTTCAGAACCTGGTCGAAAGCCTTCAGGAGATACGTGCGCGCGGAGCTTTGGACCCCCGCCAGGTCTTCTTGCGGCACCGTGGCCACGCGCAGCGCTCGTGCCCGGCGGAGATCTCCCGAGTCATACTCCTCCTTGCCCGCCAGGATCCGCAGGAGGGTGGTTTTGCCCGAGCCGTTGGGACCCACGAGAGCCCACCGCTCCCCCGCGTGGATCTGCCAATCCACGCCCCGCAGGACCTCCCGCTCGCCGTACCTTTTCGCCACACCGATCAGCGCCGCTCTCATCAAACGCACTCCAGGCGGGCGATTGTAGCATGGAGCGGTGAGGAGTGAGGAGTGAGGAGTGAGGAGCGAGAAGCGAAAAGTCTGACCATGCAACGTTCCTCCTTCCGAATTCCGCTTTCCGAATTCCCAATTCCTCCCCCCGCCTTGCCCCCGCCTGGGCGCCCGTGGCATCCTGGTTGCCATCCACGGGAGGCGTCCCATGAAGATGTTGCACACCATGCTCCGCGTGAGAGACCTGGAGAAGAGCCTGGAGTTCTACTGCGGGTTCATCGGCCTGCACGAGATCCGCCGCACGCCCATCGGCGACGAGGCGCTCCTCGTGTTTCTCACCGACGAGGAAGGCCGCTACGACCTGGAGCTGACCTTGAACCATGGCCAGACCGAGTACACCCTCGGCGACCAATACGGCCACATGGCCTTCGGTGTGCCGGACCTGGACGCCGTGGAGGCGGAGGTGAAGCGGCGCGGATGGGAGTATTGGCCGAGCAGGCCGGAACTCAAGAGCCGGTACCTGTTCGTGTGCGATCCCGACGGGTACGACGTGGAAATTATTGAAAGGCGAAACGCGAGACGCTAGACGCTAGACGCGAAGGATGGAGGAGCGGATGGCGCACGATGCTGGCGTAGAAAGCAGCCGCGGTTGTTCCTAATCGCTCAATTGCGTCTCGCTTAATCGCCTAAGGCCTCATGGAGGGCTCTACTGTAAGATTCCCCTTCGTGCCTTGGTGGTGAACTCATTCCGGAGGCCGAGCGATGAACGAGCTGGAAGACCTCTTCGAGAGAAACCGGGCCTGGGCACAATGGACGCGCACGGAGGACCCGGTCTTCTTCGACCGCCTGGCCAGCGGACAATCGCCGCGGTTCTTCTGGATCGGTTGCAGCGACAGCCGGGTGACACCCGACCGGGTGCTGGGCCTGAAGCCCGGGCGGGTCTTCGTCCACCGGAACATCGCCAATCTCATCGGCGCCCACGACCCCAACAGCCATGCGGCCCTCCACTTTGCCGTGGAAAGCTTGAAAGTCCCTCACATCATCGTGTGCGGACACACGTGCTGCGGAGGGATGAAGGCGGTTCTCAATGGCGAAGACCAGGGCCCCGTGGCCCGGTGGCTGAGGCCCGTCCACGATCTGGCGGAGGAACGGGCCGCCGAACTTGCTTCCCTGCCCGAGGAGGCGAAGGCGGACCGCCTGGCCGAGCTCAACGTCATGGCGCAGATCGAAAACATCGCGCGGACCGAGGTCGCCAGCGAAGCGTGGCGCCGTGGGCAGCCCCTCACCCTGCACGGCTGGATCTTCTGTGTCCGGGACGGCCTTCTTCGCGACCTTCACGTGAGCCGGGCGGAGCCCACCCCCAACATGGAGACGTGACCCACCATGACCTTGACGGATGTGCAACGCCTGGCCGGAGCGCTGAGAGATGAGGTGGCGGACTGGTGCGAGGGCCGCTCCTGGCTCTGGCGAGCTCCCCTCCTCCTCTACCTCGCGTACGTGGGGGTGCGCCACCTCGGCAACCCGGAGTACACGAGCCTCTTCGGGGGCATCAACCTGGGCATCCACGAAGCGGGACACGTGGTTTTGTCCTTCGCGGGCCAGTGGGTCATGATTCTGGGAGGCACCCTCTTCCAGCTCGCGGCGCCCCTCGTGGCAGCCTTCCTGTTCCTTCGCCAGCCCGATTACTTCGCCGTGCCCGTGTGCGGGGCATGGTTCTCCACGAATCTCTACAACGTGGCCACTTACATGGCCGACGCGCGCGCCCTTGAACTCCCTCTGGTCACCCTCGGGCCGGAAGGCGGCGACGTGGAGCACGATTGGAATTACCTGCTGAATTCGGTGGGCCTCCTGAACTACGACACGACCCTCGCGGGGCTGGTCCGCCTTCTGGCCTTCCTCGTCATGTGGGGATCCATCGCCGCCGGAGTTTGGATGTGCTGGCGCATGGCACGCGGGAACCGGTAGGTCCCAGCCAGGAATAGCGGTCATCTCGGAACGTTCTTCCACTCTAACGCCTGGGGCTTGTTGCCCGTGACGGGGCGCAAGAGGGCGCATGAAAGGCAAGGGCCGGAGCCGCATGAAGCGTAAATGACCCCCGCGGGGAGAACTTCTCTGGAAGGAGCGGACGGGAATGGTGCGTTCCGCGGCTGGCCGGGGGGCGTGGTGGTGGTTTCGGGCGGTGTTGCTCTCGGCGCTCACCGCAGTGGCCCTCGCCTACCAGGCGTTCATCGCCTTCGACGTGTTTACGGCCCGCCACGCCGCCAAGGGGTTCGGTTTCGAAGCGGTTCCCGTGAATGGCATCCTTACCGTTACATCCGTTGACCCCGAAGATTCGCTGGGGCGCCCCACCTCCGCATACAAGGCAGGTCTCAGAGAGGGCGACGAGATACTGGCCATAAGGGCCGCCGGCGGGGAAACCCGCACGATCGGCGGGCTCTTTGAGTGCGTTTCCGCCCTGCGCGCCCTCCGGACCGACCGCCCTTGTTCGGTCTTGCTTCGCCGAAGCAACGGCTCACGTCCCTTGGCCATGGCGGAGCTCACCCCCTCCCCGCACGCAGGAACCGGCCCCTCGCTGCGCTCCATCACGTCCAAGGTCGCCCTGCCCCTGGGCTGCATCGCCATGGCCGTTCTCATAGGCTTTCTAAAGCTGGACGACAGCAAAGCCTTCCTCGCCAGCATGCTCCTGTTCTGCTTCGCGGGCGCTGCTTGGGGGGGCGAAAGCTACGCCGCGTTCCCGCCGGGCTTGAGGGAGATGGGACTCGTCGCGTACGTGGCCCTCTTTTCTTCCTGGTCCTACCTCTTTCTGCGGTTTTTTCTCCTTTTCCCGGCGGCCAGTCCCCTGGACAGAGCCGTGCCGTGGCTCAAATCGGTCCTGGCCGTGTTCCCTGTTGTCTTCACCGTATGGAACGCCAACTGGGCCTACATGGAAGCCATTTCGGCCCGCCGGTTCGCGGAGCTCGCAGCGTCGGGCAAAGGAGTGGACAAAACCCTGGACATCATCTTCCTGGCCCTCTTCGCCATGGGATTTCTGTCCCTCCTCCTGAACCTGGCGCGTGCGCCGTCGAGAGCCGACCAGCGGCGGCTGGCCTTCCTCATGGCGGGAGCCGTGGGCATCGTCCCCCTTCTCACCCTATACTTCTTCAAGGCGGTGCTCTGGGCTCCGCCCGTCCCCGAATGGCTCTACTTCATTACGGCCGTGGGCCTCGGCCTCTTCCCCGTGGTGTTCGCCTTCGCCGTGGTGAGGCATAGAGTCTTCGGCATCCGCCTCATCCTGCACAGCGGGCTCCAGTTCGCCCTCATGTCCAAGGGATTCCTCTTCTTGGAGGGAGCGCTGCTCTTCCTGGCCATTTTTTACGCCTCGGATCCCCTGCTGGGCAAGCTCCTTCACGGGGCCAGCGCCGGGACCTTGGCGCTCGCCACGGCGCTGATCACTATGGGGGCCGTCCTGGCCGTCCGCCGGATCAACCGGCGGGTCATGCGGGAGATTGAGAGGCTCTTCTTTCGAGAGGCCTACGACGGAAGGCGGATTCTGATGGACCTCAGCAAGGCCGTGGGGCGTCTCGCCATGGACCCCCAGGCGATCCTCGCCCTCGTCACCACCAAGGTCCTGGACTCGCTTCACCCATGCCAGGCGGCGGTTTTCATCAAGGGCGCGGACGTGGCCCGGCTTCCTCTCCAGGGAGAGAGCCGAATGGGGGCCCTCATCAGGCTGGCGGAAGCCCACCCTGAGGACTACCTCTGTCTGTGCTGGCAGACCGGCCCAGGGCTGAACGCCGCCGTGGCCCTATCCCCAGCGGCAGCCGTGGCATTCCGCGGAGATTCCGTGACAGTTAAGCAGATCGAGAGCCTCGCGCAGGCCGAGCCGCGGACCCTGGACGTCGACCTCGATGACACGTGGAGCTGGACGTCCGCCTTGCGACGGGCCCACCACAACGACTCTCAACCGCAGATAGAACTGGCGCTCCTGGCCCGGTACCGCGTCCGCCTGCTCGTGCCGCTCCTGGCTGGGAGCAGGCTCATGGGGTTCATCTCCCTGTCCGAAAAGCAATCCGAGGAGCCTTACTCCAGCGAAGATAAGGAGCTGCTCCTTACGGTGGGCCAGCAGGTTGCCCTGTCCCTTCAACACGGAGAGTTTCTCAAGCAGGAGGCCGAGGAGCTCAACCTGCGGAAAGAACTGGAGATCGCTCAGCGGGTCCAGGAACGGCTCTTCCCGCATGTCCTGCCGTCGGTCCCGGGGCTTCTCTACGCGGGGACGTGCAAACCGGCGAGGGGCGTGGGCGGTGACTATTATGACTTCCTCGACCTGGAACCGGGGCACTTGGGCGTGGCGCTGGGGGACGTGACGGGCAAAGGCATCTCCGCGGCCCTCCTCATGGCGACCCTCCAGGCCATGCTCCGGATCCATTCCGAGGCCCACCGAGACGACCCCGAGCGGCTCACGTCCGACATCAACCGCCACATGTGCCGCGCCATGGAAGCGGAGCGGTTCGCTTCTTTCTTCTACGGCGTTTTCGACAGCGCCACCCGGTCGCTCACCTACGTGAACGCCGGCCATAACCCTCCCATGCTGTTCAGGCCAGGATGCGCGCGCGGCCACAGCCTAGGCGCGCAGGCCGTTTCCAGGGAACCGGGAACACCGTGCCCGATCATCCGGCTGAATCCTACGGGGATGGTCCTGGGCGTCCTTGGCGACGCCGTCTACAAGCGCGAGACCATCGCCCTTCAGCCCGGCGACCTGCTCCTGGTGTTCACGGACGGCGTGACGGAGGCCCTCAACACGGACGGGGACCTCTACGGCGAGGAGGCGCTCGGCGCCTTGGTGGCGAGCGTTTTGGATCTCAGCCCCGCGGAGATCCTGGACGCCATCGTCGAGGACGTGAGACGCCACGCGAGCCAGGCACCCCAGGCCGACGACATCACCCTCATCGCCGCCGAAGTCACCGACGGCTAGCGGCTGTTCTCAGCCGCGGCGGGTGAAAACCCTCTGCCCGCCGCTCCCCTCGCCTTCCCGCGTTGCCCGGCCTCGCGCCTTGGGGCACAATGACTACCTTGCTTCGAGACCTGGGGACACACGGGAGGGGGAAATGCATCTTCTGCGCACCAAGCCCTTGTCCAAGCTCATGGCGGACACGCAGGAAGAGGGACACCGGCTCAGGAAAGTCCTGACCGCGTGGGACCTCACGGCCATAGGCATCGGCTGCATCATCGGCGTGGGCATCTTCGTCCTGCCGGGCGTTCAGGCGGCCAAGAACGCGGGACCCGGCGTCATCCTCTCCTTCGCCATCGCGGCCTTGGCCTGCGCCTGCTCGGCCCTGTGCTACGCCGAACTGGCGGCCATGATCCCCGTCTCGGGCAGCGCCTACACCTACGGGTACGCCACGCTCGGGGAGATCTTCGCGTGGGTCATCGGATGGGACTTGATCCTGGAGTACATGGTGGCCGCCGTCCTGGTCTCCACGGGGTGGTCCTCCTACTTTGTGAACCTGCTCCAGGCGGGCATGGGCGTGACCGTCCCCCACGAGTGGGCCGCATCGCCGTGGGACAA
>JAKAKG010000037.1 GCA_021813555.1 Acidobacteriota bacterium
TCCCAGGCGATGGTGCTCCGGTCGAGCCGCGGCGGCGTCCCCGTCTTAAACCTGCCCACGGGAAGCCCTAGACCTCGCAGGCACCTCGCCAAACCTGCGGCCGCGAACTCGCCCATGCGCCCGCCCGTCGTCTGCTCCGGCCCCACATGCATGAGACCGTCCAGGAAGGTCCCCGCGGTGATGATCACGGCCCGGGCCGCCACCCGCCGGCCATCCTCGAGCTCCACGCCTGCGGCCTTGCCGCCGTGCAGCAGGAGCGTCACCGCCCGCCCCTCCACGAGGCTTAGCCCCGGGGTTCCTTCTAGGATCCTGCGCACCGCTCGATGATAGGCCAGGCGGTCCGTCTGGCACCTCAGCCCCTGGACCGCCGGGCCCTTGCTGGCGTTGAGCAGGCGAAAGTGGATCCCCGTGGCGTCCGCCGCCCTGGCCATAAGCCCGCCCAGGGCGTCGAGTTCGCGAACCATGTGGCCCTTGCCGACGCCCCCGATGGAGGGGTTGCACGACTGCCTCGCGATGGCCGACAGGGATTCGGTTACCAGGACCGTCTCCAGCCCCTTGCGCGCCATGATCCTGGCCGCCTCGCAGCCCGCGTGGCCCGCGCCCACGACGACGGCATCACATGTGACTTCGAGGTTCTTATCCCCGGGCTCTCGGACCGCCATGCGTGGCCGCTCCACCTATTTGCCTATACAAAACCGGGAAAATATCCGGTCGTAGAGATCTTCCACCGATCCGCCCGTGATGCATGCTTCCAGCGCGCGCTGTGCTTCCACGAGTCCCCCACAGGCTAGGTCCTCCCCTCTGCCCTCCTCGGCGGTCCTGAGAGCCGCGAGGCAACCGGCAAGGGCCCCCCGGAGGGCCTCCACCTGGCGATCCGACGACAGGACTTCCCGCCCCTTGGGCGCCGCCGCCTCCATCCAGACTCCGAGGCGCTCAGAGAGGCGTTCCAACCCCGCCCCGGTCACGGCACTGACGGAAAACGTCCCGGCTGGCATGTGACCCGCCTGGATGCCTAGGTCGGCCTTGTTGGCCACAATTGCCACGGGAGCCCCGTTCAAACGCCCCAGGAGTCCTTCCTCCTCGTCGCCCCAGCCCTTTCTGCCGTCGAACACCAAAACAGCGCCATCGGCTACGCTCGCCGCCTTCAGCCCCCGCTCGACCCCCAAGCTCTCCACCGGGTCGCTGGTTGCGCGTACTCCCGCCGTATCCATGAGGATCAGCGGGTATCCCCCGATTTGTACCGACTCCTCGAGAACGTCGCGGGTAGTTCCGGGATGAGGGGTAACAAGGGCGCGCTCTCTCTTGAGGAGCGCGTTGAAGAGGGATGACTTACCGGAGTTCACGGGCCCCACCAGAGCGAGGCGCCATCCCTCTCGAAGGTAGCGCAAGGCCGGAGCGGCCCGGACGAGCCCCTCCAGTTGCCCCACCATGGACCGAAGGCGCTCCAGTGAACCTGCCAAGCCCATGTCGCCCACATCTTCGGGAAAGTCGATGCCCGCCTCCCAGCCGGCTCGCAGATCCAGCACCTCTTCCAGCATGGCCCGCAGCTCCCCCTCGATCCCCCCGTGCAATCCTCCCGCCAGCCCCGCCGCCTGCCCTTCCGTCTCCGCGTCCACCAGGGCGTTGACGGCCTCCGCCTCCATGACCGAGAGCTTGCCGTTGAGGAAGGCTCTGTACGAGAACTCCCCCGGCAATGCCATGCGGGCTCCGCCGGCACCCAGAAGATCGAGGACGCCGCGCACCACCCCCGGCGCGCCATGGACCTGGAGCTCCACCACATCCTCACCGGTGAGGGAGTCGGGACTCCGAAAATACACGGCGAGAGCCCGATCAAGGATCCCCTCGCCCGGTGCGCGCACGGCACCCAGGCACAAACACCGCGGCCGCTCCCAAGGGAGCGGCCCCTGTGGCACAAACAGCGATTTCAACAGAACCACGGCCTGCGGCCCGCTCAGCCTCACGATCCGGACGCTCCCCCGTCCCGGAGGGGTGGCCTCGGCGGCGATCGTGCCCGACAGATCCCTCATCAGGATGGCCGGGACGGCCCCTTTGGCGTTGACTTCCTGCCTTTGGCCGCGGCCTCCTGCCTGACCTGGACCTGATGGTTGATGATGGCCTGCTGGCCCATGGTCAGGAGGTTGTTGGCCAGCCAGTAGAGGGTCAGGCCGGCGGGAGCCCATAGGCAGATCCAGGTGAACATGACGGGCATGAAATAGAGCAGCATCTTCTGGCTCCCCTCCATACCCGTGGAGCTGGTCATCTTGGTGGAGGCGAACATGGACAGGCCCATGAGGATCGGCGTTACGTAGTACGGGTCCTGCATGGAGAGGTCGTGAATCCACCCAAAGAACGGCGCCCCCCTGAGCTCAAGAGTCTTGGGCAGCAGGGTGAAGAGGGCAAAGAAAATGGGCATCTGCAGCAGGAGCGGCAAGCAACCGCTCATGCCCCCGAGGGGATTGATGCCCTCCCGCTGATAGAGCCCCATCATTTCTTCGTTCAGCTTGGCCCGGTTGGCCATGTCCTTGGGCAGCTTCTTATACTTGGCCTTGATGCGGTCGAGCTGGGGCTTGAGCTTCTTCATACCCTCGCCCATTTCCTTCATCTTGACCATGGACCGCTGAGTCAGCGGGTAGAAGGCGAGCTTGATGATGAGCGTGAGGAGAAGGATGGCCACCCCGTAGTTTCCCACCAAGCCGTGCAGGCCCTTGAGGCCCCATAGCAGGGCCGCGCAGATGGGGCTGAGGATGGCGTTGGAAAATCCATAGGAGCCCCAATCCAGGATCCTGTAAAAGGAATCCCCCATGTCCCGCAATCGCCCGTATTCTTTCGGCCCGATGAAGACCTTCCCCTGCCCGGGGAATCCCACGATGAGGGAGACGGATGAATCCGAAGGGTGGATCTTTCTTTCCTCAGGGGTGAGCGCGAACGTTTCCAGCGTTACCCCGGTCAGGGGCCGGTCGGGGATAAAGATGGCCGCGAAATAGCCCGTGCTCAGTCCCGCCCAGGTGTCGCCCCCGGGGAACGTCGTGGCCGATTCCGGCTTCCCGGACCCCACCTTCCGGTCCCGGTCCACCTTCTTGTACCCCTCCGGCGTCACCACCGCAAGGAACTCCTGCTGGAAGTACTTGTTCTTCGCCTCTGCCTCCGTCAGGGTCCCCAGGCCCGCGCCCCACGTGAGGGGAACGCTCTCCAGCGCCCTCCCGCCCTTCAGCGCCGAGACCTGCAGGCCCAGCTCATAGCCTGAGGCGGGCAGCGTGACGGTCTTGGTTACGGCGTTGCCCTTGCCGTCCGCCCAGCTCATGCGCAGCCCGTCTGCTCCCTGGAGCCCGGGGATGTGTTCCACGTGGAACAATGCCTCCGACACGGCCTTGTCGAAGGCCGGGTCCCCTGTCCTGACGGCCAACGGGTAGGCTCCCGTCATGGCCGACAGGGGTGAAACCAGGTCGTCGTTGGGCCCGCCCTTGGCCCGATACTTCTTCAGCACCGCGCTGCGCAAGATGCCGCCCTTGTTTCCGAATACCAGCCGAAGGTCATCGTTCTCCAGGGTGAAGGTCTCCTCCTTCTCCCCTTGCACCGGCACGGGATTCACCTCGGGAGCCGCCAGCGCAGCCTGCGGAGCTTGGGCCGAGGCCTGGACCCCCGCCGCCGCCTGAGCCGACACGCCCTTAGTTGCCTGCCCCCCTTGGCCCGGCGCGGCCGTCGGAGCCTTGCTCCGCATGAAGTAGGTGCTGCCGCCGAAGACGACGGCCATGAGGATCATGGCCCAGATGAGGCGCTTGAAGCTCTGCGGATCTTCCTGTCCCAGCTGTTCCATCCTCAACTCCCTTCGCCACCCGCCTTGGGGACCGGGTCGTAGCCGCCTTCGAACCAGGGATTGCACCTAAGCAGGCGCTTGAACCCCATCCAGCCCCCGCGCATCAACCCATACCGCTCCACCGCCTCGTACGTGTAATGCGAGCAGGAAGGATAGAACCTGCACGCGCTGCCCAGAAGCGGGCTTAGGGTCAACTGATACGCCTTGATCAGCCACAGCACCAAGCGCCTCACGAGAGGTACCCCTCCCGCCCGATTCGCCCCGCCACGTCCAGGAAGTGCCGGAGAACCTCCTCCAAGCTCACTCCCGCCGCGCTTCGCTTGGCGTTCACCACCACGACGCACCCTTCCGGGAAGCGGCCCCGCGTCTGTCTGAAGGCCTCACGGATGAGACGCTTGATGCGGTTCCGCTCCACCGCGTCTCCCACCACTTTGGGTACCGTGCATCCCAGCCTGCGCCTCGGCCCTTCCCCCGGGCAAGCATAAAACACGAGCCGCGCGGTGTACATGGGCGCGGCCCGCTTGTAGACCGATTTGTACTCCGGCCGCTTTCGGACCTTGTCGTCTTTCCGAAAAGGCCCGGTCGGAGGGGTTACGCCGGCGTGAGCCGCCATCGCCCCTTGGCGCGCCTGCGCGCGAGCACCTCGCGGCCGCCCTTGGTGGCCATGCGGGCGCGGAACCCGTGCGTTTTTGCCCTGCGGTGCCGGTTGGGCTGAAAGGTTCTCTTCATAGGATCTCTTCCTTAAAAAGGTTCGGTGGTTATGGAACTACCTGGGCAGGGGCGCCGCCTTCGCCGCCACCTGCATCCGCACGAGGGCCTGCTCCAGCGAAATCTGCGCCGAGAGGAAGTCCGCGTCCGGGTGTTTCAACCTGCTCTCCGCCACATCGCGCGCCTCGCGAGCCGCGGCCACATCAATGTCCTCCGGCTGCTCCGCGATGTCCGCCAGCACCGTGACCCGGCCCGGCAGGACCTCAACAAAGCCCCAGGATACAAACAAGTACTTCACGGTGCCGCCAAACCGGTACCTGATCTCACCGATCTTCAGGGCAGTCAACAGCGGGGTGTGCCCCGGAAGAATGCCCAGGTACCCTTCTACACCCGGAAGGGTCACCTCGTCCACCTGCTGGCTCACGAGGCTCCGCTCGGGGGTCACGATGATCAGCTCAATAGCCTTGGGGAGCTCGAAAGTCGCCATGGGCTCCGTCCTTAACCCTGTTTGGCCAGTTGCTCGGCCTTCTCCTGGGCTTCTTCGATGGCTCCCACCATGTAGAAGGCCTGCTCGGGAAGGTCATCGTGCTTGCCGTCGACGATTTCCGAGAAGCTGCGGATCGTATCGGCCACCTTCACGTACTTGCCCTTCCAGCCCGTGAACTGCTCCGCCACATGGAAAGGCTGGCTGAGGAAGCGCTGGATCTTGCGGGCGCGCGCCACGATGATCTTGTCGTCCTCCGAGAGCTCGTCGATTCCCAGAATGGCGATGATGTCCTGCAAGTCCTTGTACTTCTGCAATACGCCCTGAACGCGCCGGGCCACGTTGTAGTGTTCCTCGCCCACGATGAAGGGGTCGAGAATGCGCGACGTGGAGGCCAGCGGGTCTACGGCCGGATAGATGCCGATTTCGGTGAGGGCACGGGAGAGCACGGAGGTGGCATCCAAGTGGGCAAAGGCTGTGGCGGGCGCCGGGTCCGTGAGATCGTCGGCGGGCACGTAAATGGCCTGAACCGACGTGATGGACCCCTTTTTCGTGGAGGTGATCCGCTCTTGAAGTTCGCCCATTTCCGTGGCCAGGTTGGGCTGGTAGCCCACGGCCGAGGGCATGCGTCCCAGCAGAGCCGATACCTCTGAGCCCGCCTGCGTGAACCGGAAAATGTTGTCGATGAACAGGAGCACATCCTGCCCCTGGGCGTCGCGGAAGTATTCCGCCGCCGTGAGGCCCGTCAGGCCAACGCGCAGGCGGGCCCCGGGGGGCTCGGTCATCTGCCCGTAGATGAGGGCGGCCTTGGACTTATCGGGATTGCCGGGGCTGATGACGCCTGATTCGCTCATCTCGAGCCAGAGGTCGTTCCCCTCACGGGTCCGCTCGCCCACGCCGGCGAACACCGATACGCCGCCGTGGTGCATGGCCACATTGTTGATGAGCTCCATGATGAGGACGGTCTTGCCCACGCCAGCGCCGCCGAAGAGCCCCGTCTTGCCGCCCTTCAGGTAGGGCTCCAGCAGATCCACGACCTTGATGCCCGTTTCGAACATCTCGGAGGAGGTGGCCTGGTCCTCGAAGGAGGGCGCCGGACGGTGGATCGGGTACATCTCATCAGCGTTCACGGGCCCCAGCTCGTCCACCGGACGACCCAGGACGTTCAAAATTCGCCCGAGCGTCTGCTTGCCCACGGGAATGCTGATGGGTCCTCCCTGGTCCACGGCCTTCATGCCGCGCACCATGCCGTCCGTGGGCTCCATGGCCACGCACCGCACCCGTCCCTCGCCCAGGTGCTGGGCGATTTCGGCGGTCACGTCAATGGGCACCGACGAGCCGAAGCCCTCGGAGCTGATGTGCACGGCGTTGTAGATGGTGGGGATGTGATCCATAGGAAACTGGACGTCCACCACCGGTCCAATGATCGAGACGACCTTCCCTTCCACAGCCATGGGCAATTCTCCCGTCAACCGAGGGCCTGCGCCCCGCTAACAATTTCGATGATTTCCTTAGTGATGGCCGCCTGGCGGACCCGGTTGGCGAAGAGCGTGAGTCTGTCAATCATGTCCCGGGCATTGTTCGTGGCGCCCTCCATGGCCGTCATGCGCGCGCCCTGTTCGGCGGCTCCCGATTCGAGCAGGGCCTGGAAGACCTGAAACGTCACGTGCTTGGGCAGGAGCGCCTCGAAGAGGGCCTGCTCGCTTGGCTCATAGATATAATCCGTGCCGCCTTCCGCCGGGCCTTCCTCCCTCCGGGGGATGGGCAGGAGCCTTTCGGCGACGATCTGCTGGGCGATCACGCTCTTGAATTGGTTGTAGATGAGGTAGATCGCGTCGCAACGCTCCTCCGTGTAGGCCTGAGCCAGGTACTGCCCGATGTCGGACGCGTCCTCGTAGCGCACCTTCTGGAAGAGCCCCGACCAGCGCTTCTCAACACGCACCTCGCGGCGCTTGAAGAAGTCCATCCCCTTGCGCCCTACCAGCACCAGGGTGATCTCAGCTCCCTCGGCGGTGCGGTCTTTCATCCAGTGGGTGGCGAAGCGCGTGATGTTGGTGTTGAACCCGCCGCACAGTCCACGGTCCGCCGTCATGACCAGGGCCATGATCTTCTTCTCGGGGCGAACCTTGAGCAGGGGATGCGCCGTCTGGTCGCACCGCGAAGCCAGCGACTCCAAGACCCCCCTCATCTTGCTGGAGTAAGGCCTTGCCTGAATCATGTTCTCCTGTGCGCGGCGCAACTTAGCCGCCGAGACCATTTTCATGGCCTTGGTGATTTGCTGCGTGCTTTGCACCGAGCGGATGCGCCGCCTAATATCTCTCAGGTTTGGCATGGCCTAGTTCGCTTCCTGCTCCTTGAGGAACTGATGCTTGAACTCCTTGAGGAACTGGTCTAGTTGACCGGCGAGGGCGTCGTCCATGACCTTCTTCTCGCGCAGCGAGTCCATCCAGGCCTGACCGTTCAGGTCGAGGTAATTGTAGAGGCCCTTCTCGAAGGTGCGGCACTGGGCCACGTCCACGTCATCCAAAAGCCCGTGGGTGGCCGCGTAGATGATGGCGACCTGTTTGGCCACGTCCAGGGGCTGGTACTGGTTCTGCTTGAGGATCTCCATCAGTCTCACGCCGCGGTTCAGCTGAGCCTGCGTCGCCTTATCCAGGTCCGATCCGAACTGGGCGAAGGCCGCCAGCTCGCGGTATTGGGCCAGCTCCAGGCGCAGGGTGCCGGCCACGGACTTCATGGCCTTGATCTGGGCGTTGCCGCCCACGCGGCTTACGGAGATGCCCGGGTTCACGGCCGGCCGGACGCCCTGGTAGAAGAGGTCCGTCTCCAGGTAGATCTGCCCGTCGGTGATGGAGATGACGTTGGTGGGGATGTAGGCCGAAACGTCGCCGGCCTGCGTTTCGATGATAGGCAGCGCCGTGAGGGAGCCGCCGCCCTGCTTGGCGCTGAGCTTGGCCGAGCGCTCCAGGAGCCGGGAATGGAGGTAAAACACGTCGCCCGGATAGGCTTCGCGGCCCGGCGGGCGGCGAAGCAGGAGGGAGACCTCACGGTAGGCCGCGGCGTGCTTGGAGAGATCGTCGTAGATCACCAGGACGTGCTGCCCCTTGTCCATGAAATATTCGCCGATGGCGCACCCCGAGTAGGGAGCGATGTATTGGAGGGAGGCGGGCTCGGAGGCCGAGGCGGACAGGACGATCGTGTGCTCCATGGCCCCGTTGTCGGTGAGCGTCTTCACGACCTGCGCGATGGTCGAGCGCTTCTGTCCGATGGCCACGTAGATGCAAATGACGTCTTTGCCCTTCTGGTTGATGATCGAATCGACGGCCACGGCCGTCTTGCCCGTCTGGCGGTCGCCGATGATGAGCTCGCGCTGGCCGCGCCCGATGGGGATCATGGCGTCGATGGCCTTGAGGCCCGTCTGCATGGGAAACCTCACGGGCTCCCTCTGGACGATGCCGGGCGCGATGCGCTCGATGGGATACCGCTGCGTGGACGCGATGGGCCCGCGGCCGTCCTCTGGAGCCCCCAGGGGGTTGATGACCCGGCCGATCATGCCCTCGCCCACGGGCACCGACATGATCTGGCCCGTGCGCCGGACCTCGTCGCCCTCCTTCACGTCGGAGGTCTCGCCCATGAGCACGGCGCCGACGCTGTCTTCCTCGAGGTTCAGGGCCATGCCGTACATGTCCCCCCCGAAGGAGAGCAACTCGCCCGCCATGACTTTCTCCAGGCCGTAAACGCGAGCGATGCCGTCGCCCACGGAGGTGACGTAGCCCACCTCCGCCACGTCCAGCCGGTTCTCGTAGCCCTCCAGCTGGCTCTTGAGAATCTTGCTGATCTCGTCCGTCTTGATCATCTCTTCCTACCCCTTCACGAGGTCCTGGCGCAGGGCCTTCAGCGCTCCTGCCACGGTTCCGTCGTAGACGGTGGATCCCAGCCGGAGCTCCACACCCCCGAGGAGGGCCGGCGACACGCCCGGTTCAAGCTCGACGCGGCGGCCCAATACTTTGCCCAGGCGAGCCGCCAAGTCTGTCCTGGTCACTTCTTTCATGGGACGGGCGGTTCGGACCCGTGCCCGGACCACGCCGTGCTTCTCATCCACCAAGCCGCGGAAGGCGTCCGCCAGGTCGCCCCACTCGCGGATGCGGCGGTTGGCCACGACCATCTGCACAAACCGCTCCGAAACCGGCTCAAACCCCGCCTTCTTGCACAAGTCCTTGAGGAAGCTCTCCTTGAGGGAGCTTGGGATTCCAGGGTTCTCGACGGCCCCCCGAAGGGCGGGCACGCCGGCCACCCACTGGCCGAACGATTCCAGGTCCGACAAGACCTTGTCCGCACTCGCATCCCCGAGGCCCTTCATGAGGACCTGGGCGTAGCGCTTAGCCCTGGCGCTCATGGGCTTCCTCCTCCATCTCCGAAAGGAACCGGCCGCGGAGCCTGTCCTCATCCGCGTCCGTCACCGCTTTCGCCAAGATGTCCCGGGCCGCCGCCACGGCGCTGTCCGCCGCGTAGGTCCGCAGATCACGCCGGGCCTCCGTGAGCCGGCGCTCGATCTCGTCCCTGGTTTCCTGCTGGATGCGCGCTCGGGCTTGTTCGGCCTCAGCCTGCACGCGCTGCTGGTCAACCTCGGCCTGCTGCTTGGCCGCGGTCTCGATGGCGGAGACTTCGTCCTGGAGCCGCTCCATCTTGGCTTCGACTTCCTTCAGGCGCTGCGTGGCCTCCTCCTTCTCCCGCACGGCCTTCTCCAGGAGGTCTTGAATCTCCTTGGCGCGCCCCTGGAAGAACTGCGGCGCGGGCCTCCGAAGGAGGTACACGAAGAGCCCAACCACCAGGAGGAGGTTGATGATCTGCCAGATGATCATGGGCACGCCCCAGATGGGGTCCACCCAGCCGGGGGCATGTTCCACGGCGCCCTCGGCGGCCTTTTCGGCCTCCTGCGCCAGCATCGCCGCGCCGGGTAAGAGCAGCGCGAAGGCCGCGGCCACCCGGCGCCTCACGGAGCCACCTCGCGGCCGAGGATCTTGGAGGTCATGATCTTGACGAGGTCGGGCGTCGTGGCGTCCAATTCTCTCTTGATGGCTTCCGTGCTCACTTTGAGCTCCGCCTCGGTTTTGCGAATCTCCGCGTCCATCTCGGCCTTCATGGCACCCAGGACCTGGGAACGGTACGCGTAGGCTTGGCCGCGCGCCTCTTCCTTGATGTGCGTGCCCTTGCGGTGGGCCTCCAGCACGGCCTGCTCGTAATCGGCGAACCGCTGTTTCAGGGACTCGCGGGACTGCTCGGAGAGAGCCCCAGCCTCGCGGATCCTGCCTTTGCGGTCATCCAGAACCCGCAGGACGGGCCGGAAGAGCACGCGGTTGAGCAAGAACCCGTAGACCAGGATCATGGCCATGAGGATAGGGATATGCCACAGGTTTTTGACGATCTCTTCAAGCACGGTCAGATCTCCCGAACGGAACCCCGTTCATAAGGAAGATGATAGACATTATCAGATTTCTCCTATCCGGTCAAGGCTTTGTAGAACAAGTCTTGGCCTTTTTGCGAGAAAACCCTCTCCGTTTGACCTTCGCTCCCTCATCCGTTACACTGCGCGGGCTTCCGGGCGGTTAGCTCAGCGGAAGAGCGCCTGCCTTACACGCAGGATGTCGGGGGTTCGAATCCCTCACCGCCCACCATCCGCACACGACGTCCCGCAGGCCCGAACCCGCCCGCATCCTCACGCGCTTTTGCGTTCTTATCCCCCCGCCCCCGTTCACTCGCTTGTCCGATCTACCCTTTCATCCGCCGCCCACGAATTGGACGACCTCCAGCCGGTCACCCTCGGCAAGAACGGTGTCCGAAAACCGATCCCTAGAGACGATGGCTCCGTTGCGCTCCACGGCAACGCGCGCCGCGGAAAGGCCGAGGGCCTGGAGAAGCGCAGCGATGCTCGTCCCCTCAGGGCATTCCCTCTCTTGGCCGTTGAGGCGTACCGTCATCACGGCGCCCTCTTGGCCACCAGCGCCTTGTGCTGGTAGGCGCCCTTGGCGTGGGTCACCTCCGTGAGGATCACGGCGTTCTCGGCCACGGCCGGCACCAGGAACTCGGCGGAGCACAGGCCCTGGTCGTCGGTGCGGCCGGCGAAGAGATCCTGGGTCTGTCCGCTGGTGGAGGTGAGCCTCACCGTGACGCGGGCACCCGCAAGAGCCGTCTTGCTGATGTCGGTGGCGGCCCTGACCTTGATCCAGGCTCGCTCTCCCGCCACGGGCTGCTGCTGGTCGAGGATGGCCACGGCCAGCTTTTCCCCTTCCGCCTCGCTGGTAAGGTAGTCCAGGATCACCTCGTCCAGGCTTCTCGATGACACGAGGCCGGCGCCGAAGGCCTCCTCGGGCTCCCGGGCGTACTTGCCCAGCTTGATGTCCACCACCACGCGCCGGTGCTGCTGCTCCAGCCGGGCCATGAGCTTGGGCTCGTCGTATCCCTCCTGAAGGAGGTCTTCGTAGGAGCTCTTCTTGGAGGACAGAATTTCCCCCCCCGCGTAGATGAGGGTCTCGATGACCGGGTTGTTCTTGCCCCGGTCCTCCGTCTGGACGTGATAGACCTTGCCTTTGTAGGTGACGTCCTGGTTGAATCCCGTGATCATGCGCCCTTCACTTCCCCCAGTCGTACAGCATAAGCAACAAACGGCTCCGGCTCAAGGGGCGGGCGCTCAAAAGCCCGCTGTCCCTCTGTTAGCCGGCGGCGGCGCTTCAGGTCACGGGAGCCAGCCGCGCGGAAAAGTGACGGAGGAAGGGCGGCTCCTCCACGATGCGGTAGCCCCCGTAGGTCCCTTTCCGCCGCATGATCTCACCCGCCACCTCGGCCACGTAGCCCAGATGGTTGTCGGTATAGACCCGGCGGGGCACGGCGAGCCGGACCAGTTCCAGGTCCGCCCCTTGGAAGGTCCCGTCGGGCAGCGTTCGGCCGAACATGAGGGAGCCGATCTCCACGCCGCGCACGCCGCCTTCGGCGTAGAGGGCCACCGTGAGGCTCTGGGCCGGGAGGCCCTCGGGGGCGATGTGCGGAAAGGCGCCGCGGGCGTCGAGGTACACCGCGTGCCCCCCCGTGGGTTCAAGGATGGGCATCCCGGCCGCCTTGAGCGCCTCCCCGAATCGCGCCACCTGCCCGATGCGCGCCGCGAGGTAGGCTTCGTCCTGGACCTCTTCAAGGCCCGTCGCCAGCGCCTCCAGATCGCGCCCGGCCAGGCCGCCGTACGTGGGAAATCCCTCACGCAGAATGAGGGCGCTCTTCAGCCGCACGGCCAGGGCGCCATCCCTCAGTGCCAGGAAGCCTCCGATGTTGCCCAGGCCGTCCTTTTTGGCGCTCATGGTGGCCCCGTCCGCGCAGGCGAACATGGCCCTGGCGATCTCGCCCACGGTCATGGCTTTGCATGCTTCTTCGCGCTGCTGGATGAACCAGGCGTTCTCGGCGAACCGGCAGGCGTCCAGGAAGAAGGGCACGCCGTGGGCCCGGCAGAGGGCCGACGCGCCCCGGATGTTTTCCAGGGATACGGGCTGCCCGCCTCCCGTGTTGTTGGTGACCGTGAGCATGCAGAGGGGGACCTTCTCCCGCCCCTTGGCCTTGAGCAAGGCTTCCAGGCGGTCCAGATCCATGTTTCCCTTAAAGGGCAGGCGGGCGTGGAGGTCATGGCCCTCGGGAACCACCAGGTCCACGGCCTCGGCGCCGAAGAACTCAATGTTGGCCCGGGTCGTGTCGAAGTGGCTGTTGCTCGGGATCACGAGGCCCGGCTTGGAGATCTCCGAGAAGAGGATATTCTCGGCCGCGCGCCCCTGGTGCGTGGGCAGCACGTGCTCCATGCCCGTGATGCCCTTCACCACGTCGTAGAAGCGAAACCACGAGCGGGCCTGGGCGTAGGACTCGTCCCCCCGCATGAGCGCCGACCACTGGCGGTCGCTCATGGCTCCGGTACCCGAATCGGTGAGGAGGTCGATGAAGACGGCCTCCGCGGGGACGAGGAAGAGGTTGTACCCTGCCTGTTCGAGGAGGCGCAGGCGCTCTTCCCTTGAGGTCTGGCGGATCGCCTCGACCATTTTGATGCGGTACGGCTCCGGATTGTGCTGCATGGATCACCCCCCTGTAACTTCTGGCTGGAACCCTGGTGGATGGGGAGCCCGGGGCACAGCCTACCGCCGCCAGGGCGAATCCGGCCTTCCCCGTCCCGTCCCCGTTCTATTTTCTGCCGCCAAGGAGCCTCTTGAGATAGGCTCCCGTGGGCGAGGCCTCTACCATGGCTACGTCTTCGGGTGTGCCGCGGGCCACCACGTAGCCTCCCGCGTCACCGCCCTCGGGCCCGAGCTCGATGATGTGGTCCGCGCACTTGATGACGTCCAGGTTGTGCTCAATGACCACCACCGTGTTTCCCGTGTCCACCAAGCGCTGGAGGACCTCCAAAAGGCACCGCACGTCCTCGAAGTGAAGGCCCGTCGTGGGCTCGTCCAACACGTACAGGGTACTGCCTGTGGCGCGCCGGGACAACTCCCTGGCGAGCTTGATGCGCTGGGCCTCCCCTCCCGAGAGGGTCGTGGCCTGCTGGCCCAGGTGGACGTACCCCAAACCCACGTCTTCGAGGGTCCTCAGCTTCTTGGCCACGAGAGGAACCTTGTCGAACAGGAGGAGCGCCTCGCTCACGGTCATGTCCAGGACTTCGGCGATGGTCTTGCCCTTGAATCGCACCTCCAGCGTCTCACGGTTGTACCGCCGGCCTTTGCACGTCTCGCAGGTGACGTACACGTCCGGCAGGAAGTGCATCTCGATCTTCAAGACGCCGTCGCCCTGGCAGGCCTCGCAGCGGCCCCCTTTCACGTTGAAGGAGAAGCGGCCGGGTTTGTACCCGCGGGCCCGGGCCTCGGGAACCTGCGCGAAGAGGTCCCTGATGGGGGTGAAGAGCCCCGTATACGTGGCCGGATTGCTGCGGGGCGTGCGCCCGATGGGCGCCTGGTCGATCTCGATGACCTTGTCCAGGAGCGGCCAGCCTTCGATGCTCCGGTGCGCGCCGGGCCGGTCCACGCCGTGGTACACCTTCTGCACGAGCCCCTTGTAGAGGACCTCGTGCACCAGGGTGGACTTGCCCGAACCGGACACCCCCGCCACGACGGTGAGCGTGCCCAAGGGGATGGACACGTCGATATCCTTCAGATTGTTTTCTTGCGCCCCTCGCACCCAAAGAGCTCCGCGGGAGGGCCGGCGCTTGGCCGGGACGGGAACGCTGCGGCGCCCCGAGAGATAGGCACCCGTGAGAGAGCGCGGTTGGGCGCACAGGTCCGGCACCGTGCCTTGGGCCACCACTTCGCCCCCCAGCACGCCCGCACCCGGCCCCAAGTCCAAGACGTGGTCCGCGGTGCGGATGGTCTCCTCGTCGTGCTCCACCACCACCACCGTGTTGCCCAAGTCTCGCATGGCCTCCAGGGTGTCCAGGAGCTTGCGGTTGTCCCTGGGATGCAGGCCGATGGATGGCTCGTCCAGAACGTAGAGAACCCCCGTGAGCTGGCTGCCCACCTGGGTCGCGAGCCGAATGCGCTGGCTCTCTCCCCCCGAGAGGGTCGTGGCTGACCGAGAAAGGGCCAGGTACCCGAGCCCCACGTTCTCCAAAAAGGTCAGCCGGCTGCGAATCTCCTTCAGAATCAGGCGGGCGATCTCCCGGTCCCGGGCGCCCAGGTTCAGGCCCTCAATAGCCTGCCGCGCCTGGCTCACGGGCAGGGCACTGAAGGAGGCGATGTTGTAGGCTCCCACCCGCACGGAAAGGGCCTCGGGCTTCAGGCGCAGCCCGGAGCAAGCGGGGCAGGGGTTGGAGGACATGTAGGCCTCGATTTCTCCCCGGGACAGGTCCGACTTGGTTTCCTTATAGCGGCGCAGGAGGTTGGGAACGATCCCTTCGAAGGCGTGCTGGAACTGGTAGCGGCTCGTGTCCCGTTTCACGTCGTAGGCGATCTTCTTGCCGTTGGTGCCGTAGAGGACGGCGCGCCGCGCCTCCTCAGGAAGTTTGCTCCAGGGGGTCTTGAGGGAGAAGTTCATCTCGCGTCCCAGCCCCTCCAGCATCTCCCGGTACCAGAAGCCTCCCTCCACGGGCCACGGCGCCAGAACCCCCTGGGCGATGGACAGGGACGGGTTGGGCACGATCTTGGAGGGGTCGAGCTCCATCTTCACCCCCAAGCCCGAACAGTCCGGACAGGCGCCGTGGGGGCTGTTGAAGGAGAAAAGGCGCGGCTCCATCTCTGGCAGGGCCGTCTGGCACGTGGGGCAGGAGAGCCGCTCGGAGAAAAGCTGGTTCTCCTCCGAGTCCAGGCGGTGGACCACCATGAGGCCCTCCCCCTTCTGCAGGGCCAGCTCTACCGATTCCGTGAGGCGGCCCTGGATCCCCGCTTTGATGACGAGCCGGTCCACCACCACCTCGATGGTATGCGCCTTGTACCGGGCCAGGTCGGCGATCCCCTCCAGCTCCACCACCTTGCCGTCCACCCGGGCCCTGACGAAGCCTTCTCGCAGCAGGTCCAGGAAGAGTTTGCGGTATTCGCCCTTCCGGCCCCGGACCACGGGCGCCAGGACGAAGATCTTTTCCCCCTCGGGGAAGGCCAGGACCGCGTCCACCATCTGCTGGACCGTCTGGCTCTCGATGGGCCGCCCGCACTTGGGGCAGAAGGGTTTGCCGATGCGGGCGAAGAGCACGCGAAGGTAGTCGTAAATCTCCGTCACCGTGCCCACCGTGGACCGCGGGTTGTGGGAGGTGCTCTTCTGCTCGATGGAGATGGCCGGCGAGAGCCCCTCGATGGCGTCCACGTCGGGCTTTTCCATCAAGTCCAGGAACTGGCGGGCATAGGCCGAAAGGCTCTCCACGTAGCGCCGCTGACCCTCCGCGTAGAGCGTGTCAAAGGCCAAGGAGGACTTTCCCGAGCCCGAAAGTCCCGTGATGACCACCAGCTTGTTTTTAGGAAGGACCACGTCCAGGTTTTTGAGGTTGTGCTCCCGGGCGCCTCTGATGTGAATGTGTTCCATCATACCTCCGAAACTTCCATGCTATCACAGACTTGGCGCCTTGGCCAGGGAGCATGGCGAGGCACCGTTCAGGGGGGCCGGGGCCGCCTCCCGCACCGGGCGCCGGTTACCACTAACAAAGCGGAGGGGCCTTGATTCGACCCCTCCGCCAGGAGGTTTCCAGTTGGAGGTGCACACACTGCGTTACGAGGCCGACTTGATCTCGATGCTCCCGTTGACGGTCTCCACGGTGAGGGTCGCCCCGCCGCCGTTCAAGTTCCCCGAGAGGCTGTGCTTCTCCGCCGCCAGGCCCGGCAGGCCGCTGCGGATGGATCCGTTCACGTTCTCCGCCTCGATCCTCAGGGCCGCCTTCGATGGAATCGCCAGCGCCACATGCCCGTTCACGGTCTCCACGTGTCCCGCCCCGGGGGCCAGCCCCAACAGGGATCCTTCCACGGAGCCGTTGGTGGAACTCACGTCGCCCACCTGGTCAGCGGCGAAGCGGATGCGCCCGTTGACGGTGGTGGCGCTGAGCACCGCGGCTCCCTCCACGCGGATGGTGCCGTTGGTGGCCTCGCAGGCCACCTCCGAGCCGGGAGCGTCCACGTCCATGGACCCGTTCACTCCTGAGAGCTTCAGCTTCGTGCCCCGGGGCACCTCGACGGTATAGTCCACGGCCAGATACACACCGGCCCCGAAGAGCATCCCGCTCGGGCTGGAGGGGTACCGGGTGGTGATGGAAATGGCCTTGGGGGAGCTCTCGACGGCCACCGTGAGTTTGGACAAGCCCTCCCGGGCCTTGCTCTCGTCCAGGGCCTTGGCCCGCTTCACGGCCACGAGATGGACCGAGTGTCCCTCCACGGCCCGCACCGTCACGTCGCCATTCACGTTCTCGAGGGATAAGCTCCCCCCCTGTTCCAGGGGAATCGTTTGTTCCTGCCGGTCCGTAGCCGAGGCGCTCAGCAATGCCTGCGCGCACCCCACGGTCATCCACAGGAACAGTGCCATCATCGCAACCGCTAGCTGGCGTTTCATGATCCACCTCCTCACGCCCGTTTCTTTAAACGCAGGGCTGAGGACCAAGGTTTCACGGAGCCCTTCCCAGCCAACCTGCCTGCTCCTCCGAATGCCCGTGTTCCATGGGGAAGGCGCCTGAGGTACACTAACGGCCTTCGCGGCCCCCGAGAAGCGGGAGCTCGCGATTCGGTGTTCCGTCCCTGTGTGAGGAGAAACGACCCATGCACCTGAAACCCTTCGCGATCCCGGCGGCGCTGCTCCTGGCCTGCCTTGGCCTTGCCTGCTCCAAGCCCGCCACCCCCAACAACCAATCCCAGACGGGACAGGTCGCCGCCCCGGCGGCCGCGTCCGAATCCACCGCCTCGCCCGCCCCCTCCGACCCCATTCAGAAGGCCGTCTACACCTACCTCCAGGATGTGCGCCAGCTGAACCTGTCCAAGATGGACGTGGCGGTGACGGGCCAGAAGATCGAAGGGAACAAGGCCACCTGCGACGTTACCTTCACCGTGAAGGGCGGGGGCATGACGCCCATGGAATACACCTACGATCTGGCCCAGGAAAACGGCGCCTGGAAGGTCACCTCGTCCAAATCCAAAAGCGGCGCCCACGGCGGCGGCATGCCCCCGGGCACGGGCGAGATGCCTCCCGGCCACCCCGCCATGGGAGGCGAGGGCGCTCCCTCAGGGATGCCCGCCCACGGAGACACCACGGGCCTTCCGGCGGGCCACCCTCCGGTGGACGCCCAGCCCGCCCCGGCACCGGCTCCCGCGGCTGCACCCAAGGCCAACTAGGCCCGTGACGGTTTGAAAACCTGGCCCGGCTTCATGCCGGGCCTTTTTTCTTGAGGTTACGGCAGGAGCAAAGCGAGGGCTTCGTCGAGCCGGGTGACGGGGTGCAGGGTGATCCCCCTGGGAGGGTTCTCCAGGCGCTTGTGGTCGGAGGCGGGAAGGAGGCAGCGCGTGAAGCCCAGCGCCGCAGCCTCAACCGCCCGGGCGCGGGCCGAGCCCACGCCTCGGATCTCGCCCGCGAGGCCCACTTCGCCGAAGGCCGCCAGCTCGGACGGGAGGGCCTCACCCCGGTAGGCCGAGGCCACGGCCATGCACAGGGGCAGGTCCAGGGCCGGTTCGTCCAGCTCCACGCCGCCCACCACGTTCACGAAGAGATCCCGGTCCCCCATGGTCATTCGGGCCGCTCGCTCCAGCACGGCGGTGAGGAGCTGGACGCGGTTGCGGTCCAGCCCCAGGCTCATGCGCTTGGCCAAGCCGAAAGCAGAGGGACTGGTAAGGGCCTGGATCTCGAAGAGGAGGGGCCGCGTCCCCTGAACGGCCACGCCGATGATAGAACCTGGAACGTGCAGGGGCCGGTCTGCCAGGAGGGCCGCCGAAGGGTTCTCCACTTCTTTGAGGCCTTCTCCGGTCATGTCCAGGAGGGCCAGTTCGGAGGTGGCGCCGAAGCGGTTCTTTTGCGCCCTGAGCACCTTCAGGTGGCGGTACTTCTCCCCCTCCAGGTAGAGGACCGTATCCACCATGTGCTCCAGGGCCTTGGGGCCGGCGATCATGCCGTCCTTCGTGATGTGGCCCACCATCACCACCGGCATGCCCCGCCCTTTGGCCACTTCGATGAGGCGCGCCGAGCACTCCCTCACCTGAGAGAGAGACCCGGGCGTGGCGCTCAGGGCCGAGGTGCCCGCGGTTTGGATGGAGTCCACGGCCAGGGCGGCGGGAGCGAGGCGCTCCACCTCCCCGAGGATGGCTTCGAGGGACGTCTCGGCGTAGAGATTCAGGGTCGACGATTCGATGCCCAGCCGGCCGGCGCGGGCGGCCACTTGAGCCAGGGACTCCTCGCCGCTGGCGTAGAGGAGGGTGCGGCCCCGGGCGAGGTGCCCGAAGAGCTGGAGGAGGAGGGTGGATTTGCCGACCCCCGGATCTCCCCCCAGGAGGGTGACGCCGCCGGGAAAGAGGCCGCCCCCAAGCACCCGGTCCACCTCGGCCATGCCCGTAGACAGGCGCGCCCCCTCGTCGAAGGACACCTCCGGAAGGGGCGTAGCCCGGCCCGCTTTGCGCGGAAGTCCCGGTCGCGGCTCCTCGCCTCCCGAGACTTCTTCCACCAGTGTGTTCCACTCGCCGCACCCAGGGCAGCGCCCCATCCACTTAGGGCTCTGAGTCCCGCACGACTGGCACACGAACACCGTCGAGGACTTCAAGGAATGAACCACCAAGGCACCCAAGCACCGAGAAATAGCTGGGGGGTAAGTCTCCTTGTCATCTCGCCGGGTACACCCTGCCGGCGATGACCACGGCCACCACGGCCCCTTTGAGTTTCATCCCCAGGAAGGGCGTGTTCTTGCTCAGGGACTTGATGTCCTCGGCCTTGAGACGCGTCTCTTTGCGCAGGGAAAAGAGGGTGAGATCCGCCTCCACCCCGGGAGCGATCTTTCCCTTGTCCGTCAGGCCCAGCAGGCGCGCGGGGGCGCAGGAGAAGGCGTCCACCATGCGCTTGAGGGAAATGCGGTCGGTCTTCACGAGGCGGTCCAGCGCCAGGGGGACGGCCGTCTGGAGGCCGATGATCCCGTTGGGGGCCCGGTCGAACTCCACCATCTTCTCCTCGTAGGCGTGGGGGGCGTGGTCCGTGACGATGGCGTCGAGAGTGCCGTCGGCCAGGCCCTCGATGACCGCATCCACGTCGTCCTTGCCCCTCAAAGGAGGGTTCATCTTGGCGTTCGTGTCGAACCCCAGCACCGCCTCGTCCGTGAGGGTGAAGTGGTGGGGCGTAGCCTCGGCGGTGACGGGAAGGCGCTTTTTCTTGGCGGCGCGTATGGCCTCCACGCCCAGCCGGGTGGAGACGTGGGCGATGTGGACTCGCTGTCCCGTGAGGCGCGCCAGGGAAATGTCGCGGCGGATGGGGATGACTTCGGCCTCGGCGGGGATGCCCTTGAGTCCCAGGCGCACCGAAACCGTGCCCTCGTGCATGGAGCCCTCTCCCGCCAGATCCGGGTCCTCGCAGTGGTCGATGACCAGCAGCCCCAGGGAGCCCGCGTATTCCATGGCCCGGCGCATGACCGAGGCCTTCACCACGGGCTTGCCGTCGTCCGAGAGGGCCCGGACGCCGGCCTCTCTCAGCTCCGCATAGGGGGCCAGCTCCTCGCCCTTGGACTCTTTCGTGATGGCACCGATGGGATAGACACGGACGGGACTCACGGCCCTGGCCCGGTCCAGAATGAAACGGGTCACGGAGGCGCTGTCGTTGACGGGGTCCGTATTGGGCATGCAGCAGACCCCCGTGAAGCCTCCCGCGAGAGCGGCGGCGAGGCCCGTGGCGATGGTCTCCTTGCGCTCGTAACCGGGCTCCCGCAGGTGCACGTGCATGTCCATGAATCCCGGGGCCACGATGAGGCCCGTGGCGTCCAGGACCTCGGCCCCCTTGGCCTCCAGCTTCTTGTCCACGGCCTCCACGCGGCCGTCCTTGATGAGCACGTCGAGGGTCTCGTCGGTGCCCGAGGAGGGGTCCACCACGCGGCCGTTCTTAATGAGCAGATACATCTTCCCCTCCGCCCAGCAGGAGGTACAGCACGGCCATGCGCACCGACACGCCGTTCTCCACCTGGTCCAGGATCACCGAGTACGGCCCGTCGGCCACCTCGGAGGCGATTTCCACCCCCCGGTTCATGGGCCCGGGGTGCATGACGATGACGTCCTTAGCCGCGAGTTTCAGCCGCTCTTCGGTGAGGCCGTAACGCTGGTAGTACTCCATGAGGGAGGGGAAGAGGCCGCGCTTCTGACGCTCAAGCTGGATGCGCAGCATCATGACCACGTCCTTGCCCTTGATCGCCTCCTCGAACTCCGTGCTCGCCGTCACGCCGAGGCTCTCGATGTGCGGCGGAAGCAGAGTGGCGGGGCCGCACACCGTGACCTTGGCACCCATCGTGTTGAGGAGGTGGATGTTGGACCGCACCACGCGGGAGTGGGCGATGTCCCCCGCGATGAGAACCTTGAGGCCCTTGAAGCCGCCCTTCCGCTGGCGGATGGTCATGGCATCGAGGAGGGCCTGCGTGGGGTGTTCGTGGGCACCGTCCCCCGCGTTGACGATGGAGGCCTTGGTGAACCCGCTGATGAGCTGGCCTGCGCCGGGGCTGGGGTGCCGCATGACGTAGCAGTCGGGCATCATGCGCTCGATGTTGAGGATGGTGTCCACGAGAGATTCGCCCTTGCTCACTGAGGATGTGCTGGCGGAGAAGTTGAGGGTGTCGGCGCTCAGGCGCTTCTCGGCGATCTCGAAGGAGGAGCGGGTGCGGGTGGAATTTTCGAAGAACAGGTTCACCACGAGTTTGGCGCGGAGGGCGGGCACCTTTTTGACGGGACGCGTGGCCACCTCGGCCATCTTGTCCGCCGTGTCCAGGACGAGGGTGATCTCTTCCGGCGCGAGCCCTTCGATGCCCAGGAGGTGTTTGTGGCGCCAGTTCATGGTCTCCCCTCCTTGGCGGTGATCTGCGTCTCCAACAGGAGCGCGTCCTCGCCGTCAAACTCGGTCAGGTGCAGCTCCACGTGGTCCTCTCGCCGCGTGTTGAGAGAGAGGCCCACGTAGTCGGCCTGAACGGGCAGTTCCCGGTGGCCGCGGTCCACGAGGACCGCGAGCTGGACTCGGGCCGGGCGCCCCAAGTCCACGAGGGCGTCGAGGGCCGCGCGGATGGTCCTCCCGGTGAAAAGGACGTCATCCACCAGAACCACCGTCCGCCCTTCGATGTCGAAGTCCACCTGGGTTCCACGGAGGACGGGAGCCGTCCCCGCGCTGGAGAAATCGTCCCGGTAGAGGTTGATGTCCAGGCTCCCCACGGGCACCTGCACCTTCTCCACCTCGCTGAGCTTGTCCGCGATGCGCCGGGCCAGAGGCACGCCCCGCCGGTGGATGCCGATGAGCACCACGCCCTCGCACCCCTGGAGGCGCTCGGCGAGTTCCAGGGCCAGGCGGCCCAGGGTGCGCTGGATACCCGCCGCGTCGAGGATGGTCTTCCGCTTCATGGGATCGGTCTCCTTGGTCGGGTGGCTGGCGCTGGGCGCCCTCCCCGGGACTACCCCTCACGGACGACGGAAGGGGTGGCGCGGTCTCTCCGGTCATGGTTCAGTTTACCGTGGCCCGTGCCCAGCGTCAACGCGGCGCGGCCCGGCGGAAAAGCCCTGAAAGACCGTGCCAGCTTGACAGAGGGCGGGCTCGGATGGTACGTTCGGGTCTCCGGTGAGCCCGTTTACCGGAGGGACGATTTTCAAATGAAGGAGCTGCAATGTCTACAGGAACAGTGAAGTGGTTCGACGAGAAAAAGGGCTACGGGTTCATCACGGAAGATGGCGGTAAGGACGTGTTCGTCCACTACAGCGCCATCGTCGGCAGCGGGTTCCGCAAGCTCGCTGAGGGAGAAAAGGTCTCCTTTGAGGTCAAGGAGGGGGCCAAAGGTCCGCAGGCGGACCAAGTTCAGGCGCTCCGCGACTAACCGCCCGCGGTTACGACGGACAACCCATAAGGGGCCTTCGGGCCCCTTATTCCTTTTTGGGGCGGCCCCCTTCTGGACATCCTCCCCCCAGGGGTTCATACTTGGAAAAGAATCGAGCCAGGTTTCAGGGGGGTCTCTCTATGTTGGACCGTCGCCGCGCGCTAAGAGTTTCACCCAAGAAGCCCATTAAGGCCAAGGTGAAGACGTCCCTTATGGCCAGAGTGGTGGACATCTCCTCCCTTGGCGTGCAGGTAGAGCTGGCCTACTCCCTTCCCCTGCGAACACGATGCGACGTGCGCCTGCAGAACGGAGGGGCGGACCTCTCCCTGACGGGGACGGTGCGCCGCTGCACGGTCCTGGGCTGGACGGAGCACGAGGGGAAGAAGGTGCTCATGTACCGGGCGGGACTTGAATTCGAAGGAACAACCCGGGAGCTGGTGCAGGCGCTGGAGGCCAAGTTCCCCGAACTCTTCGAAGAGGCCCGGCCAACGAGTCACGACCTCCCGTCTCAAGGTGAAGCCGATTCGCCCAAAGACATTGAAGTGATCATCCAAGTGCAGGACGGCGGGAAGAAGGGCAAGCCTTCGGACCAGAAAGGCTGAGGCAGGGCCCTTTCCCTGGGTGGCTGGACAGAGATCACCCGCCCAGCCCCCCCCATGCTTTTGCCAGGACCCACAGAACCCGCACCGCGGCGAGCGCCAGAAAGGCTCCGCCGCACCCCAGTTTGGCGCCCAATCCCACGGCCCGGCCCAAGGCGGCCCCAAGACCGGCCAGGGCCGCGCGCCCCGCGTGCCTCTGGCGGTAGAACTCCGAGGCCAGGGCTCCAAGAAAAGCCCCGAGGACCGTTCCAGGTATGGCCCCCAAGCCATACCCAAACCCCGCGCCCAGCAGGGCTCCGGCGATGGCGCCCACCAGGGCGAAGAGACCGCTCCACCGGCTCCCGCCAAAGGTCCGGGCCCCCAAGTAGCCGGAGAGGTGTTCCGCCACCTCCGCCACGGCGAACAGGACGAACCCCGTCGCGAGCACCCATGGGCGCATGGCGCGGAACCCTTCTCCCCAGCCGTAGAGGAGAGCGAGCAGAAGCATGATCCAGTTACCCGGAAGGCTGAAGACGCTGGACGCCCAGGCCAAGGTGGCCAGAAGCAGGAAGGCGGCGCTCAGGGCGGTCAGCCATTCCGTGGTCAAGGAGGGTGCCCTCTCAAGGTCATTCTACTCACAGAGCCGCGGCATAATCAAAAAGGCCCGGGGGCTTTGCCCCCGGGCCTGCAAACATTAAAGCGGCGGGTGAGCCTAGCGCCGGCGCCCGCTGGATTTTTTGAAGTACTTATCAACGCCGAGCTTGTCCCACCACAGCACGTAGGGGCTGGCTACGAAGATGGAGGAGTAGGTTCCCACGATGATACCCACGGTCATGACGAAGCTGAAGGAGAAGAGGACTTCGCCGCCGAAGATGAGCATGGCCACCACCACGAAAAACGTCAGCATGGAGGTGATCATGGTACGGGACAAGGTCTCGTTGATGGACCGGTCGAAGAGGTCGTCGTCCTCCTTTTTCCGCTCCTTCTTCATGTGCTCGCGAACGCGGTCGAATACAACGATGGTGTCGTTGATGGAGTAGCCCAGCAGGGTCAGGAGGGCGGCGATGGTGGGCAGGTTCACTTCCACCTGGAAGAGGGACACGAGACCGATGGCCATGAACGTGTCGTGAATCAGGGAGAGGATGGCGCCCACGCTGAACCGGAACTGGAAGCGGAACCAGGCGTAGAGCAGGATGCCGATGAGGGACCCGATGACGGCCTGGATAGCTTTGGTCTGGAGCTCCTTGCCGACGGTGGGGCCCACCGTGTCGATGCGCTGGATGGAGAAATCGCCCGCCACCACCTTGCCCTTGAGGAAGTCGAACATGGCATCGCTCATGCCCGGGACCTTCTTCAAGTCATCCACCGTGGCGAACAGGCCGCCGTGCTCGCGCTTGTACTCTTGGATCGCCTCGGCCAGGGCCTTGCCCTGATCGTCGGTTCCCGAGAGGGTGCCCGAATGCATGGCGGAGAGAATGAGGTCTTCCAGGGTCCTGGTGTTGACGGAGTTCACATCTGTCTTGCCAGCAGCTATTTCCTGCTGGAGCTGGGGACCGCGCAAGCCGCTCAAGATTTGCTGGCTCCTCGTGGCTAGGGCCTCCTCGCTGAGCATCTGGCCCGTCTTGTCGCGGGCGTCCATGCGCACCAGAACCTCATGGTCCTCGGGCTTGCCATAGCTCACCACCGTCACGGTGCCAGTGGTGTTTTTCTTGATGGTGGCTTCGATGGTTCTGGGGTTCACCTCGTGGCTGAACCGGACCTGCATCTCCTGGCCGCCCCGGAAGTCGATACCCCAGTTGATACCCCGGGTGGCGACGCTCCACATGCCAATGGCGATGAGGATGGCCGAGGCGACGATGAAGTGAACCTTGTACCTCATGAAAGGAACTTTGAGGCCGCGGAAGGAGTGGACGGGGCCGATGGAGAGCGTCGTGGGGCGCTTGCCGCCCTTGGTTCGGATGTCCAAAACAATATCGTAGATGAGGCGCGAGACGAATATGGCCGAGAACATGGAGGCGAGCAGGCCCACGGTGAGGGTGATGGCGAACCCGCGCACGGGGCCCGTTCCGAACTGGAGCAGGAAGAGCGCGGAGACGAGGGTCGTCACGTTGCTGTCGAAAATGGTGACGAAGGCCTTCCCAAACCCGCTCGTGATGGCCGTCTGGACGGTCTTGTTGTCGATGAGCTCGTCCTTGATCCGCTCGAAAATCAGGACGTTGGCATCAATGGACATGCCCAGCGTGAGAATGATGCCCGCGATGCCCGGCACCGTGAGGGTGAGGCCGAAGGTGGACATGACCCCCAGGAGGAGAACAAGGTTGAGCAGGAGGCAGAAGTTGGCATTGATACCCGAGGCCCGGTAGTAGAGGAACATGAAGGCCAGGATGGCGATGAGGCCGAGGATCCCCGACACGGTCCCCTTCCGGATGGAGCTCAGGCCCATGCTCGGCCCGATGGTGCGCTCCTCGGCGAAGCGAGGAATGGCCGGTAGGGCGCCCGACTTGAGCTGGAAGACCAGCTCCTGGGCTTCCTGGGTCGTGAAATTGCCCTCGATGATGCCCCGGTCACCGATCTCCGCGTTGATGACCGGCGCCGAAATGACGTTGCCGTCCAGAACGATGGCGAGGGGCTCGTGGAGGTGCGCGCGGGTCAACTCGCGAAAGCGCTCGCCCGCGGTGGCCGTCAGGATGAAGCCCACGGCGGGCTGCCCGTACTGGTTGGCCTCCACCCGCACTTCCTGGATGTCCGCGCCGGTGATGGGGGCCACGGTCTTCAGGGCGAAGTAGATTTCGGAGCCGAACTTATCACGGCTTCCCGGGTAGATGGCCACGTCCGGCGGAAGGGTGCCTCCGTACAGCTTCAGGATGGCTTCGCGGCTCGGGGCTCCCTGCTTGGGGTCCACGGCGATGTGCCACTCGAGCTGGGCGGCCTTGCCGATGAGGGCCTTGATCTCGGTGGAATCCTCCACCCCCGGCAGCTCCACCACGATCTTGTTGGAGCCCAGCCCCTGGCGATGGATCGAGGGCTCGGACACGCCGTACTTGTCGATGCGGTTCCGGATGACCTCCACGGACTGCTGGACGGCTTTATCGCGCAGGTCGCGTTCGAAGGGCGCCTTGAGCGTGAGGGTATATTGGCCGCCGCCCAGGGCTTTGAAGTCGTAGTTGTTGAGCGACTTGTCCGCCAGGTCCCTAAGGGCCACCCCCAGGTTGGGGTTGTCGCCCGACACGAAGATCGTGTTGATGTTGTTGTTTTCGGAGTAGAGCTTGCTGTAGGGAACGTTCTTTTCCTTGAGCTGCGCTTCCGCCGTCCGGATGTCTTCCTGCACGCGATTGTAAACGGAGATGTCTGTATCCATGATGAGGACAAGGTGGACACCGCCGCGCAGGTCCAGACCCTCTTTCAAGCCGTTCTTGAAGTAAAAGAAAACGCAGAGGGCGGTGACCGCAAGAACCAGAAGGACCCGCCACTTGATGTTGTCGCGCATGATGCCCCCCTATTCCTTCTGGCTCACGAGGGCCGCGATGGCGGCCTTGTTGAAGGTCAGCTTCACGTTGTCGGCCACGCGCAGGATGACCGTGTCCTGATCAACCCCGGCCACGGTCCCGTGGAGGCCGCCCACGGTCACCACCTGGTCACCGCTCTTGAGAGAGTCCAGCATGGCGCGCTGCTGTTTGGCCCGTTTCTGCTGGGGCCGGATCAACAGGAAGTAGAAAATCACGATGATGAAAAGGATGGGCAGGAACGCCGTGATGGGGTTACTCTGCGCGCCGCCACCGCCCGGCTGGGCCATCAACAGGAACCAGGACATGGGAACCTCCCTCGCTCAACCCTAAAAAAGGACGCCCCGCGCGTCCACGGCCCCGCCGGGCCCTCCGCGCCTCCCGGCGCCCGGCGCCTCCGCAGGACCGCTTCGGGTCCCAGGCGGCCAAATCCGGAGAGCGGAACACCGGACTTCCAGCGTTCCGAACCCGGATTATCCCTCCAAGTGGCTCATTAGTCAAGAGTTTGTACGTGAACCCAGGACGCGGGCCCCCATGCTGCCCCCTGTCCCTTGTCCCCAGAATCAGTCCGCCCTCGGATTGGACTCAGCCGCCTCCACCACTACCTTCTTGCAGGCGGCGATCTCCGCTTCCCGGTCCGGGGCGGGCGTTTCGGTCTTCACCCAGCGGGCAACCGTCCCCTTCGTATCCCTCACACCGAGCTGGCCGATGAGGAAAGCGAACTTGGCTTCCAGGGCCGCCCCCACCTCCTCGCGCACCTCCGAGGGGAGGGACCACCACTCCCGCTTCAGGGGTCCGCCGAAACCCTTCTTGCGAGTTTTGTAGAGGAACTGCTCTTCCGTCTCGCCCTCCTTGCGCTCCTTGGCGAAGGCGCCCCTCAGGTGGTCGTACACGTGGGCCTTGAACTGGGCGGGGAGGGCGGGGTGATCGTAGATGAGGTTCTGGAAGCCCGTGGCCAAATGGACCTCCACGGCGCCGCTTTGCGGGAAATGGTGGAACATGTCGTCGGGCAGGGTGGAGGCCCCGTGCTGCACCGTTCCCCCTAGCCCGTAACGGCTGCGGGCCGACTCGGAGATGGCCTTGAGGACGCCGAAATCGAGCTTGACCTTGGCCACCGTCCCGTCGGGGAGGACCACGCCGCCGTGGCTGGTGCCCGTCTGGACCGAGATCTTGGAGATGCCGCGCACGCCCTCCCCCAGTCCCTTGCGGTACTCGCCCATGAACGCCTCGAACTCCTCTACGGTGCTGTTGTGGCCCCCTACCTCGCCGATCTCGCCGCCCACGGAGACGGTCGTGCCCTTCGGCTCCTGCTCCCGAATGAACCGGGTGAGTTCGGCGCAAACGGCTCCGTTGTCCCGCTGCTGTGCGCCCAGGCCTTGGCGCTCCAAAACCACCAAGGTCGAGGAATCGATATCGATGTTGTAGAAGCCCGCCCCGATGGACTCGCGAATGAGGGCGCGGAGCCGGTCCACCTCGGCGCCAGGGTCCTGCGCGTAACTTTTGGCCGCGGCCTGGAAGTGGTCCCCCTGGATGAAGACGGGGCCCGTGAAGCCCTCCCGGATGGCCGCTGCCAGCATGACCGCCACGTATTCATGGGGCCGCTGGTCGGTGTAGCCCATCTCGCTCTTGGCGATCTCGAAGACGTAGGCTCCGCAGGATGTGGCGTTGGCCGCGCGGTAGAAGGCCCGGGCCGTGTCGTAACTGAGGCCGCGGATGTTCATGGCCGGCACCGTGAAGGGGCCGGCCTCCCCCCGTCCCGAGGCGAGGTAGAGGTCCTGGATAGAGGCAAGGTGAATGCCCAAGGCACGGGCCACGTTTTTGAGGATGAACCGCGCCCGGCCCCGAAGTTCCGGATCGGGGGCGAAGACGGCGGTCCAAACCACGCTGTCGCACAGGGGCCCGTGCCATGCCTGGGGATCGGTTACCTTGAGGCCGCCCGCCTCGCCGCAGTGCTCCACCGTTTTATGCACATCGTCGCGCATCTGTTCAAAGGTCGGATAGATCATCGGAGACTCCTCTCGGGGCACGGGGCATGGCCCGCATTCATGAACGCCCGCATCCTAGTTATTTGCGTCTCGCGTTTCGCGTCTCGCGTTTTCGTTTCGCTCTTTCAAACCGTATTGATTCCCCCATTGAGCGGGATGTACTGCCCCGTCACCCACCGGGCTTCCTCGGAGCAGAGGAAGGCCACGACGCCCCCGATGTCCTCGGGCTGCCCGACGCGCCGAAGGGGCGTGAAGAGGGCGACTGCCCGCTTCATCTCTTCCGGCTGGTGGGACGTGGCATCCGTTTCCACCAGGCCCGGAGCCACGGCATTCACGGTGACGCCGCTGGGACCCATCTCACGGGAAAGGACGCGCACGGCGCCGTCGAGGGCCGACTTGGCCGCGGCGTGGGCGCCGAAGCCGTCGCTCGCAAACCGGGAAAGGCTACTTGAGACGGCCACGATGCGTCCGTGCTTCCGCTCCACCATGCCGGGCCCCACGGCGGCCACGAGGGCGTGGAAAGCACCCAGCTCTCCTTCGAGCTTGGCCCGCACTTCATCCCACGGCAGGCGCCAGAAGGGTCCCATGGGGAAGTGAATGTTGGCGTTGTGCACCGCCGCTTCCACGGGGCCCAGCCTGGCCTCCACGGCCTTCACCATGGCGGCCACCTGGCCGTGATCGCGGGCGTCCGCCTGGAAGACGGCGCCTTGGCCCCCGATCTCCCCCAAAACCTTTTCCGCCAGCTCCGTGTTCTTGAGGCAGTTCACGGCGACGGTGAACCCCTTCGCCGCGAGCCCTCGCACGATGGCGGCTCCGATGCCCCGGCTCCCCCCCGTTACGAGTGCCACGTGTTGTGCCATGACCGGCTCCTTTCTATTGCGGTCTCAAGAGTATAGGAGGAGGGCCAGGGCTGGCAACTCGGGAACCCTGCCAAGCCCCCCTCTGGCCGCGGGGGCCGCTGGAGGCTACAATGCCCATGACATTCCATGGAGGAGAACCCATGTCGACATCCAAGCGCTGGCCACTTACAGCCCTTCTGCTCGCTTCGGCGTTTCTGGCCGCCGGCCTGGCGGCCCATGCCCAAAGGCATCCGGCGGCGGGGCTCATGGTGGCTCAGCCTCAGGCCCTGAACATCACCGCCGAGAGCGCCGTCGCCTTCCGCGTCCCAGCTCCACTCAAAACGGCCTTGAGCGGCCGGTTCGACCTCCTGTCGGAGGATGGACGGGTCGTGGTGCCCGTTTTCGACTCCGCTGTTGGGCCCGGGCCTGCCGAGCGAGAGGCGTCCTTCTCCATAACACCGGCCCAGCTCGCCCCCTTCGCCCTGGGCGAAACGGTGACCTTGCGGGGCACCGTGGGGCCCTGGCGGACCGAGGCCCAGCTGAAGGTGACGGCCACGGAAGCCAGGCCCGAGAGCCGCGGGTGGGTCCTGAACGTTCCGGCCACGGCCGTGGTCTACTCGACCCGCGACAGCGAGGTGGCCTTCCGCAGCGTGAGCCCCAAGAACAAACCCGTCGCCGCCAAACTCCTCCTCAAGTTCAGAAATATCAAGGGTAACGTGGTGGCCAAGTGGAAGTACCCCATCGTGGCCCTGCCTGGAGAATCGGTCCACACCGTCACCGTGCCCGTGGCCGTCTGCCTGAAGGCCAAGCTGAAAGGGGCCGCCAGCCTAAAATCCTTCCTCATGGTGGGGGGAATTCAGAGGGCCGCGGGGCAGTCTCTCGTGGATTGGGACCTGGCCGTTTCCGCCTCCGCGGACCAATCCTCGGGCACGGCGCCCGCCCTCGTGACCTTCACCACGCTGGTGTCGGGCGGCGCCGCCCCGTACATCTACGCCTGGGACTTCGGAGACGGATCGGCGCCGAGCACGAGCCAGAATCCATCGCACGTCTACACCTCGCCAGGGATTTACACGGCGGCGGTGGCGGTGGTGGACAGCCGCGGCGGCACGGTGGCCTCCGATCCCATCGTCATCGCGGTGAACTGAGGGGCAGGCCCCGCGTCTTGCCGGTGCGGCTGCTTGTCTGATAGTCTCTAGGACCTTCGGGAGGAGCCGCATGCGTATCTTGTCGGGCATCCAGCCTTCTGGCAAGCTCCACGTCGGGAACTACCTGGGAGCCATGAAGCAGCACCTGGATCTCCAGGACAAGGGCGAGGCCTTCTATTTCATCGCCGATCTCCACGCCCTCACGACGGTGAAGGAGCCCCAGGCCCTTCGCGACCACATCCGCGATGTGGCCCTGGACTATCTGGCGCTAGGGCTGGACCCCCAAAAGTGCACCTTCTACCGCCAGTCGGACATCCACCAGGTGCCCGAGCTGGCCTGGATCCTCACCACCGTGACCCCCATGGGCCTGCTGGAGCGATGCCACTCCTACAAGGACAAAGTGGCCAAAGGCATCCCGGCGGACCACGGCCTTTTCGCGTACCCCGTGCTCATGGCCGCCGACATCCTCATCGTGGATTCCAACGTGGTACCCGTGGGCAAGGACCAGAAACAGCACGTGGAGGTCACGCGGGACATCGCGGGACGATTTAACAACCTTTACCAGTCCGAGGTTTTCGTGATCCCCGAGGATCGAATCCTGCCCGAGGCGGGCGTGGTCCCCGGCATCGACGGCCAGAAGATGAGCAAGTCCTACGGCAACGCCATCGACATTTTTCTGGAGGGGAAGGCGCTCAAGGAGCGGGTCTTTTCCGTGGTCACCGACTCGGCTCCCGTGGACGCGCCCAAAGACCCGGATTCGAACAACGTCTTCAACCTGCTGAAGCTGTTCGTTTCGGCGGAGGAGCAGGCCGAGTGGCGGGACCGTTTTCTTGCGGGCGGCCTGAAATACTCCGACGCCAAGAAGCGCCTCCTCCAGGTCCTGGACGAAACCTTCGGCCCCGCGAGGGAGCGGCGCAAGGAGCTTGCCAAGGACAAGGACTACGTGGAGGGCGTCCTTCGCGCTGGAGCGGCGCGCGTGGAACCCATCGCCGCCACCACCCTCGCCCGCGCCCGGAGGGCCTGCGGGATCGATTGACGGGAGCAGGGAGCAGGGAGCGGGAAGCGGGGAGCAGGAAGCATCCAACGACAGAACGTCTCACCGCGAAGACGCCAAGGATGCCAAGAACGGTTCCCTTTAGCTTTGAACCCAAGTGTTCATCTTGGTTCCCTCTGCGCTCTTCGCGTCTTAGCGGTTCAGTGTTCGCCTTTATCTCTTGGCCGGCCTCTTGGTGCCCTCGTGCCTTGGTGGTCAGATCCATTCCCTTCCCGCCGCGCCGAGGCCCGCGGCTCGCCCCGTGGTCCAAGCCCACTGAAAGTTGTGGCCACCGATGGGCCCGAAGGCATCCAGCAATTCTCCGCAAAGAAAAAGTCCACGGTGAAGACGGCTCTCCATGGTCTTCGCGTCGATCTCGCCCAAATCCAGCCCGCCCCCCGTCACCTCGGCCTTGGCGTACCCCTCGTCGCCCGTCCAGGGCAAGGAATACCGCGTAAGACAGCGGAGGAGCGCGAGCCGCTGATCCCGCCGGAGCTGTGCCGTGGCCACCCCTGCTTCAAGCCCCGCTTCCCTGCAGAGCGTTTCCCCGAGCCGCGAGGGCAGGTAACCCGCCAGCAGGGAGGACACCACTCGCCGGTGCTGAAACAGCCGCTGCTCCCACCCCTTGGCATCCAGCTCCGTCCACTTCACGAAAATGGGCTGCCTCGCCTCCCCCGCAAGCCGGGAGCGAACGGCCATGTGGGAGATGTTCAGAATCGCCGGCCCGCTGTAGCCCCGGTGGGTGAAGAGGAAGCCGCCCCTCATGGTGATCTTCTTTTTCGGTCCAGGCGCCTCCAGGGTGACCTCCAGCGAGATGCCCGACAGGTGCGCGTGGACGGGGGGCTCGGCCGTAAGAGGCGTGAGGGCCGGGTAGGCCGGATGGACCCGGTGCCCCAGGCGCGTAAGGAGATCCAGGCCCCAGCCGTCGCTGCCCGTGGCGGGGACGGACCGCCCCCCCGTGGCAAGGATCACCGCCGAGGCGGCTACGGGCGTTTCCTCGTCGGTGCTCACCCTCCACCCGTCCGGGCCGGGTTCGAGCCCCTTGGCGCGGACGCCGAACCGGATCTCTACCCCCCTGCCTAGGGCCAGGGTCACGAGGGCGTCGCGGACCTTCCGCGCGCTGTTGCTTTCGGGAAAGAGCTTGCCCAACGCCTCTTCCAGGACCAGCGCCAGCCCAGCCTCCACCTCGAAGAACCGCCGCTGTTCGATGAGGGGCCACGAGCGCAGCAGGTTTTTGAGGATGTTGGGGGAGGAATCTGTGACGAACCGCTCGGGGGCCGAAAGCGAGGGGAGGATGTTGCACCGCCCTCCTCCGCTGATGAGGATCTTCCGGCCCCCGTCCTTCGTGCCTTCCAGCAGCACCACGGAGCGGCCGCGGCCCGCGGCCCAGATGGCCGCCATGAGGCCCGAAGCTCCCGCGCCCACGACGACAATGGGACGTCCGTTCATCGAACCCTCCGCGCGGCGCGCACCGGCAGCACCATCAAATGCAAAACCTGGCCCCATGGGTTGGCGCTTGCCAAACAGGTGCCATCGGGCTTAGCTTAAACCCATTCACACGGGGGGAGACGATGGCGGACTCCGGAGATGGCCGTCTTCTGAACGAATCCGAACGCCCCACGAGGAAACATTACGTCATTCTGGGCATGGCCTGGGCGGGGTGGCTCTTCGACTTCTACGACCTCATGCTCCTGTCTTTCCTTCTCGTGCCCATCAAGCGCAGCTTGGCCCTGAGCGACTACGAGCTCTCCCTCCTTCTGGGCACTACCCTGGCGGCCACCGCGCTGGGAGGCATCATCTTCGGCGTCCTGGCGGACCGCTTCGGGCGCAAACGGGTTCTCACGTGGACCCTTTTGACTTACTCCGCGGGAACCTTCCTGTGCGGCATGTCCCACGCCTTCTGGCTCTTCCTTGTGTTCAGGATCCTGACGGGCCTGGGGGTGGGCGGGGAGTGGGCCACCGGGCAGACTCTCGTGGGGGAGACCTTCCCGGCCAGGATGCGGGCGCGCTTCGCCGCCGTCATGCAGACGGGCGCCCCCCTCGGCATCCTGCTGGCCTCCGTGGTGGGCTCCTTCGTGGAGCCCTTCTTCGTATCCCTCTTCGGCCCCGACTGGGGGTGGCGCGCCTGCTTCTTCATCTCCCTCCTCCCCGCGGGGCTCGTCGTGATCATCCGGCGCCACATGCCCGAATCGGACGTGTGGACGTCAAGCCGCCGCGGGCTCACGGCGCGGGCCCCCGGGCTCCTGCGCGAGCTTCGCGCCGACGGCCTCCTGCGCAAGCTCTTTCTCCTGGGGCTCGTCCTGGCCGTGGCGGACATGTCGGCCTACTGGTTCACCTACACGTGGATGCCCAAGTACCTTTACGACCATCTGGGCTTCTCCTTGGTGAAGAGCGGCCTGTGGATGATTCTGACCCAGGTGGCGGCCTTTGCCGGCTACCTCTCCTTCGGGGTGGTGGCCGACTGGAAGGGACGGCGATGGGCCTATTCCGCGTACTCCATGGTGTGGGCCTTGGGGCTCCTGGGCATCACGTGGTTCTGGGGGACCATCGACCGGTTCCCATGGATGCCCCTGGTCTTCATGGTCCTCGTAGGGCTGGGGACCGGCAATTTTTCGGGCTACGGCCCCATTTTCTCCGAACTTTTCCCCACGCGCATCCGGAACAGCGCCATGGGGGTGGCCTTCAACCTCTCCAGGGGCGTGCAGTTCTTCACGCCGGTCATCATCACCTGGGTCACCACCCTCCCCATTGCCCGAGGGAACGGCCTGGGGGCTGGCATCTCCATCGGAGCCTTCTTCGCCCTCTTTACGGGCCTCTGGGTGTGGACCCTTCCGGAGACCAAGGGGACCCAAATCACAGGCTAGCTGGCTGCTGGAGGTGAACCCATGCGATCTCTGCTGTTCCTCGCGCTGGTGGCGGTCCTCCTCTCGGTACGCGCGGGGGGCACCGGTGAACACCCCAAGCTGCCTACACTCGACCAAGTCCGGAAGGACATGGGACTCCCCTCACAGGGCGACGTCCGCGGCCAGAAGGACGCCGTGGGATTCGCCTCCACCGCACTGCAGATGGCCGAAGCCTGGTCCCTGTCCGCTCTGGGACCGGCCCCGGACACGCTGGGGACAACACCCGGAGGCCCCGTCTGGGGCGTGATCTGTCCCCACGACGACTACCTCTACGCGGGCCGCGTCTACCGGGCCGTGCTGCCGCTCGTGAAGGCCAGACACGTCATCGTGCTGGGCGTATTCCACGGATGGCGCAAGTTTGGCGCCAAGGACGCCCTCGTCTTCGACCCTTACCGGGCGTGGCGAAGCCCCGACGGAGAGGTTCCCGTTTCCTCGCTCAGGGAAGACCTTCTGGCCCATCTCCCCAAAGAAGACGTGGTCCAGAGCGCCGCCATGCACGATTCGGAGCACTCGGTGGAAGCCGTCGTCTACTGGCTCAAACATCAGACCCCGGACCTGGACATCGTGCCCATCATCGTCCCCGTCATGGATTCGAGCCGGATGCAAGGGCTGGCGGCACACCTGGGAACCGCCCTCGCCTCCAGCCTCAAGGCGCGCGGTTGGGTGCTCGGGCGGGACGTGGCGGTGGTGATCTCCTCCGACGCCGTTCACTACGGTCCCGATTTCAACTACACGCCGCACGGACAGGGCGGCGTGGAGGCTTACACCAAGGCCTGTGCCGCGGACCGCACCCTCCTCACGGGGCCGCTGGCGGGAACCATGACCGCTGCCAAGGTGCAGCAGGCCTTCGAGGCCTTCTGCGACCCCAGGGACCCGGCCCAGTACCGCCTCACCTGGTGCGGGCGCTACTGCGTCCCTCTCGGCCTGCTCCTGCTGGAGAACCTCGCCTCGGTTCAGGGCACCACCCTGCAAGGCTGGCCCTTGGCCTACGCCACCTCCGTGGGGTGGCCCCAGCTCCCGGTGAAGACGCCGGGGCTCGGTGTGACGGCGCCGTCCAACCTCTACCACTTCGTGGGGTATCCCGCCGCCGCCTATGCCGCAAGGAAAAGAGAATGATCCACCCAGGCACCCGAGCTTGATGGACCAGCCGTGAACCTTGCGCGCTGAACAGGGAGGATTGTAGGACGGGAGGAAACCATGCCACTTAAACCCTCCGCTGCCTCCTTTCCTCCCTGTGAACGCGGTCTTTTCTCAGGGGCCCTGCCATCTGTGCGGCAAACATTCGTTGAGGATCAGGCGATCCACACCGTCTTGATGTTGACGAACTCGCGGATGCCGAAGGCGCTCAGCTCCCGGCCGTAACCGGAGCGCTTGACGCCGCCGAAGGGCAGGCGGGGGTCGCTTTTGACCATTCCGTTGATGAAGACGGAGCCCGATTCGATCTGCGTGGCCAGAGCCTCGCCGCGCCGCAGGTCTTTCGTCCACAGACTCGCCCCGAGGCCGAAGGGCGACCGGTTGGCCAGGGACACGGCCTCCCCTGCGTCCTTGGCGCGGATCACGGCCGCCACGGGGCCGAAGGTCTCCTCGTCGAAGGCGGCCATGCCCGGCTTCACCCCCGTCAGGACCGTGGGCGGGTAGAAGGCGCCTTCCCCCTCCATGGGCTTGCCGCCGAGCCTGAGCACGGCGCCCGCCGCGGCGGAGCGCTCCACCTGGTCGTGCAACTCCCTGCGAAGATCCACGCGGGCCATGGGCCCCACGTCCGTCGCCGGATCCATGGGGTCGCCCACGCGCAAAGCCCCCATGGCCGCCAAGAAGGCCTGTTCGAAAGCCTCCGCCACGGGCTCCACCACGATGAAGCGCTTGGCGGCGATACAGCTCTGCCCGTTGTTGATGCACCGGGCTTGGGCCGCCGTGCGCGCGGCGGCCTGGATGTCGGCGTCTTCGAGGATGATAAAGGGGTCCGAGCCGCCCAGCTCCAGGACCGTCTTCTTCAGCGCGCGCCCCGCCGCCGCCGCCACGGCCATGCCCGCGGGTTCGCTCCCCGTGAGGGTCACCGCCTTGACGGCGGGGTCAGCGATGACCGCGTCCACGGCCCCGGACCCGATCATGAGCGTTTGGAAACAGCCCAGGGGAAAGCCCGCCTCCTTGAAAATGGCCTCGATAGCCAGGGCGCATCCGGGCACGTTGGATGCGTGCTTCAGGAGCGCCACGTTGCCGGCCATGAGGGCCGGAGCGGCAAAACGAAACACCTGCCAAAAGGGAAAGTTCCAGGGCATCACCGCCAGGACGGGCCCCAGGGGATCGTACCGAATCAGGCTGCGGGAGGCGTCCGTGGCCACGGCCTCGGGCGCCAGGAAGGCCTCGCCATGGTCGGCGTAAAACTCGCAGCACAGGGCGCACTTCTCCGCCTCGGCTTTGGCCGCTGCGAAGGTTTTCCCCATCTCGGCGGTCATGAGCCGCGCATAGTCCTCCTGGTGGCGGCGAAGCTCCGCCGCCGCGCCCCTCATGAGGGCTCGCCGCTCGGCGAAAGGCACGCCCCTCCATGCGTGAAAGGCATCCAGGGCGCGTGCCAGGATGGCCTTGACCTCTCCTGGCCCATGTTCCGGGTAGTCGCGGATGGTTTCTCCCGTAGCCGGATTGACGGATCGCATGACATCCCCCTGAAAGGATAGTGAAAAGGTAATAGTAAAACGTAAAAAGTAAAGGATTAAACCGCAACGAGGAGCTACGCCTGAACCGATTGTTCTATCGCGGCGTACCCTTGGGCCTTCTGATGCTCGATGAATGCGTCATCCTTCTGGTCTCATGCCGCCAGGTGCTCACGCCTTGGCGAAGGCCGCGATGAGCCCCCGCGCCTGCTGGTCCAGGGCGCTGAAGGCCAGGCCGTATCCCCCCGGCACCTCCCGCACGACGCGCGCGTTGACCCGGATGACGTGGGGCGTTTTCTGCATGATGAGGGCAAAGCCAAGCTGGATCATGGTTCCCACGGGAATCCGGTCGGAGACCACTACCTGCGCCCCCAAAATGGAGACGTCGCTGATGCGCCCCTCGTACTTGAGCCCCCCCTTGGACACCACGCAGGGCCCCCGCAACCCCTTGCGCGGCGCCTTGCGCAGGACGGGCTTCACGTAGCGCGCCAGGGCGTCCTCCAGGTCCTTCTCTTGGACCGGCTTTCTGAAAAACCGCGTAGCCCCGGCCGTCCGGGCATCCTCGGCACGGTCCACCTCGGACACCACGAAAATGGGCAGGAGCATGAAGGCGCTGAACCGCCTGAGCGCCTTGATGGCGAGGAAAGGCTGAAACCTGGCCATGTCGGCGTCCAGGAGGAGAAGGTCCGGCGGGTCCTGAAGGACGAGCCGGTCCACGAGGGTTTCCTCGGGCTGCACGTGCTCCACGCGAAGGTCGGCCCTGGCCAGAAGGCCGAGCCCGAGACCGATGGCCCTCGCTTCCTGCGGATTCACCGATGCAACGGCTACCACGCGCACGCCCCACCTCCTTCGCGCAGGCTTTCACCATCGCCGCCTTCAAGACAACCTGCGCACCAATCTCGTGAACAGTATAATGCCCCGCCGGCT
>JAKAKG010000105.1 GCA_021813555.1 Acidobacteriota bacterium
GCTGGTGTACATGAGGAACAGGGGGTCCGTGGCGAGCATGTGCTCGGGCTCGATGCGGTGGCCCCGGTATTTGGGCAGGAGGTCGTTGATGATGAAATCTCGGCCTTCGACCAGCGGCGTCTCAGCAGAGTATTTGCCGGGATAGCGCTCCCACACCAGCACCTTCTCGGGCGGGGCGCCCTCCTCCTTGGCCTTGTCCACGGCGATGTCGGCGTTCTTCTTGTGGTCGAGGAGCTTGCCCGCGCGGTAATAGGAGTCCATGGTGATGAGCACGCGGCTCTGGGAATCGGCGATCCGCTCGCCGCAGGCCTGGCCCGAAAAGCCGCTGAAGACCTGCGAGTGAATGACGCCGAGGCGCGCGCAGGCCAGCATGGTGATGGGCAATTCGGCGGTCATGGGCAGGTGCAGGGTCACGCGGTCGCCGCGCTTGAGCCCGCAGAAATCGCGCAGGAGCGCCGCGAACTCGTTCACCCGCACCCAGAGCTCCTGATAGGTCACGTGCTGGATAGGTTCGTTCTCCGGCTCCGGGACGAAGTGAAGGGCCGTCTTGTTCCGGTTCTTCGCCAGGTTCCGGTCCACGCAATTGAAGCAGGCGTTGATCTCTCCTCCTACGAACCACTTCCAGAAGGGGGGATTGGACGTGTCCAGGGTCTGCGTCCAGGGCTTGTACCAGGTCAGCAGGTCGGCGTACTCCTTGTAGCACTCGGGGAAGTTCTTCTCGCTGAATCGTTCAAAGACCGCCGGATCCGCGAGATTGGCCTGAGCCACGAAAGAAGCGGGGGGCTGGTAGAGCTCCTCTTCCTTCCAGTGTACCGCGAGCTGCGCTTCATTGGGTTCGGTGGTGTCTCTGGTCGCCATTCATTACCTCCAAGCGTGGTTTTGTCGCCCGCGGGCCAGTTCACTTCACGGGGCCAAGGGGCCAGACCGTCCGTCCATAGACCTCGTTCAAGACCTGCGCAAGTCCCGCATAGATGGCGGACAAGCCGCAGAAGATCCCCTCGTAGCCGGCGAAGGTGCCTAAGGACGCGCTCCCCGTCGCGTCCTTGGCGGCGAGCAGGAAAAAGAGGATGGTCAAGCTGAGGAAGACCACTTGCAGGGCTCGGTTGAGCCTGAGCGTGCCGATGAACATGACCAGGGTAAAGATGCCCCACATGATCAGGTAGGCGATAACGCCGGCCGTGTCCAGGGCGAAGGCGCTGCCCATCTCCGTCTTGGGAAGCAGGAGGAGCACCACGAAGGACCACCAGAAGGTACCGTAAGATGTGAAGGCCGTGGCGCCGAAAGTGTTCTTCTTCTTCCACTCCTCGATGCCCGCGATGATTTGCGCCAGCCCGCCGTAGCAAATGCCCATGGCGAGGACCATGGCGCTCAGGTGGATGATCCCGGCGTTGGCCAGGTTCAGCAGGACGGTCGTCATACCGAAGCCGAGGAGCCCCAAGGGCGCCGGATTGGCCGTCGTATCTTGGAGGACCATTTGGACGGCCTTGTCTTTTTCGTCAGCCATAGCAGTCTCCGAAAGATTGCCTCCAACCTATTAAAATAGCGACGCTCAACGCGAGGTCCTTATCTCGCCGGGGCGGCCGACAAGGGCGCCGTCCCTGCCGCGGGAGCCGCCGCGCCGATGGCCTGCGGAGCCTTGATCCGGCTCATGGCGAGGGCCACCACGATCAGGCAGCACCCGGCGATCATGAACGCGGGCATCCAGGCGGAGACGCCTTGCCCGGCACCCATGTCTTTGAAGTAGCCGGCCATCACGGGTCCCAGGATGCCACCCACGCCGTAGGACGTGAAGACCCACCCATAGTTCCGTGCCACGGTGGCGGACCCGAAGAAGTCGGCCGTGATGGCCGGGAAGAGGGCAAAGTTGCCGCCGAAATTGAACCCGATGATGGCGGCGCCCAGGTAGAGCGCATATTCATTGCCCGCCATAAAATAGAAGGCGAACATCATGACGCCCTGGATGAGGCACATGAGGACGATGGAGCGCTTCCGCCCGAGTTTGTCGGAGAAGGAGCCCCACGCGATGCGGCCGATGCCGTTGGCGATGGCGTAGAAGACGCCCATGGCCGTGCCCGCCATGAGAGCCGCTTGGGCCCCGTCAATCCCCGAAGCCACGAGGGCGTCCTTGGCGAAGAGGGCGATGATGCCGATGACCATGAGTCCGGCGCCAGCGCCGATCATGAAGGTGAGCCAGATGATGTAGAACTGGGGAGTTTTCAGGGTCTGGCTGGGCAGCATGCCGGTGGGTATGCCGGCCCCCGTCGCTCCCTTGGCGGCCGCTTCAAACTCCTTGGGCTTAACCATCCAAATGGAACCCACCAGGACGGCGACGAGGAAGATGATCCCGTAAATCCTGAAGGTGCCCAGAACGCCGTAGGCCTTGATCAGATTCGCCCAGGGACCGGCCAGCTTGACCCAGATCAGCGCGCCGAATCCGAATCCGGCTACGGCGATGCCGGTAATGAGGCCCTTGTTCTTTGGGAACCACTGGATGCCCACCGCGATGGGACAGACGTAGGCGAGGCCGATGCCCGCGCCGCCGATGATTCCGATGCAAACGAGCATGCCCCAGAACGTTCCGCCAAAGAACGAAGCAAGGATGTATCCGGCGCCGAGAAGGATGCCGCCCAGCGCGGCGACCATGCGGGGCCCTACTTTAGCCTGCCACTTTCCGGCCAGGACCATGACCACCGCGAACACCGCCAGGCCTACCGAGAAGACCCACTGGCTCTCGGCCGCCGTGAAGCGGAAGTCGCCATTCTTCGCCGTCAGAGCTCCCGCGAAGGCCGCCCATGCGTAGATGGCTCCAAGGCTGAGTTGGATGAGAAGGGCTCCGAGCACAACAAACCAACGGTTCATGCGAACCTCCCTTGAGACGTGCCGTCCATTCACAACGTACCCGAGTGACCCGCGCCTAGAAGGAGTACATCACGCTCAAGGCGATTTGGTTGCCGTCGGTCGTCATGACGGGGGAGGTGATCGCGGAGTAGGAGTCCAGCTGCGCGTGCAGCCACTCGAGGCCAAGGGCGTACGGCCCGATCTTGTAGCGGAACATCACGTCGCTCTGCCAGTTCTTGAGTCTGCCGCCAGCGGAGACCCATTGGCGGACATCGTTGTCGTTCGGGTTGTCAACCCCGTAAAAGGCGAAGGCGGAAAAGCGGTCGGTGAAGTTGTAGCCCACCTGCATCCACCCGCCCCAGCCGGAGATGTCTCCGAATTGGGTGAGGTTGCCGAACTGTTGCCCGATGGCGCGGCCGTAGTAGACGTTGCCCTGGAGCATGAACTTGGCGACGTCAAACTTGTAACCCGCCTCATAGGCCTTGCCGCTTAGGGTGTCGTGCTTGGGGCCAGGCCCTGGGTTGAGCCCGTTGACGCCCGCGAGATTCTTGGAGTCATAGTGGCCGACGATGTAGGCGCTCCACGCCGCGTTCGGGGAGAACTTCCCGCTGAAATTGAAGCGCGCTTCGATCTGGGGCCGGAAACCTACGCTCCCGGCGCTCTGCCATCCAAGATTGTTGCCTGGGCCGTTCCAGGAGCCCTGGAAGATTCCTCCCACGAACTGCACCTTCGTGGAGGCGTTCTTGCCCGTCAGATCCTGGTAAATGTAGAGGCCCGGGAATCGCCAGCCGATGTCACCGGCGGAGCCGTACCCCAGTGGGAAAGCAATGTGAGACATGGAAACAGGCACGTTGCCGAAGAGGGGAGACCAGTCCTGCCCGAGCCTTATGGTCGTTCCGCCCTTCTGCATGTCCACGTAGGCCAGCCGTAGGCGCGGCGTCTCCTGCTCGTTGCTGAAGGCTCCCGTTCCGTTGTAGCCCCCGAAGAAATCGCCCTCGATCACGCTGTGGACCTTCCAGCCGTTGGCGAGCTTGGGGCCATCAAAATCTAGGGTGAGCCTAGTGTTGCGCATGTCTCCGCCGCTGAACCACCGGTTATGCGCGGATTGCGGCGGCGAAGGCCACTGCGCGTTCTGGCCGTTTCCGAATTCGAAGGATTGGTCCTGGGAGAAAAAGGTCCCGTCAATGAAGCCCTTGATGGTGAGGACCTCGCCTCCGCCCGTTTTGACAGTCACGGGAGGAGCTGCGACTTTCTCGGCCTGGGCGGCCGGAAGCTCGGCTACGGTCTTTTGGGCCTCCGCGAGCTGAGCTTTCGTTTCGGCCAGGCTCTTTTCGAGCTGGTCGACGCGCTGGATAAGCTTTTGGAGCGTTTCAGAGTCAGTCTGGGCAAGCGATGGAAGGGCGATGAAGCTTAGAAGGATGGTGCTTAGAACGGTTGTGACACCCAGTTTGGTCAGATGTTTCATACCCATTCCCGTCATCCCTTTCTCCCCCCCGACCTTTATGCGCGGCCGGTTGATCCAGGATCCGACTCTCGTCCCACCTCCTTTCCGAAGGTTTTGCCGGGCCGGTGAATGACGGGTTGTCTGCTCTAAGCCCTAACTTTCCCAACTCTAAGATGCAAAAGCCGGACAGGGGTAACATTCCCCCCCGCCCGGCAGGTGACGTTTCGGCCAACCAGAGCGGGCTCTCCCTTCCCGCCGGCAGGCCGTGGATGCTCGCTTAAACGCTCAAGATAGGGCCTTCCCGCATTTGGGGCAGAAGGCAGCCTCCGGATCGGGCACCGCCGCGCCGCACTTGGCGCAGAAGCGCGCTTCGGCCGAGGCCGCCGAACCGCCGTTTTTCTTGGGTTCCTCCGCCATGCCGTCGCGCATCTCCGACTTGAAGTTCTTGATGGTCTTGCCCATGGCCCCGCCCAGCTGGGGAAGCTTGGACGCGCCGAAAATCAGCACGAGGATGATCAGGATGATGATGAGTTCCGGCGTTCCGATGGTGCCGAAGAGGGCGAGGGCGGTCAAGAAGGCCATGGCGGCTCCTTATTCGACGATGACTTTGCGGTACTTCAATTTCCCCACCCGAAGAACATAGCACGCCTTGGCGTTTCTGGAAAGCAAGGCCTTCGTGTCGGTAACCTTTTCCCCGTCGAGCGTCACGCCCCCCTGCTCCAGAAGGCGCCTGGCCTCGTTCCCCGAAGAGCACAACCCGAGCTCCACCAGCAGCTTATACAGGGGAAGGGCCTCCGGGGCGAGGGCGATGCGGGCTTCCTCCATGCCCTCCGGGTCCTCCCTCTTGGAAAACACCCGATCAAAGTGCTCGGCCGCGCCCTCGGCCGCGCCAGCGCCATGGTAATAGGAAACGAGGGTGGCCGCCAGATCCCTCTTGGCCTTCATGGGATGGAGGGCGCCGGAGGCGACCTTGGCTTTCAAATCGTCCACCTCCGAAGGGGCCAGGTCGGTCGTGAGGAGGTAATACCGCCACATCATGGCGTCCGAAATGCTCATCACCTTGCCGTAGATGTCCTCGGGCGCTTCATTGATCCCGATATAATTTCCGAGGGATTTGGACATCTTCTCCACCCCGTCGGTACCCTCCAGGAGAGGTACCGTAAGGACCACCTGCTCCTCCAGTCCATACTCGCGCATGATATCGCGGCCCACGAGGAGGTTGAAGAGCTGGTCCGTCCCCCCCAGTTCAACGTCCGCCTTAAGGGCCACCGAGTCGTAGGCTTGGGCCAAGGGGTAGAGAAACTCGTGGATGTGGATAGGCAACTGTCCGTGGAAGCGCTTCTTGAAGTCGTCCCGCTCCAGCATCCTGGCCACCGTGTACTTGCCGGCGAGGCGGATGAAGCCCTCGGCGCCGAGCTGGGAGAGCCACTCGGAGTTGAACCGGATGGAGGTCGCTTCCCGGTCCAGGATCTTGAAGACCTGTCTGCGGTACGTTTGGGCGTTCTCCGCGACCTGCTCCCGGGTGAGCTGCGGGCGGGTGCTTTTTTTGCCCGTGGGATCGCCGATCATGCCGGTAAAATCCCCGATGACAAAGACCACGGTGTGGCCCAGGTCCTGGAAGTGCTTCATCTTGCGAAGGACCACCGTGTGTCCCAAGTGCAAGTCGGGGGCCGACGGATCGAAGCCCGCCTTGATGACCAGCGGCTCCCCGGATTTCTCCGCCCGCTGGAGCTTCTTCAGGAGGAGGGCCTCGTCCACCAGGTTCACGGCGCCTTTCGTCAGGTAGGCGAGGGCGTCGCCGGTGCTCATGGTCATGGGGTGTCTCCGTTCCAGATGAGGCATTCGAGGATGGTCCTGTAGCGTTCAGGGGTGAGGTCCAGCCGGGTCCGGGGCCCTTCCACCGTCACCCGCCCTTCGCACACGAGCTCCAGGGCGAGGGGATAGAGGCGGTGCTCGTAGGAGAGGATGCGCCGTGAGAGGCTCTCCTCGCTGTCCGCCGGCAAAATGGGCACGACGGCCTGGAGGACGATGGGGCCGTGGTCCACCTCCTCGTCCACGAGATGCACGGTGCACCCGGAGAACCGCACTCCCGCATCCAAGGCTTGCTGCTGCACGTGAAGGCCGGGAAATGCGGGCAGAAGTGCCGGATGGATGTTGAGGATTCGGTCCTTGAAGGCCCGCACGAAAACAGGCGAGAGCAGGCGCATGTAGCCCGCCAGGCAGACCACGTCCACCTCGGCCTCCCTCAGAGCCTCCACGACCTTCGCGTCGTGCTCCTCGCGGGAGGACGAGGCCTTGTGGTCCACGACGGCCGTTCGGATACCGCGGCCCCGGGCAAGATCCAGGCCTTGAGCATCGGGGCGGTTGGACAGGACAAGGGCGCACCGGGCCCGAATCCGGCCGCTCGACATGGCGTCCAGAAGGCAGGCCATGTTGGAGCCGCGGCCTGAGATGAGGATGCCGACGTTTTTCACCCCACGCCCCTCCAGGCCCGGGAATCTCGGACCGCTAATGCCGGTACTTTACCATGCCGTACAGTTGGAGTGGCAAGGGGGCAGGATCTCTAACCGATGATGAATTTGAGCCCCCAGCTGATGAGGCCCGCCATGAGCGCGGAGGCAGGCAAGGTCATAATCCACGCGGAGACGATCTGCTTGACGATGCTCCAGCGCACGCCCTTGAGGCCCTGGGACGATCCCACGCCCATGATGGCGGAGGAGATCACGTGGGTCGTGGACACGGGGGCGCCAAAGGCGGTGGCGGCGAAGATGACCGCCGCCCCGGAGGTTTCCGCGGCGAAGCCGTGAACGGGCTGCAGGGTAAGCACCTTCCGGCCCACCGTCTTGATGATGCGCCATCCTCCCGCGGCCGTGCCAAGCCCCATGGACGCGGCGCAGGCGAGGATCACCCAGAAGGGAATGGGGAAGGCGCCCGCCTCAGGCACGACGAAGCCGCCGGCCACGAGGGCCATGGTGATGAGGCCCATGGTTTTCTGCGCGTCGTTCCCTCCATGAGAAAGGGCCATGAGAGAAGCGGAGACTACCTGGAAGACCTTGAACCAGCGGTTGAGTTTGCCGGGGGCCGTCTTGCGGAATATCCAGTAGGTGGCCACCATGGTGAGATTCCCCACGATGAAGCCGGCGATGGGGGAGAAGAGGAGGGCCAGAGCGATCAGCTTGAGCCCCGCCACGTGGAAATTGCCGAAGCCGTGCCGGGCCACCACCGCCCCTACGATGCCCCCGATGAGCGCGTGGGACGAGGAGGAGGGGAGCCCCTTCCACCACGTGATGAGGTTCCAAATGATGGCGCCCAGCAGCGCGGCTA
>JAKAKG010000065.1 GCA_021813555.1 Acidobacteriota bacterium
TCCGATCTATTTCCCAATCCCCCCCTCATCCCTTCGGCAGCGTGAAGAAGAACGTGGAACCTTCACCGGGCCTGGACTCCACCCAGATTTTTCCCTTGTGCCGCTGGACGATCTTCTGGCAGATGGCCAGCCCGATGCCCGTGCCCGGATACTCCTCCCGTCCGTGGAGGCGCTGGAAGATGATGAAGATGCGATCCTTGAACTGGGGATCGATGCCGATGCCGTTGTCCTGGATAGAAAAGACCCATTCCCGGCCCTTCTTCGAAGCCGAGACGTGGATGCGCGGGGGCGAGGACGCCTTGAACCTGACGGCGTTGCTCAGGAGGTTCTGGAAGAGCTGGACGAGCTGCCTTCGATCGCCCAGAACCGTGGGCAAGCTGTCGCTGGTGATCTCGGCTCCCGCCTCCTCTATGGCCAATTTTAGATTGGCCATGGCCTCGGCCAGGACTTCGCCGGTGTTGACGGGGGCCATCCCGCTTCCCCTGGTGCCCACCCGCGAGTAGTCCAGCAGGTCGTTGATGAGGCGCTGCATGCGCTGGGCCGCGTCCACGATGAACGCCATGAACTCCTTCGCCTCGCCGTCCAGTTTGGCCCCGAAGCGCCGGTCCAGAAGCTGGGCGTAGCTGCTGATGATGCGCAGGGGCTCTTGAAGGTCGTGGGATGCCACGTAGGCGAACTGCTGGAGCTCCGCGTTGGAGCGCGCCAGCTCATCGGCATGGCGGGCGAGCTCTTGTGCACTGCGGGCCAGGCCGTCCTCGGCTCGCTTGCGGGCGGTGATGTCATTGACGGCGGTCATAAAGTAGAGCACTTCCCCGCCGCCGCCCCGCCTGACGCTCAGGCCCACCTCGGCCCACACCACGCTTCCATCCTTATGGAGGTAGCGCTTGGTGAATCGCACGGAGTCCTTTTCGCCCGAGGTGATCGTGTCGAAGGCCCGTTGGCTGGCCTCCATGTCGTCGGGATGGGTGATCTCCGCCCACGTGCGATGGGCGAGCTCCCCTTCCGTGTATCCCAGCATCTCACAAAAGGCTTTGTTCACGTGAAGTTCGCCCGACGGGTCGGTGATGGACTTGCCGATGACCGAGTTCTCGAACACACATTTAAATTTGTCCTCGCTCGCCAGCAAGGCCTCTTCCGTTTGCCGTTTCGAGAGGGCCACGGCCAGATACCCGGCGAGCCGCTCCCAGAGCTCGATGCCCTCCAGGGTGAACATGTTTGGCCGGTGGTCGTTCATTTGGAGCAGGCCGAGCCTCCTGTCGCCCAGCGGAAGGGGGATGAGGGCCACGGATTCGTACCCTTCACCGTTGCATCGGTTTCGGGTTCTCGCCTGGCGGTCCGCGTCCGTCGTGGTGGCCAGCAGGCGCGTCGTGCTGTTGGACCAGAAGCTCCCGCCAGGCGTGAAGAAGGGCTTGGCGGGATTGAAGCGCCCGCAGATCACGTTGCCGCACATGCATTCGAGGCGTGGATCTCCCTTGCTGTCCCTGAAGATTTCACCGGAGTCGTCCCTCGCGCACAAGCTGTTTTCGAGTACCACAAATTCAGCGGGAAAACCGCGCGTTTCGTAGTAGGGGTAGTCCTCCCCCTGATGGAGCCTGATGCCCACGGCCTCGCATCCCGATCTCTCTTGAATGAAGGCCGTCACGGCGCCGATGAGGCCGCGCAGTCCAAGGTTCTCGTTCACGATGCGAAGGAACTCTATGGCGGTTTGGTGCTCCTCCATGATTCTCTTCCGCTCGGTGATGTCCCGCACGATGGCCTGATAGAACGTCGATCCCTCCACGTCGATGAAGCGCGCGCTGATCTCCACGGGGAAGGTGGACCCGTCCTTGCGCTGGTGCACCGTCTCGAAGCGCGTGCCCGCTTCGCCCGCGCTCACGAGCTGGCGCATCGTCTCCGCCAGGTCCGCCCGCACTTGGGGAGCTCGCGTGTCCACGATGTTCAGCGCCAGCATCTCTTCTCGCGTGTACCCGTAGCACCGGAGCGCGGCGTCGTTCACTTCGACGTACCGTCCCCGGGCGTCGGCGAGCAAGATTATGTCGTTGGCATACTTGACGAGGTATTCGAAGTGCTTCAGGAGCGCGTGCCGCTCCTGGCTGGCGGCCACCTGCGCGCGCAGCGCGTTCACGGCCTGGTGCCGCCAGACGGAGGCCATGGCCCCGCCCATGGCGAGGATGATGAAGAGGGCCGTGAGGAAAATGCCCCGGGCGGCTCGGCGGGCGGGCTCCAGGAGTTCGCTCCGATCGGCCTTGGAGACGATGGACCAGGGGGAGCCGGGCATGGAGCGCACATAGGCGAGCACCTCGCGGCCCGCGTAGTCGCGCCCCTCGACATCCCCTTCTTTGCCCGTGGCGGCCAGGGATGCAGGCAGGGACGGCGTGCCTACCGGCAAGCGAAGGTCCAGTGCCGCGCCGCGTCTGAACCGAAGCGGGCTCACAAACACCACCTCGTTCCCCTCCCGCCGAACCAGGAGGGTCTCGCCCGTCCGAGTGGGCGCGGGCCAGGAGGCCAAGAGCGGGTAGAGGTACGCCCCCGGATCGATGCGGATCATCACCGCGCCCACCACGGGGCCGCGCTCGGACGCCCGGATGGGAGCGAGCAGGTCCAGGTGGATGTAGGGGACCTCCTGAGGCCTGTGCAGGTCCGTGAAGACCGGCTTTCCCGTTGTGACGGCCTGCTCCAAGGCGGCCTTTCCAGGAGGACCGAGCCCCTGAACGGGTTCGCCCGCCGAGAGCACCACCCGGCCTTCCCGGTCCACCAGACAGATGCTCCGGTATCCGGCGTACACCTGGAGGGAGGCGAGCCACCGGCCCACTTTCTCCCGGGCCGCGGGGCCGGCGGTCCCGTCGAGAACGCTCGCCGCCGCGCCGCAGGCCAGGGGATTTCCCGCCATGGCCGCGGCGTCGCCCAACCGTTCGCCGCGCCACGCGGCGATTTCGTGCAGCTTCAGGTTGGCGATGGCCGCCAGGGTTTCGTAGGCCGACGTCTCGGCGTCCTTCGCCAGCCGTTCGGCGTAGAAATAGGACGTGGCGCCGATGGCCGCCGCGAAGATAAGAAAGAGGGCCAGAAGGCCCACGGCCGAGCGCCGCCGCAAGGGGGCGTTCACATCCTGCGGAACAAACAGCCCGAGAGGCCAGACGTCGCCGCCGGCCATGAAGAGCAGGCCTGACCCCAGCAAGAGAAACATATAGGCTGTTAAGGCGGCCATGGGGACGACGGCTTCTCCGTAGAGCACCGGGACCCGAAGGGCGTACCCAAGAGCCACGCCCGCCCCGTGCACCACGACGGCGAGCGCCAGAACCGCCGCGGTCTGGCGCTGCCACAAGCGGCGTGACAAAAGCGGGAGCTGAAAGAGGAGCGAAAAGGCGGCCAGAAGGAAGACGGCGGCCGTCAGCGGGGACATGAAGCCCGCCGGAATGGCCCCCACCGTCCTCGTGGTCTGGGAGAGCCAGCGCTCCACGGGCAGCCGAACCCCGAGCACGTACCCTGCCCAAACCAAAAGGGCCATGCCCAGCGTGACACCGATGGCGGCCCGCGCGGCCTGCCGGGTCCCTTGCGATCCGGGACGCCAGACGCGGAGCAGGCCCGCGGTGCCAAGTCCCAGGAAGAGCAGAGCCGTGCTCGGCGCCACGGGAACGTAGTCCGCGCCCATGGCGGTGGCCTTCCATTGGTCCAAGATCCAGGAAAGAAGAACCAGGACAGCCAGGACGCAGGCGGCGGCAAAACACGCCGCGGCCGCACGGGAGAGGCCGCGCTCGCCCGGCATCTTGCGCGCCCGATCAGGGCGAACCGCCTTGGCCGCCTGGGTCATGCTCACTCATGGCCTCCGTGACGCTAAGTCTAGGCGGTGCCGCTAGTTCTGTCAATCGGAGGGTTCCCCACCGGGGGCGGGCGCTCTTGCGTGTTCCTTTTGCCGGTCAGTCCCGTCCAGCCCGCCGTGGTGCCCCGCACAAGGGTAGTGCGTGAACGGCGACGGGAGGGCACGGTGGCCCTCCCCTACGGACCCCCGTTGTGGGAGCCGTCGCCGACGGCGAACCTTCGAAGGCCGACCCCCACCGTAGGGGCGGGGCCCTGTCCCCGCCCGCCGTGGTGCCCTGCACAAGGGTCGTGCATGAACGGCGACGGGAGGGCACGGTGGCCCTCCCCTACGGATCCCCGTTGAGGGCACGGTGGCCCTCCCCTACGCACCCCCGTTGTGGGAGCCGTCGCCGACGGCGAACCTTCGATGGCCAACCCTCACCGTAGGGGCGGGGCCCCGTCCCCGCCCGCCGTGGTGCCCTGCACAAGGGTAGTGTCTGAACGGCGACGGGAGGGCACGGTGGCCCTCCCCTACGGACCCCCGTTGTGGGAGCCGTCGGCGGCGGCGAACCTTCCGTAGCGGCCGATTGCGCTTGCCCTGAGGACTACCCTCGCGGGCTTCCACCGAAGGGGATCGGCCGAACCCATCGGCCCGGCACCGGGCCCCCCGGCCTGCCGACGGCAGGCCGCTACGAACCCCCGTCGTGGGAGCCGTCGCCGACGGCGAATCTTCCGTAGCGGCCGATCGTCGATCGGCCGAAAACGACCGCCCCGGCACTGCGTCCCCCGGCCTGCTCTTCGTCTTCGGCCGAATCCTCCGGAGGCGCAGAAGCGCTCGCCCGTGCAGGGAATGGCAGCGTAAAATAGACCCTGTGCCGAAACTGAATCAGGGGGCTGTCTTTAGGGTTGGGGTCCCATGAGGCTAACAATAAAGACCTGACCCCGAAGGCACGGATCAGGAGCGGTGAGGGGACTCCGAGCGCGGAAGGACGATGGTGAAGGTGGCTCCCGGGCCCGGAACATTATTGGCCGCGGTGATGGTGCCGCCCTGCTGTTCCACGTATTGCTTGGCTAAAGCGAGGCCCAGGCCTTTTTGCCCGGCCTGGGTGGTGACGAAGGGGGTGAAAAGCTTCGCGGCCATGCGCTCGTCGATGCCGGGGCCCGCGTCGGCCACCTCCAGGCGCCAGCGGCCTTGTTCCTCCTCCAGCCGCAGCGTCACGGGCTGGCCAGGACCCGAGTGGTTGAGGGCATTGGCGAGAAGGTGGACCAGCGCGCGCTCCATGTCGGCGCGTTGCCCAAAGGCCGGCGCCGGCCCGGGAGGGAGGGCGAGGAGGATGTGGCACCCTGGATGTTCCTTCCGGGCCTCCGCCGCGGCACAGGCGGCCGCGGCGGACAAATCGAAGGCGGCGGGAGCGTGGGCTGCAGGGTTCCGCCCCAGCTCCACCACGTCCTTCATGAGGGAGCCCAGGCGCGCCACGTGCTCCTGGACGAAGCCCATGAAGGGCGCCACCTCGGGATCCCCCGCGAGCTTTTTCTGGAGGGCCTGGACGTTGCAACTGATGGCGAAGAGGGGGTTGCGGATCTCGTGGGCGAGGCCCTGCACCAGGTGGCCCATGGCCTCCGCGGCCTTGGCCCGGTGGCGCTCCTTTTCGAGCTGGGCGCGGAGGGCCTCCTCCCGCTGGCGCTCCGTGACGTCCCGGCTTACGCTCAAGATGTGCTCCGCTCCATCCAGAAGCAGGGTTCTGGCCGAGACAATACCGGTTGCCCGTGTGCCGTCCTTCCGCCTGAATTGAAGCTCGATGTTGTGGCAAGCCCCCGTGTCGCGGAGTTCCCTTACGACCCGTCGCCGGTCTTCGGGGTCGCCCCAGAGCTCCAGATCCAGGCTCGAGTGCCCTACCACCTCCGGGCGGGTGAAGCCAGACACGGCCGTGAAGCCCTCGTTCACTTCCCTGCAGTAGCCGTCCTCCAATCGGGTGATGAGCACCGCATCGGGAATCGTATTGAAGAGCAGCTCGAAGTGTTCCTTTGCTTCCCGCATCTCGGCGTTGAGCCTCTGGTTGGTCATGATGATCAGGCCGAAGCCCCAGAGGAGGCTCACGAGGATTCCGTCGAGATAGGGAGCCACGTTGAACAGCGCCGGGCTGAACACGTCCGTGACGTCGGCGCCCAGGAGAATCATGAGGCTCCGGTAGGCAAACAGCAGGCCGTGGAAGATAAACACCGCGCCGCAGAAGATGGCCGTGGCCCTGATTGAAGGCGTTTTATGGACGAGGAGGGCCTGCGCGGAGAGGAACGAAACCGCCGCCATGGCGAGGCAGATGATGGCGCCCCTGATCGCGATGTCGTCGTGCACGTAGAGGAAGTAGGCAAGAAGCGCCACATAGCCCGCATAGGCCGCGCCGAGGATCTCCCGGGGCTCCCTCCTTCCAAGAAAGCGCATGATGCCCACGTAGAGAAAGATGACGGCTAGGACGATGAGGCCGTTCTGCGCGAGGATGGAGGTGCGCGCGATCTCCGGAACCCTCCGCAGGAGGATGAACGCGGACCCCAGGGCCGCCGAAGCGGTCCAGAGCAGCCACCACCCGATCCCCCGGTACGCCTTGCTGATGGAGGCCTGCAGCGAGAACACGCCGAAAAGCATGACGTGGGTGATGCCCAGAAGCACGGCAAGGGTGCGAACGTCCATGGCTACGGGCGCCTCCGCCGGGTGTGGTCCCCGGGCACTGCCGGGCCCGGAGCCGGACACCTTAAAAAGATGGCGGAATGTGCCAGGAGGTGCACTACTGGTCCCCTCCCGGATTCTCCGCCTTCCTCGGGAGCGAGACGGTGAAGGTAGCTCCGGGACCGGAAGCGTTGTTGCCGGCGTGGACCGTGCCTCCGTGGGCCGCCACGATCTGTTTGACGATGGCCAGTCCAAGGCCCGTGCCTCCCTGCCGGTGGCTGGCGAAGGGGCTGAACAATTTGGGCAGGAGGTCTTCGGAGATGCCGGGCCCTTCATCGGTGACCAGGACCCGGACCCATTCGCCATCGGGGCAGGCCTCGACCCTCACGGGCCGGCCCGGCGGCGAGAAGCTGATGGCGTTTTGGATGATGTTCACGAAGACCTGGGAGAGCTTTCCCGGAGCGCCATGGACGGCCATGGGCTCGCCCGAGAGGTCAAGGGCGCAGGCCGCCGCCGTGCCGGGCGTTTTGAGCTCCAACTGGTGGAGGCTGTCGGAGAGGACTTCCTGCACGGCGCAGCGCACAAACTCCTCGGGGCGGGCGGGACGGCCGAGGGTGAGCAGGTCGTCCATGAGAGCCGCCAAGCGCCGCACCTGCTCCTGGATGTGGCCCAGGTATTCGCTGATCCCTTCCTGGCCCTCCAGTTTCTTGCTCAAGGCCAAAGAGACCGTATTGATGGCAAAGAGCGGGTTGCGAACCTCGTGGGCCACCCCGCCCGCGATCATCCCGATGGCCTCCAGGGTCTCGGCCCGGCGCAGGGCCGCCTGCGCCGCCTCCAGCTCTCGCTCCGCGTTCACCCGGGCGGAGATGTCAATGATGATGCCTTCCAGGACGGACGGAACTCCTCCCTCCCACGCCACGGCCCGGCCCTTCTCCCACACCGTTTTCTCTTGGCCGTGCGCCGTGCGGATGCGGTAGGTCATCTCGAAGGCGCAGCCCCGCGAGCACGCCTCCTGGACCTCCGCCCACACCCGCTCCTTGTCCTCGGGGACGATGAGC
>JAKAKG010000211.1 GCA_021813555.1 Acidobacteriota bacterium
GAAATGCCGGGATGAGGAAATGCCGAGATGAGGAAATGCCGGGATGCCGGGACAGAGCCCCCCCACCGTGCGTCGCGGGTTTCCCCTCATCTCTTCATCTCCTAATCTCCTCATCTCGAACAGCGGGCGCCTTCGATGGGTTTGGCGCTGCCGGGATGCCGGGATGCGGGAGCACACGAACCATACGGGCGGCTCACGGCCCACTCCTCACTCCCTGCTCCCTGCTCCCTGCTCCCCGCTCCCCGCCCACTTCCCTCTCCCATCCTGCTATACTCGCCTCTTCAATCCGTGCCAGACGCGGCAAAGGGGATGAGGAATGAAGGACGATCGGGTAGTCGAGCCCCGGCGAGGACCTTGGATCCTTCTAGCCTTGGCTTTGGCGGCCTTGATGGCGTTGGGGGGCTACGGCGTCTACCACCGCGAAGCGGCGGCCATCCGGGCGGACAAGGCCGAAGATCTGGCAAGCATCAGCCGCCTCAAGGCCGAAGCCATTCAGGCTTGGCGGGAGGAGCGCCTGGCGGACGCGGCCGAGCTGAGCCACTCGCCGTTGTTCCGGGCGGCCGTGGCTCGATTGCTCCAGAACCCCAAGGATGCTTCCTTCGACGCGGTGATCGCCGACCGCCTGCGCCTCGCGGGCATGGGCAGCACGCACGCGGCGGTCCTCCTGGCGGCGCCCGGCGGCCAAACCCTCGCCGCGTGGCCCGCTCAGGCCCCGCCGCTGGACCCCCAAGAGAGGGCGGCGGTGCGTCAAGCCCTGGCCGCGAAGCTTCCGCTCTTTTGCGACCTTCACCGTGCGCCCGATCCTCCCCTTCTCCGCATGGACGTTCTCTCTGCACTCACCGGGAACGGCGAAGAAGCTCAGACCGTTTTGGTCATGCGCATTGATCCGGCCACGGCCCTGTTTCCCCTTATCCAGTCGTGGCCCGTCTACCGGAAGAGCGCCGAGAGCCTCATCATCCGGCGAGACGGGGACAGGGTCGTCTCCCTAAACAACCTCAGGTTCAAACCCGATTCGGCCCTGAACTTCAGCGTGCCCCTCTCGCGGACCGAGCTGCCGGCCGTGCAGGCGGTGCTGGGGCGCACGGGGGTATTCGAAGGCCGCGATTATCGAGGGATCATGGTTCTCTCGGACATTCAGCCCATTCCCGGGTCGCCGTGGTTTCTCGTGTCCAAGGTAGACCGGGCCGAGATCTACGCTGGAGCGATCCGCTGGGCCTACGCGCTGGCCGGCGTCATCATGCTCCTCGTGCTCCTGGCGGGCCTGGCCACGGGCTACCTCTACAAGCACCAGGGCAAGCGGGTGTATCAGCGTCTCTACCGATCCGAACGCGAGCGCCGGGAGGCACTGGAGGAGTTCAGCGCCACCCTGCGCGGCATCGGCGACGGCGTCATCGCCACCGACACGGACGGGCGTGTGCGCCTCATGAACCCCGTGGCTGAAACGCTCACGGGCTGGAGCGAAGCGGAGGCCCAGGGCCGTCCCCTCGCGGAGGTGTTCCGCATCATCAACGAACAGACCCGCGCCGAGGTGGAAAGCCCCGTGGACAAGGTCCTTCGAGAAGGTTCCGTGGTGGGCCTGGCCAATCACACCATGCTCATCGCCAAGGGCGGGGCGGAGCGCCCCATCGCCGACAGCGGCGCCCCCGTACGCGGCGAGGACGGAGCCCTCCTCGGCGTCGTCCTCGTCTTCCGAGACCAGACGAAGGAGCGGGCGGCCCAAGAGGCGCTCCGAGAGAGCGAGGAGCAGCACCGGTCTCTCATCGAAGGCGCTCCCGTGGGCATTTTCGTCACCACGGCCGAGGGAAAGGTCCTCTCCGTCAATCCTGCCCTCGCCCGAATGCTTGGCCTCCAATCCCCCCGGGCGGCGCGAGCCTACTACACGGACCTCGGAACCCAGCTCTACGTCCACCCCGAGGCGCGACAGGAGTTCCTGCGGCGCCTGAAGGACGCGGGCCGTGTGGAAGAGTTCGAATATGAAGCGCGCACGGCGGACGGCCGAATCGTCTGGCTGGCCATGAACGCGCGCCTCGCGGGCCGCCAGGAGGATGGTGCCCTGCGCATCGAAGGCTTCACCTCCGACGTGACGGCACGCAAGGAGGCGGAGAAGGCGCTGCAGGACCGCGCGGAGCTCTTCCGCCACCTTTTCACCGACGGCCCCGCGCCGAAGCTGATCCTCGACCCGGAGGACGGCCGCATCGTGGACGCCAACAAGGCCGCGGAGCGCTTCTACGGCTGGACCGCGGACCGATTGAAAACCATGAGCGCCTTCGACCTCAACACCCTCCCGCCCGATGAGGTGCGCCTCAAGATGGCACACGTGCGGGACGAGCAGGAGAACCACTTCTATTTCCGCCACCGGCTGGCCTCGGGCGAGGTCCGCGACGTGGAGGTCTTCTCGGGCCCCATCCGGGTAGGCGGCAAGACTCTGTTCTTCTCCATCATCCACGACATCACAAAGCGGCGGCTTGCCGAAGAAGCCCTGCGCGAAAGCGAGGAGCGCTTCCGCGGCCTCTACGAGAACCTTTCCCTGGGCCTGTACCGGAGCACCCCCGACGGGCGCATCTTGATGGCCAACCCGGCTCTGTTGCGCATGCTCGGCTACGATTCCTTCGAGGAGCTGGCCCGGCGGAACCTTGAAACCGAGCAGGCCTACGAGCCGGACTACCCGAGGCTCATCTTCAAGGAGAAGATCGAGCGCGACGGCGTGGTGCAGGGCCTTGAATCGGCCTGGAAACGCACCGACGGCACCACCATCTTCGTGCGAGAGAGCGCCCGGCTGGTGCGCGACGGGGAGGGCACCCCCCTCTTCTACGAAGGGACGGCGGAGGACATCACCGCCCGCATCAACGCCGAGGCCGAGAGCCGGTGGCTGGCGTCCATCCTGGAGCAGAGCCTGAACGAGATCTACGTCTTCGACGCCCGATCCTTGCGGTTCACCTACGCCAACGGCGGGGCCCTGGCGAACCTGGGCTTCTCGCTGGAGGAGTTTCAGGCCCTGACGCCCGTGGACATCAAGCCTCTCATCAGCCGAGAGGCGTTGGACGCCCTGCTCGAGCCCCTGCGCTCGGGCAAGCAGGGCCGTCTGGACCTGGAGACGGTGCACCGCCGCAAAGACGGCTCCACCTACCCCGTCCTCCTCACCCTTCAGCGCAGCACCCAGGGCGGCCAGGACGTCATCGTCGCCATCGGCTACGACATCACCGACCGCCAGCACCTGGAAGACCAGCTTCGGCAGGCGCAGAAGATGGAATCGGTGGGACGCCTGGCGGGCGGCGTGGCCCACGACTTCAACAACATGCTCAACATCATCATGATCTACACGGAGCTGGCCCTTCGCAGGCTGGGCCCCGATGCGCCCATGCGGGCCGACTTGGACGAGGTCCAGAAGGCGGCCAAGCGGTCCGCCACCCTCACCAAACAGCTCCTGGCCTTCGCGCGCAAGCAGCAGATCCTCCCCAGGGTCCTGGACCTGAACGCCACCGTCGCCGAGATGGTAAAGATGCTCTCACGCCTGCTGGGCGAGGACATCGCGTTCGGCTTCTACTCGGGCGCGGGCCTCTGGCCCGTCAAGATGGACCCGGGGCAGGTGGACCAAATCCTCGCGAACCTGGCCGTGAATGCCCGGGACGCCATCGAGGGGGCGGGCACCGTCACCCTGGAAACCTCCAACCTCACCGTGGACGAGGCCTATCTGGCCGCCCATCCCTATTCCGAGCCGGGCGACTATGTCCTCATGACCTTCAGCGACACTGGCCGTGGCATGGACCGGGAGACGCTGGACAAGATCTTCGAGCCCTTCTTCTCCACCAAAGGGAGCTTGGGGACGGGGCTGGGGCTCTCCACCGTCTATGGCATCGTCAAGCAGAACCGCGGTTTCATCAACGCCTACAGCGAGGCGGGCCGGGGGACGACGTTCAAGATCTACATCCCGAGGTGGACGGGAGAGAACGAGACCGAGGCGCACGCCTCCGAGGCGCCGGCACCCCGGGGCGCCGAGACGGTCCTCGTGGCGGAGGACGAGGAGGCCATCCTGGCCCTCACCGGGCGGCTGCTCAGGGAGCAGGGGTACACGGTCCTTTCAGCTCCGTCACCGAGCGACGCCCTGCTGGCCGCTCAGCAGCACGAGGGACCGATTCACCTCCTGCTCACCGACGTGGTCATGCCACTCATGAACGGCAAGGAGCTCGCCGAGAGACTCACGGCCCTCCGGCCGGAGATCAAGGTCCTCTACATGTCCGGCTATACCGCCAACGTGGTGGCCCACCGGGGCGTCCTGGACGAGGGCGTCCACTTCCTCCAGAAGCCCTTCAGCATGGAGAGCCTCGCCCGCGCCGTCCGCGACGCCCTCGACGGGAAGGGGTAAAACCGAACCGTGGCGCAGGCGCCCTCGCCTGCGTTCTTTTCCCCAAAATGGCGGGCGAGGCGCCCGCCCCACGAATGAAGGGTCTCACCCGTGATCCGGCCGCTCACCAACCTGCCGCTACAGAGGCCTCCTCCCCACCTCTTTTCAATTCGCAATCGCAATTTCTCTACCTTCCGCTTTCCGAACTGCCCTTGGTGCCGTGACAACCACGGGCGGCCACGGTGGGCCGCCCCTACGGAATCTCCACCATGATCGCCGTGGGAACGACCACGGGCGGCCACGGTGGGCCGCCCCTACTTTCTGCTTTCCGAACTGCCCTTGGTGCCGTGACAACCACGGGCGGCCACGGTGGGCCGCCCCTACGGAATCTCCACCATGATCGCCGTGGGAGCCGTCGCCGACGGCGAAGGGTTGATCCCCATCCACACCCCGTGGCGCAGGCGCCCCGCCTGCGGCCAATCAGCGATCGGCCGCTACAAAGGCCCCCTCCCCAATCTTTATCCTTTCAAATCCGAAATCCCAAATCCGAAATTTCCCTCCCCCGCCCCTTCATTCACCGCCGATCTCGCAGGCGACGCCCCTCTCTCTAAAGATCCTCAGCGCCGCCTCCATCTGCGCGGACAGCGGGTGCGGGTCCTGGAGGGTGATCGGGTACGGCCTGCCCAGGCCCTCGTACTTGTCGCGGCCCAGCTCGTGGTAGGACATGAGTTCGGCCTGGGCGATGCCCAGCTCCGCGGTGAGGGAGGCGATGGCCGAAAGGTTCTCTTCGGCATCCGTATAGCCGGGGACCAGGGGGACTCGCACGGTGATCTTGGAGGCGTCTCTCTCGGCCAGGGCGCGAAGGTTTTTGAGGATCAGCTCGTTGGATGCCCCGGTGCAGCGCTCGTGGAGGCGGGGGTCCATGGCCTTCACATCGAAGAGGAAGAGGCCGATGAGCGGCTCGATCTCCAGGATCGCCGCCTCCGGGACGTGGCCGCAGGTCTCCACCGCCGAACGGATGCCGAGGACCTTGCAGCGGAGCAGGAGATCCTCCAGGAATTCGGGCTGGGCGAAGGGCTCGCCGCCGGAGAAGGTCACGCCTCCCCCGGAGTTCTCGTAGAAGGCCGCGTCGGCCGCGACCCTGGCCACCACGTCCTCGGCGGTCATGGCCCTCCCCATGACGGCCAGGGCTCCGTGGGGGCAGGCCTCCACGCAGGGCCAGGTCTTGCAGACCCCGCACGCCTCGCGGTCCATGAGGGGGCCGGACTCGCCCTCGCGGATGGCTCCGGCGGTGCAATGGTCTTTGCACGCGTAGCATGCCCGGCAGCGGACCATACTGTGGCGCAGTTCAGGACCGAAGTTCTGAGACTCGGGGTTGCAGCACCAGAGGCAGCGCAGCGGGCAGCCTTTGAGAAAGACGAGGGTCCGGATGCCGGGCCCGTCGTGCACCGCATAGTGCTGGATGTCGAAAATCATCCCTTCAGTCATGGAGTCCTTCAAAGATAACCACAAACGATTGAACCGCAAAGGCGCGAAGGACGCCAAGGTTTCTCTTTTTAAAATCCATTTTCTTCGCTTTGCGCCCTTTGCGTCTTCGCGGTTAAGTGTTTATCACTTTGATACCTCTTAGCAGTTCAGCGGTTATGGCTCGCGCGGCCCGTGGTTACAGCCCGTGCTCGGTGCGCCAGATGACCTGGTCCTGGAGGGCCTTGCTCATCTCGACCCAGTAGGCGGAGAAGCCGGCCACGCGCACCACGAGGTCGCGATAGCTCTCGGGGTGGGCCTGGGCGTCCTTAAGCATGGCCGAGTCCACCACGTTGAACTGCACGTGAAAGCCGGGACCGTCGAAGTAGGTCTTGATGAGGGCAAGGAGGTTGTTCGACCCGCGATCCCCGCGCAGGGAGGAGGGGTGAAACTTGAGGTTGAGCAGCCCGCCGCGGATCTTCGTGTGGTCCACCTTCAGGGAGGAGCGCACGACGGCCGTGGGTCCCTGCGTGTCCGTCCCCGGGTAGGGCGAGGTCACCCCGTCCGCCAGGGGCTCCCCGGCGCGCCGACCCTCGGGCGACGCGGCGCACGCCTTGCCGAAGGGCACCGGCGTGGAGATGGCCAGCATGGAGGGGTCGTAGGGCTTCCCGAGGTAGTTCTCCTGCCCTTTCACCCAGCCGCAGTACTCGTCGAAGAGCCTGAGGAAAATGGCGTCCACGAACCCGTCGTCGTTTCCCCACTTGGGCACCGAGACGGCCTTCTGCCGCAGGGCCTCATGGCCCTCCCAGTTCGCCTCCAGGGCTGTCTTCAATTCCTCCAGCGTGCAGGCCTTCTCCTCGAAGACGAGCCGCTTGATCACGGCCAGGGAGTTGGCCACGTTCACGAGGCCCGAGGAGAGGGTCGTGGGCGTCCCGTTGTGCACCGCGCCCCCGTCGTCCATGCAGCGCCCGCGCCCGATGCAGTCCTTCACGAAGGCCGAGCAGAAAACCAGGGGCACCGTCTGCCGGTGGGCCGCCATGACGTAGTTCCAGTACTGCTGCCAGTGGCGGACGGCGGGGCGCATCTTCTCCAGATAGGAGCGCTCCACGTCCTCGTAGGCCTCCAGGGGCCGGGGCGCGAAGAGGCGGACCCCCGTGACCGGGTCCGCGCCGTCGTTCATGACCAGGTCCATGAGCTTGCCGTGATTCACGAACCCCGCCTGGACCACGCCGTAGGACATGCCCCCCAGGACGGGTTCGGTGCAGCCGCCCATGGCGGCGTGCTTGCGGATCGTCTCCACTCCCAGCCCGCTCGCCGCCAGCTCGTGCGCCACGAAGGTCTTCAGATTAAAGAAGGCCGGGTAGCCCACGCCCGTCTTCACGCACTCCACCGCCTTTATGAGGAAGGGCCTTGAGAGCGCGTCGTCGTACCAGACGGAGAGGGTCGGCTGGGTCATCTGCATGTTGATCTGGGCCTGGAGGATGGCGAGGGACAGTTCGTTGTCGGCCCCGCTGCCGTGCTCGTCGAGGCCGCCCAGGATGCAGTTCTGGTAGAGGTTCCCGTGGCCGAGCCCCTGCCAGCTCAGGCTGGCGATGTACTCCACCTGGGTCATCTTGACGAAGAGCTCCTCGAACCACCCCACGGCTTCGTCCCATGAAACTCCCTCGTCTTGGGCGAAGTAGGGGTGGAGGAT
>JAKAKG010000185.1 GCA_021813555.1 Acidobacteriota bacterium
GTACATCACATCCGACGGCCTTTTCGATTTTGTCCACTACAATTCACTGGAAGATACTCAGAGCTTCAAGTACGGAAGCCTGGAGGAAGTGCGCCAGGGCTATCCTTACCTGGAGCAGATTTTCAAACACTCCCACTTTTCGCCTGAGATGATCACCGGCCTCAAGGTAGCCCTCGATGAACTGGGCGACGGCCCGCTCATCGTCCGATCTTCGAGCTTGCTGGAGGACAGCGAAGGGTCGGCGTTCTCGGGCAAGTACAGAAGCCTCTTCCTGGTGAACACCGGAACCAAGGAGGAGCGGCTCGGCGCCCTCCTTGATGCCATTGCGGAAGTGTACGCCTCCATCATGGGCCCCGACCCCATCCAGTACCGGAAGGAGCGTGGCCTGCTGGATTTCATGGAGGAGATGGGCATCCTCATCCAGCGGGTCGTGGGCACCCGCCTGGGCAAGTACTTCTTCCCGGCCTTCGCGGGCGTTGCCTTCAGCAACAACGAGTTCCGCTGGTCCCCGCGGATCAGCCGGGAAGACGGCCTCCTCCGCATCGTCACGGGCCTGGGGACTCGGGCGGTGGACCGGGTGGGCAACGACTATCCAACGATGATCGCTCCCGGCCAGCCGGGCCTCCGCGTCAACGGCACCCCCGACCAGGCCCGCCAGTACGCGCAGAAGTGCATGGACGTCCTGAACCTCGACACGGGGCGCTTCGAATCACCATCCATCAGCGAGGTGTTGAAGGAAGCGGGCGCGGACTTTCCCATGGTGGACAAGATCTTCTCCATTTACCAGGAAGGCGTGCTTCGAAAGCCCTCCGCCCTCGGCGTGGACCCCCTCAAGGACGAGCTCGTGGTGACCTTTGCAGGCCTCGTGGAGAACACCGCGTTCATCAGGCAGATGCGCGCCATCATGACGACCCTCGAGGAGGCCATGGGGCATCCCGTCGACATCGAATTCGCCTCCGACGGAAAGGACCTTTTCCTCCTCCAGTGCCGGCCCCAGAGCTGGGCTCAAGACTCCCACCGGGTGGCCATCCCGACCCTCATCCCCCAGGAAGACAAGCTCTTCTCCGCCAACCGATACGTCAGCAATGCACAGGTTACGGGCATCCGGTACCTGGTCTACGTGGACCCGATCGCATATGGCAACCTGGCCGCCAAGGGGGACATGACCGCCGTGGGCACCGCCGTGAGCCGCCTCAATGCCCTCCTCCCGAGGCGCGCCTTCATTCTCCTGGGACCGGGCCGCTGGGGAAGCCGCGGCGATATCACCCTGGGCGTACCGGTGACGTACTCCGACATCAATAACACGGCCATGCTGGCCGAGGTGGCCCGGCGCAAAGGCGGTTACGTGCCGGACCTCTCCTTCGGAACCCACTTCTTCCAGGACCTGGTGGAGGCCAACATTAAGTACCTGGCCTTGTACCCCGACGAGGGGGGAACCGTCTTTAACGAGGCGTTCTTCCGTGATTCTCCCAACGCCCTGGCCGAGCTTCTGCCCGATTTTGCCCAGTTCCAAGAGGTAGTTAGGGTGATCGACGTGGAGGCCGTCCGCCCCGGCATGGACGTCCAGGTCATCATGGACGGGGAGAAAAACGAGGCCCTCGCCTTCCTTCGCGAGATCCGTCCTCACGCCGCCCAGGGCCCGGCCCCGTTCGGTTCGGCGCCCAAGGACTGACCGGCGACTGATGTCGAAAGGTAACGGTTCCGAAGGCAAGGCGCTCTGAATGCGGCCTTTTCGCCCTCACCGCCACAAGCCCTCCTACCCCTTGACAGACACAACATGTTGGGCTACATTATATCTGCTTTGGCAGATATAGGGGTTGGCTGGCCGCCACCCCCCGAAAAAATAAGACCCTCTGGCACAAGGACATGACCCCTCGCGGGAGGAGGATGCATTATGGAATCGAATCGAACAGGAACCCCTGAGGGGCAGCAGGCCCGCAAGAAGAACGCCTCGTCGGAACCCGGCAAGCTCACCCAGGCGGGCCCGCCTACGGACACGCAGGCCGCCATGGATCTTACCCATGACGCCCTCGCCCCGTTCCGGCTCGCCAGGCACTTCACCCACCCCGATACGGACCCCATGGACGAGGTGCGGTACGAGAGGCGCTCCTGCTTCATCCGCAATACGGACGGCTCCGTGGTCTTCGGCCTCGAGAATGCCGAAGTGCCCGAAGATTGGTCCCAGCTCGCCAGCGACATTCTCATCAGCAAGTACTTCCGAAAGGCCGGCGTCCCGGGAACGGGCCACGAGACGAGCATCCGCCAGGTTATTCACCGGATCTCCCACTCCCTGCGGGTAGAGGGTGAGCGCCTGGGAAGCTACTTCCAGGACAAAGAAGAGGCCGACACGTTCGAGGCCGAATTGAACCACCTCCTGGTGACCCAGAAAGGAGCCTTCAACTCCCCCGTCTGGTTCAATCTCGGCCTTTGGCACGACTACGGCATCGAGGGCTCGGGCGGCGGTTTCGCGTGGAACGCCGCCGCGGACGCCGTCCTTGAAACGGCCAACGCCTACCAGCAGCCGCAATGCTCGGCGTGCTTCATCCAGAGCGTGGGCGATGACCTCATGAGCATCTTCCAGCTCGCCAAAAATGAAGCAAGGCTGTTTAAATATGGCAGCGGAACAGGCTCCAATTTCTCGCGAATCCGCTCAAAGGAGGAGAAGCTTTCCGGTGGAGGTACCTCCTCCGGCCTCATGTCCTTCCTCGAAGTTCTGGACCGCGCGGCAGGTGCTACCAAGTCAGGCGGAACGACCCGCCGGGCGGCCAAGATGGTCTGCCTGGACATGGACCACCCCGAGGTGGCCGACTTTATTAACTGGAAGCGCCGCGAGGAAAGCAAGGCTCGGGCCCTGGAAGCGGCGGGAATCGACGTCGAGGACGCGGTGCACACGGTCTCGGGGCAGAACGCCAACAACTCGGTCCGAGTGACGGACGCGTTCATGGAGGCCTACGATGCGGACCAGGAGTGGAAGACCTTTTTCCGCACCACGGGGGAGGCCGCCCGGTCCTTCCGCGCGCGGGACCTCATGAGGCAGATCGCACAGGCGGCATGGGAGTGCGGCGATCCGGGCCTCCAGTACGACTCCACCATCAACCGGTGGCACACCTGCAAGGCCACGGACAAGATCAACGCGAGCAACCCGTGCTCGGAGTACATGTTCCTGGACGATTCGGCGTGCAACCTGGCCAGCCTCAACCTCATGAAGTTCCTGAATGAAGACGGAAGCTTCGACATTGAAGGGTTCAAGCACGCCGTGGGGATCTTCATCGCCGCCCAGGAAATCCTCGTGGACGCCTCATCCTACCCCACCGAGGGCATCGCCAGAAACAGCCACGAATACAGGCCCCTGGGGCTGGGCTACGCCAATCTGGGGACCCTCCTCATGGTCAAGGGTATCCCTTACGACAGCCCCAAGGCGTCCGCCTGGTGCGGCGCCATCACGAGCCTCATGACGGGCCAGGCCTATGCCATCTCGGCGCTCCTGGCCAAGCGCAAGGGCGCCTTCGCGGGCTACGCCAAGAACCGCGACTCCATGCTCGAGGTCATCAAGATGCACCGGGACGCGAGCCTCACCGTGGAGGCTCAGCACATCCCCGAAGATCTGGCCATGGCCAGCCGGCAGGTGTGGGATGACGCGCTCGTCTTCGGCCGGCAGTACGGCTTTCGAAACGCCCAGACCACGGTCCTCGCCCCCACGGGGACCATCGGCCTCCTCATGGACTGCGACACGACGGGGATCGAGCCCGATTTTTCCCTCGTGAAGTTCAAAAAGCTCGCGGGCGGCGGCTACTTCAAGATCGTGAACCAGAGCGTGGAACACGCCCTCCAGGTTCTCGGCTACCCTCCCGCCCAGATCCAGGACATCCTCCGCCACCTCATGGGCAACGGCCAGCTCGCGGGCGCGCCCCACGTGAACCCCGCCAGCCTCAAGGCCAAGGGGTTCACGGACGAGGACGTGAAAAAGGTGGAGGCCCAGCTCGTCCGCGTCGTGGACCTGCCCCAAGCCTTCTCGGCCTTCGTGCTGGGCGATGACTGTCTGGCCCGCCTGGGAGTGGACCCCGACGAGGCGCGCAATCCCTCCTTCAACCTCCTCGCCACCTTAGGGTTCACGTCTCAGCAGGTGGAGGAGGCCTCTCTCGCCGCCTGCGGCCACATGACTTTGGAAGGGGCACCACACCTCAAGCCCGAGCACCTGCCCGTTTTCGACTGCGCCAACCGGTGCGGCAAACACGGCAAGCGCTTCATCGCCCCCCTGGCCCATGTGAAAATGATGGCCGCGGCCCAGCCCTTCCTTTCGGGAGCCATTTCAAAAACCGTCAACCTGCCCGGCAACATCACGCCGGAGGAGATCGAGCGGATCTATGTGGAGGCGTGGAAGCGGGGCGTGAAGGCCCTGGCCGTGTACAGGGACGGGTCCAAGGTGACCCAGCCCCTGAGCGACGCCTCCACGCAAAAGCAGCCCGAAGCGACCACGTCCCTCGACCTACGCTGGACCCCCCTCCAGCGCAAGCGCCTCCCGAAAAAGCGCCGCGGGTTCACCCAGGAAGCGAGGGTCGGGGGCCAGAAAGTCTACCTGCGCACGGGCGAATACGAGGACGGCAGGCTGGGCGAAGTCTTCATCGATATGCACAAGGAGGGCGCCGCCTTCCGCTCCCTCATGAACTGCTTCGCCATTGCCGTCTCCCTGGGCCTCCAGTATGGCGTTCCCCTGGAGGAATACGTGGACTGCTTCACCTTCACCCGGTTCGAGCCGCAGGGACCCGTCACCGACCATCCCAACATCAAATACTCCACCTCCGTCATCGATTACATCTTCCGCGTCCTGGGCATGGAATACCTGGGGCGGACCGATTTCGTGCAGGTGAAGCCCGAGGAGCTCATCAAGACGCAGGCCGAAAAGACTCTCGCCTCCCCCACCGCCAGCGCGAAGGAAGTGGCGGACGCACAGAAAAGCCTCGTCACCACGGGGGTCCCGGTCTTCAAATCGGCGGGCGCCAACTCCCTTTCCTCCCACCTCTCCACCATGATGGGCGACGCGCCCTTCTGCAACATCTGCGGCCACATCACGGTGCGCAACGGAAGCTGCTACAAGTGCCTGAACTGCGGGAACTCACTCGGATGCTCTTGACGGTAGGATGGTAGCCACAGAGCAGCCTGCTTAGCAGACTGCTGAGAAAGTCCCGTGGGTCGCGTTGCCAGCGCCACGGGCCCGGATGCAAGGCGCCGCGACGCCGTCGATGCCTTGCACATCGTCTAGGAGCGGCAACACAGCAGGCGGGCCCGTGCCGCGGCAACCCCCATCTCCTAAAGAGGCAAATGGGGCGCAAGGGATTGGGGGCCATCTGCGTTGTGGCGGCTCCTAGGAAGGGGGCCCACCCTGCCGTCGTCGCCGCGCCTAGCATATGGCCCCCAAGCCTCTTGCGCGCGGCCCATGCGAGTTTCTCAACAGCCTGCTTAGGGGGAGTTGCACGTGACACCTGCGGCGAAGGACGCGACGGTCAGGAAGCGCTCTCTTGCCCTCGTGCGCCAGCTCCTCCTGCTGGCGCTGGGAACGCTTTCCTTCGTCGTGGCGGTGAAGGGGCTTATCCTGCCCACGCACCTGCTCACGGGGGGCGTCACGGGCGTGGCCCTTCTGCTCAACGCCCTTTTCCACTGGCCCGTGGGGCTCCTGACCTTCCTCTTCAACGTCCCCATTTTCGTGGCGGGATTCCGGGACGTGGGCCGGAAGTTCGCCTTCTACTCAGGGGCCGCGGTGCTCCTGTTTTCACTTACCGTGGATCACATCCCCGTCCCGACCTTAACGCACGACCCGTTGCTGGCCGGCATTTTCGGCGGCCTGCTCTCCGGTCTCGGGAGCGCTTGGGCCATTCAGGCGGGCGGATCCCTCGGCGGGTTCGACATTCTGGGCGTGGTGCTCAACCGCCGCTTCAGCCTCGGGATGGGCGAAGCCTCGCTCGTGCTCAACGGCGTCCTCGTCCTTGCCTCGGGCCTGCTGGACGTGCCGGAGCAGGCCATGTACACCCTCATTTCCATCTACGTGGCCAGCCGGGCCCTCGACACCCTCCTGGCGCCCAGATCCCGCAAGGCCGTCATGATCGTGTCCAAGGAGAGCCCCGCCATCAAGGAGAGAATCCTCATCCAGATGGCCCGCGGCGTCACCCTCCTGAAGGCCGAGGGTGCCTATACGGGGGAAGCATCCAACGTCCTCCTGTGCGTGCTGACGCGCTACGAGCTGAAGGAATTGAAGGAAATCATCCGGGCGGAGGATCCCCAGGCCTTCGTGACCGTCTTCGAGGCCTCCGACGTCATCGGCCGGTTCAAGCGGCCCACCGCCTTTGACGTCTGGAAGAAGAACCAGAAGCAGACCGCCTGAGGACTACCGCTTCTTGTCCCCCAGCAACATGCGGTTCAGAACCATGGAGACCAGCGAGATGAGAAGCGAGGCCACGAGGGCCCACCCGAAGCTGGCCACGTGGAACCCCGTCACCAGCCTGGAAGCGAGATAGAGCAGGCCGGCGTTGATGACGAAAACGAACAGGCCCAGGCTGAGGAGAACGAGGGGCAGGGTGAAGAAGATCAGCAGGGGCCGCAGGATGGCGTTGGCCACCCCCACCGCCAGGGCCGCGACGAGCAGGCTCCATCCCGAATCGAACTTGATGCCGGGCAAAGCGTAGCTTACAAGTCCCATGGAAGCGGCCAGGATCAGCACTCTGAGCAGGAACCTCATGGGAACCTCCCTCCCCCGGTCTACGGAACGCGCGGATGAGATGTTTGCCCGCGCGCCAGTGCGTCCAAGGCAAGGGCCGCGGCGCGGGCGGGAGCGCGAGGCAACCCCGACATGGGCTCCCGGGCCGCTGGGCCGGCAGGCAGGAGCGAAGGCAGGTCCTCGGGTCGGCCGCAGGCTGCCACCCATCCCAGCTTCTCCATGAACCGGACGTTCACCTGCTCTTGGCCGGGCAGTCCCGGAATGACTATGACCCTGGACATCGAGTAGAGCGCCTCCGTCAGGCTCAGCCCTCCACCCTTGGTGATCACGGCGTCGCTCGCCTGCATGAGGGCAGGTATGTCCCGCCTGTACCCTAAGACGCGGAGGCGCTCCGGCTCGGCCTGGGCCGCGGCGCGCATGGAGCGGCGCAGGCGTTCGTTGAGTCCGCACACCATGATCACCTGCCAGCCGGGAGCCTTAAGGCAGGCTTCCGCCGACGCTCTCAGCGGCCCCATGCCCCCGCCGCCGCCGAAGACCATGGCCGTGCGGGCATGGGAGTCAAGTCCCAGAGCGGCCAAGGTGTCTTCTTTGACGGTGGCCGTCTCGAACCGGGGAGAAATGGGAAGCCCCGTGACCTGGATGCGGTCCCGAGGAATCCCCCTGGATTCCAAAAGGGGAACGAGATCGGCGTGAGGAAGGAGGAACAGGTCCACCTCGGGCCTCGCCCAGAGCGGATAGATGTCGTAATCGGTGATGACGGCGGCCAGCTTCAGGGCGCTCCCCGTGGTTTTCTTCCAGTCCGCCGCCACCTCCATGGCGTTGTACTGCGTGGCCACCACCAGGTCCGAGCCGCCCAAGCCTGTCTGCGCGAAAGCCTTCACTGCTCTGGGCCTCATCAGGGGAAGCGCCAGGGCCTCGCGCCGCGTGAAGCGAGGGGATGTGTACATGGCGTCCCAAACCTTTGGATGCTTGAGGGCCAGAAACAGGTAGCCGTGGCGGAAGAGGAGATCGTACTCGAGGGGCACCCAGGTTTCGAGCGGCCTGTGCTCGCACGCGTGGCCGAGAGGGGCCAATTCCGCCGAGAGAATTTCCGCCACCTGTGTGTGCCCCGTTCCCAAGGCGTAGGAGAGAATGACCGTTCGGAGGGAGGTCATGAGGCGCGGTAGAGCGCCAGTTCAAGCTTGAAGTTCTCCACGGCCCAGGTTGCCAGGAGGGTGCAAACGGCGGCGAACACCACGCCCGCGAAGACATCCAGCACCCAATGAAACCCAAGGTAGAGCGTCGAGGCTACAACCAGCGCGGCCAGCACGTACATGGTCCGGCGGAGCCTTCTGTTGGCGCTTTGCGAGAGGAGCATGGCGAAGGTTGTGGCCAGGGAGGAGTGGAAGGACGGGAAGCAGTTGTTGAGCCCGCTCAGCGGCCGAAGGCCCTCGATGAGCAGGGGAGAAATCTGGTTCATGAGGAGGGTCACCTCGCCGTCGCCCGCCGCCCAGCGCTCGCTCACGGGCACAAGAATATAGAAGGGAAGGATCAGCACATAGTTGAACACTGTTCCCCAGAAAAGCTTTCTAGCCAGGTCGTGCTCGCTCCCTTGGTAGGTCGCGAGCACGGCCACAAGGCCAAGAACAGGGAACACGTACAGATAGACGGCGGCCATGCCGTAGGTGAGCCACGTCGGATGCACGACTTGAAATATGGCCGTGGCGGATCCCTCGATACGCATGAAGAGGCCCGTGAAGTCCCAGCTCAGGTGCTGGGTGATGAGGTCGTCGTATTTCGTTTCGAGGATATCCAGAAACATGATCCCCAGCAGGGTAAGGAGGTAGAAGAGCGACGGCATGCTCACCGCATGCTTCCGGGCGAAAGTCCACAGCAGATGGAAGGGTGAGGAGGCGGGTACGCACCACTTGAGCAGGACCAGGAAGGAAACGCCCGTTAGGCAAGCACCCATCAATAGGACGAGATCAGGGTGATTCACTCGCTCCTCCGGTTATGAGCCGCTTATAATTATAGCACATTGATCGTTATTTTTCTAGTGATTAGGCTCGTAGGCGGGATGGTGGCAGGCGGAGATGAGGAGATGAGGGCGCGCTTCACCGGGGGCGCTTCATCGTGCTATTCTATTGATCTGGAGGGGCTTGATGGGACCTGTGGAGTACGGCATTATCGGAGGCTCGGGGTTTTATCACATGCCCGGGTTCGAGGCGGCCGAGAGGGTGGCCCTTCGGACGCCCTTCGGAGATCCTTCCGAAGCCTACGTGCTGGGCACCTTGAGGGGGCGCTCCGTGGCCTTTCTGGCGAGGCACGGCGACGGCCACCGGATTCTGCCCTCGGAGCTGAACTTCCGCGCCAACATTTACGGGTTCAAGATCCTCGGCGCCAGGGCCATCGTGTCCGCCTCGGCGGTGGGGAGCCTGAAAGAGCAGTATCAGCCGGGCCACCTCCTGATCCCCGACCAACTGGTGGACCGGACTCGGCACCGCCCGGACACCTTCTTCGGGGAGGGCATCGCCGCCCACGTGAGCCTCGCCCACCCCTTCTGCCCCGTCCTTCGGGAGCGCCTGGCCGCTTCGGTACGGGCCCTGGGCGTGCCTCTGCACGAGGGCGGCACGTACCTCTGCATGGAAGGCCCCCAGTTCTCCACGCAGGCGGAAAGCAACCTGTACCGGTCCTGGGGCATGGACGTGATCGGCATGACCAACCTCCAGGAGGCGAAACTGGCCCGCGAGGCGGAGATCTGCTACGCCACCCTCGCCCTGGTCACGGATTACGACTGCTGGCATCCGGATCACGACCACGTCCGCATCGAGGACGTCCTGGCGGTCATGCGCGAGAACACGGCGCACGCCAGGGAGGCCATCGGCGGAGCCGTCGCGGCCCCGCCGCCCGAGGGCTGTGCGTGCTCAAAGGCGCTCCAGAACGCCGTGGTGACCCGCCGCGACGCATGGCCCGAGGCCACATTCCACAAGCTGCGCCCGCTTCTTCAGCGGCTCGAAGCGGGCGAGGAGGGAAAGGCATGAGGCTCTTGATCATCGGCTCCGTGGCCTACGACACGGTGAAGACGCCCTTCGGGGCGCGCGAGCGGGTTCTGGGGGGCTCCGCCTCCTACTCGTCCCTCGCCGCCTCTTACTTCACGCAGGTGTCCGTCCTCGCGGTGGTGGGCGAGGATTTCCGCCAGGAGGACAAGGCCCTCTTGGAGAGCCGCGGCGTGGACCTCTCGGCCCTCTCCACCGTGCCGGGGGGCAAGACCTTCCACTGGAAGGGCGAATACGGCTACGACCTGAACGACGCCAAGACGATCCAGACGGACCTGAACGTCCTAGGCACCTTCGATCCGGATGTGCCCGACCATCTCAAGGATGCCCCCTACGTCTTTCTCGCCAACTTGGACCCCACGGCCCAGATGAAGGTCCTGGACCAGATCACCCAGCCCAGGGTCGTGGCCGCCGATACCATGAATTACTGGATCGACCAGCGCCGGGACGGCCTCATGGACCTTCTGCCGCGCATCCACATCCTCATCATCAACGAGGCCGAGACGCGCCAGCTTTCGGGCGAGTACAATCTCGTGAAGGCGGCCCGGGCGATCCTCGCGCTGGGCCCCAAGATGCTCATCATCAAACGGGGCGAATACGGCGTCCTGAAAGTCACCGAGGACTCGATCTTCGCGGCGCCGGCCTACCCGCTGGAGTCGGTTTTCGATCCCACGGGCGCGGGAGACACCTTCGCTGGCGGTTTTGTGGGATATTTGGCCAAGACCGGCGACCTGAGCCCGGAGTCGGTAAAAACGGCCATTGTCATGGGAAGCATCATGGCCTCCTTCAACGTGGAGGATTTCTCCCTCAACCGGCTCCTGACCCTCCGCCAGGAGGACATCGAGGACCGGTTCAGGGCGTTCAAGCAGCTCACGGAGTTTTCGGGAGCGGTGTGAGGCGGCCCCCGCGGGCCCGCGGCCGCGCGAGGCGGCGTGGAGGACGATATGGTCAAGACCTATGAAGGCGCGCTGAACGCGAAGGGCCTCTCCTTTGGCATCGTGGTCAGCCGGTTCAACGAATTTTTCTCCAAGAAGCTGCTGGAAGGCGCGTTGGACTGCCTTACCCGCCACGGCGCCGACGACAAGGCCGTGGCCGTGGCCTGGGTGCCCGGCGGGTTCGAGATCCCCCAGGTGGCCAAGCGCATGGCCGCCTCGGGCAAGTACGACGCCGTCATCGCCCTCGGGGCCCTCATCCGGGGCAACACCCCCCACTTCGAATACATCGCCGCCGAAGTGGCCAAGGGGCTCGCCGCCACGGCCATGGAACACGACCGTCCGGTGCTCTTCGGGGTCATCACCACGGACACCATCGAGCAGGCCATCGAGCGCTCGGGAACCAAGTCCGGGAACAAGGGCTTCGACGCCGCCCTCGCCGCCATCGAGATGGCCAACCTCTACAAGGCTCTCTGATGGGTGTCCGCCGCGAGGGCCGGGAACTGGCGTTGACCTACCTGTACCAGATCGATCTCGGCGTCGAAGACATCGCCTCGGTGCGCGCCCAACTGGAATCGGAGCGCCGCGTTTCAGGCAAGGTCCGCCGGTTCGCGGGAAGCATCGTTGAAGGCGTCTGGGCCCACCGCGTGGCCGTGGACGAGCTCATCACGGGGCACCTGCAGCACTGGAAGCTCGACCGCCTCACGCGCACGGACCGGGGCCTCCTTCGCATGGCGGTCTACGAGATGCGCTTCGACCCCGAGGTCCCCGACAAGGTGGCGATCAATGAAGCGGTGGAGATCGGCAAGAAATTCGGCGGGGACGAATCGGGCAAATTCATCAACGGTGTCCTGGACGCCATCCTCCACGCTTCGCCTTAGCCTCTTCCTCGCCGCCTTCCTGTGGAGCGCCTCCTCGACTTGGGGCCGCCAGGCCCCGGAAGGCTACGGGACCGTCTCGGGGAAGGCCCAGGCGGTCTTCCTGATCGCGGCCAAGGACGCACCGGCGCCGCCGGCCTGCTCCGTGGACGGGTTCCGGCAGGGGGTGGAGCCCGTCGCGGGGGGCTGGCGCGTCACCGTTTCGGTGGACGCTTCGGCCCTTAAGGTGAGGACTCCTTTTCGCGCCGGCCGCCTCCCCTCCTCCCTGGGCATGCCGCCATCTTTCGCCGCGGACCTGGCTTCGGCCCTGGCCCCGTGCCAGCGCGCCGACGAAGCCGTGGAGGCCGTCCTCCTCACCGTGAAGCGGCGCATCGCCTACGACGGGACGCCCGGTTTCAACGAGACCGAATCGGAGGTCCTGGCGCGGGGCAAGGCATCCTGCGTGGGCTTGACGCGCCTTGTTCGGGCCATTCTTCGGGCTTTGGCCATCCCCTGCCGGGAGGTGGTGGGCTTCAAGCTCCCCGTCCAGTCCTCCCCTATCCGCCTCCAGGGGGGCGTGCTCCACGCCTGGCTTGAAATAGGGTATCCCGGCGGCCCCACGGTCTTTTGCGACCCCCTGCGCTCGTCTGGATGGGTGCCCGAGACCTACGTCGTCCTCCGCATCGGCGGCGGCCTTCAGCCGGGAGAGCTGGCCGCCTACGCGGGAGGTGAGGCCCGGTGCGAGACACACCAGGACAGGCTTTTCTGCGAGCCGGCCCCCCAAACGGCCTGCGTCCTGTGGCGCAGGGCATTCTCGCCCACCTTCACGGGCACCGTGCTGGCGGGAAAGGTGCTCGGTGCCCTCGATGCTCCCCTTGCGGGCCGGGTGGAGCTGGCGGGCCCGGCGGACACCGCGTCCATGGATCTGTGGGAAGGAAATTTCTTCTTCCGCGACCTGGAACCGGGCGTTTACTCGCTCCTTGTGCACCCGGCGGGCCAGGAGCCCCAGCGGGCCACCGTCCGCCTCGGGCCGATGGACAAGCGTTTTTTGGTACTCTATAGTCGAGTGGGAGCCGTGGGCGCTCCGCCCGGAGCCACGCCATGAGCCTTGTGGGTAGTCTCGAGGATCTTTCCCTCCTGGACATCCTCCAGATCGTCAACGTCTCCCGGAGGACGGGAGTTCTTCGCCTATCCCCGCCTGACCTTGGCTGCGCCTACATCTACTTCTCCACGGGAAGCGTCTCGGACATCGTGGGCGACTTCGACGAACTGCACTTCCTGCGCTTCTTCGAATCTCAGGACCTGGTGGACCGGAAGGAGATGGAGCAGGCCCTCGCCTTCGCCTCCGGAAAACCCATGCAAGCCCTTCACCGCATGCTTCAGGCGGGGGTTCTGAACAGGTCTTTCCTGGAGCAGGCCCGCCGCCTGGAGCTCTCCAAGCGGCTCAAGGCGCTCACCCAGTTCGGCCGGGGCGAATTCCTCTTCAGCCTCAGCGAGGACGGGGACGAGATGAACGCCGACTGGCCCACCCCCTTCTGTCCCCTCGACCAGCCCGTCTCTCCCCAGAATCTCCTCACCCAGACCATCACGGACAGCAGCTTCGCAGAGTGGGCCCCGCCCCGTCCCGCCCGGCCCCGCGTGGCCCCGTCCGAGCCCCCGCCGCCGTCCGCGCCCGCGCCCGTCCGCCATGAGGCCGTGCCTCCACCCGCCTCAGAAGCCGTCCCCTTGCCGTCTCCAGCTCCCGCGCCGCGAGATCACGCTGCCGCGCCCGTCCCCACCGATCAGGCCAAGAGCAAGGTGGCCGTGGTGCTGGCCGCCGACGAGAGCATCTTCAAGACCATGCTCCGGGCCCGCCTCCACAAGCACTTCGCCCAGGTCCTGCCGGTGGCGAGCCTGGCCGAATACACGGCCGTCTGCTCGGGCCTGCTGGAACAGCGCAAACCCTTTCTGGCTCTCACCGATCTGCTCATGCCCACGAGCGACGGCGTGGGCTATCTGGGCGGCCTTGAGCTCCTCGAAAAGTCATCTCTCTCCTTCCCCCAAGTGAAAGTCGTCCTCATGAGCGATCTTGAGGACGACCGCATCATGGAAATGGCCAAGCTCAAGGGCGCCGTGGCCGTGCTGGGCAAGCCCGCCCTCAGCCAAATTCGCGTGGACCAGTTCGAAGCCTCCATCAACGGCTTCGCCGAGGTCTTCTGCCGTGAAGTGGACCGCCTTCTGCCCCCCGTAGAAGAAGAGGTGGCCACGTTCTACAAAGATCTTGGCGTGGAAAGCGTGGACGAAGGCTACCGGGTCCGGGACCAGCTCAGCCTCCTAAAAGGCCTCATGGGCGAACTCGCGAGCCCCCGCGAGTCGAGCGAGATCTCCCTCCTCGTCCTCAGGCTGGCCGCCGAATATTTCGAGCGCGCCATCCTCTTCCTGGTCAAGAAAGATGAGATCTTGGGGCTGGGCGGGTTCGGCGAGACGGGCGACCCCGAGAAGATGATGCAAAAGGTCCGCCGCCTTCGAATCCCCGTGGGGGTGGGTTCGATCTTCGACGACGCCATCCAAAGCCGGAGCACGGCCATCCGGTCCCGCCAGGGATTTTCCCGCGTGGATTCGGATTTCGCCCAGGCCCTGGGCACCCAGCGCCCGGAGGACGTGGTGGCCATCCCCATGGTCAGCCGAAACCGCGTGGTGGCCATCCTCTACGCCGACAACGCCTCGGGCGGCGAGTCACTGCCTGACCTCAGCGGCATCGAAATCTTCATGGCCCAGGCGGGCCTCGCCATGGAGAAGGCTCTCCTGGAACGCCAGCTCCTCTCCCTCAAGCGCTCCATCCCCAACCAGCTTCAGGAGGGCCCGCTTAAGGAAGAGTGACGCCTCGCCCGATTCCGCCACGGTACAAGCCAGGGCTTCGGCCGTCCCAGCCCCTTTTCCCTGCCCTGCCCGGATGGGCATCGTCACCTATGAAGTCACCGGCGTCAGGTCTCTTGCGCCGCTTTTCTCGGCGCTCCGCATTCTCCGAGGTATGCGAGTGCCTGCGCCTTGATGAGGCACCAGACGGCACGGCCGGGGCGGAGATCCAGGTCACGCACCGAGTGGCGGGTCACGTCGCACATGAGCGGCGTGCCGGCATTCACGACGACGAGGGTCCGGTCCGGCCCTTCAATGATCTCTTGAACGACCCCCGAAAGCTGATTTTGGATGGAGGTGCCTTCCACGGGTCCGAGCGCCAAGGCCACGTCCTCGGGGCGGAGGCCGAGGCACACGTCCTCCCCGACGCGGCGTGTTTCTGAAATCCTTGCCGCAAGGGGCGAGCAGGAGTGATACGCCTGCTCGCCGTGCGGTTGTACCGGCAGGAGGAGGGTCACCCCGTCGGCCTCCCGGTGGGCTTGGACCCGGGCGCGAAAGACGTTCATCAGGCCGTGGCCACGAAAGAGCGCAAGGGCGCGGGGCACGGCGAGGAGGTCCAGGAACGGCCCCCGGGCCACAACGCTCCCCGCCTCCAGGACGAGCACTTCGTCGGCGAGTTGGAGCACTTCGCCCAGGTCGTGGCTCACGTAGAGCATGGGGATGCCCGCCGCGGCCTGGACGCGGCGGAGAAACGGCAGGAGTTGCGCCTTCAATCCCTGGTCCAATGAGGAAAGGGGCTCGTCCAGCACCAGAAGGCGCGGCGAGGAGAGCAGGGCCCTGCCCAGGGCGACGCGCTGGGCCTCTCCTCCCGAAATGGCCCTCACGGACCGGCTCATGAGGGGGCCGAGGGCGAGGAGGTCCGCCACGTCGCCCGCCTTGAGCCGCCGCTCCGATGGCCGCACGTAGCGCTCCGCAAAGCGGAGGTTCCCCTCCACCGTGAGGTGCGGAAAGAGGCGCCCGTCCTGAAACACGACGCCCAGACGCCGCTCGTGGGCGGGGACGTTGATCCCCTTCCGCGTGTCCAGAAGAACCGTGCCGTCCAAAACGATCCTCCCCCGCGCGGAGCGCGCAAGTCCCGCGATGGCGTGCAGGAGGGTGGATTTACCTGCACCGGAGGGCCCGAAGACGGCCGCCGTGCCTTTCTCGAGGACAGCATCCACGCGGAGGCTGAAAGAACCCCGGGCCACGGCCACGGAGACCTCAAGCATGGGCTTCGCCTCCTGCCCCGCGCCTGGCCTTTCGGGCCAGAGCCTCGGACGCCGCCAGGGCCCCCAGAGAAAGCACCAGGGAGATGATGACCAGGCGCTGCGCGGGGGCATCTCCGGAAGGAAGCTGGAGGTAGCTGTAAATGGCCACGGGAAGGGTGCGGGACTGCCCGGGAATGTCTCCCGCGAAGGTGATCGTGGCTCCAAACTCGCCCAGGCTCCGGGCGAAGGCCAGCACGATGCCCGTGAGCAACCCAGGCGCGGCGAGGGGAAGGACGAGGCGGAAGAACATCTGGAGGGGGGAAGCGCCGAGGGTCTGGGCCGCCTCCTCCAGCCGCCTGTCCACCATCTCCACGGCAAGGCGCACGGACCTCACCAGGAGGGGAAAGCCCATGGCGGCGGAGGCCAGCACGGCGGCCCGCCATGTGAAGGCGATGTCCAGGCCGAAGTGGTCATGGAGAAACCCGCCCACGATCCCGTTACGCCCGAGCGCCAGGAGCAGGAGATAGCCCGTCACCACGGGAGGCAGGACCAGGGGCAGGTGCACCAAGGCATCCAGGGCGGTCTTGCCTGGAAACCGGCGGCGTGCCAGGAGCCAGGCGATGGCGATGCCGGGGATGAGAGACAGGGCGACGCTGGCCAGGCCCACCTTCACGGAGAGCCAGAGGGCCGTCCATTCGCCGGGGGTGAGAAGGAAGGATGACACCGTCACGGGACCGGCGTGAAACCGAAGCGCCGCCAGACCACGGCGGCATCGGGAGACGACAGGAAGGCGAGGAGCGCCTCCGCCTCCTTGCCGGCGCCGCGGACAAGGGCCGCCGGATAGACGACGGCGCCACATGAACCCTCGGGGAAGACGCCCACGACCTCGACCTTGCCGCTCATCTTGGCGTCGCTCTCGTAGACGATGCCCGCGTCCGCCTCGCCCATTTCCACCAGCCTGAGGGCGGCGCGGACGTTTTGGGCCGGAGCCAGCCGCGGCTGCAGGGCCTTCCACCACCCAAAATGCATGAGGGCCTGCCGCCCGTAGATGCCCGCCGGCACGTGCTCGGGGTCGCCCACGGCCAGCCTGCCTTTGAATGCGCCGGCCAGATCGAAGCCCGCTTCGAAACGCACGGGAAAGCCCTTGCCCTTGGGCGCGATGAGGACGAGCCTGTTCGTCAGGAGATTGCGACGGGTGCCAGGCTCGAGAAGGCGGCGCTCCTGGAGGTAATCCATCCATTGCTGGTCCGCTGATACGAAGACTTGTGCCGGGGCACCGTTCTCGATCTGGCGAGCCAGAAGGGAGGAAGCCGCGAAGCTCGATTCCACGTGTACACCTGTCCTGGTTTTGAAAGCTGCTCCCAGGTCTTGAAGTGCATCCGTCGTGCTCGCCGCCGCGAAAACGACGACTTTGCCCGCCGGTGCCTTGCCCGGAGATGCCGATTGGGCCCATCCCGCCGCAGCCGAGGCCAACAGCCCCAGCGCCGCGGCCGCCCTGAGCAACCCGTGCCCCTTGGTCGTGTCTCGTGCCCTGGAGACCATCCCGTGCATGCTCCGCCATTCCCTCAGGCTGTAGAGGCGCCGTACCCTTCGGCGCCTTCGAGGTCTCATGGTACCCCGAAGCGCCCGCGCTGCACAGCCGCAGCCCGTCGGGGGTTGACACTTGCGGCGGAAATGATAGCGTATCGGCAGCACTTGATGGACCAACGCAACGCGAGGTACGTGCCCATCGGAACTGAGTATTGGAGCCGCATCGCTCTATTCCCGGGGGGGTCTTATGGCGACGAATTCCAAGGACACATCGCAGCCTTCAGACGCTGGCGTGAGCCGCCGGAACTTCTTGAAGAAGAGCGGGGCCGCCCTGGCCTCGGGGCTCGCCCTGCCCTCCCTCCCGGCCCTGGCGGGCGGGGAGGCGGACGGGGACAGGGAGGAGGGCTCGGCCCCTGAGCGCGTCTCGCACCACTCCTGGAAGCGTCCGAATCTGCTCATCCTCATCACGGACCAGGAGCGCTATCCTCAACACTGGCCCGAGGGCTGGGCGGACGCCCATCTGCCCCACCGCAAGAGGCTTTCCGATCACGGACTGACATTCACGCGCGCCTTCTGCGCGTCGGCCATGTGCACGCCCAGCCGCGCGACCCTGTTCACGGGCCTCTACCCGAGCGAGCACAAAGTGGATCAGACCCTGCGCTACGGGACGGGGCCGGCCGCCGTGGCGCAGCCCACGCTCCAGCCGCCCCCCACCCCTACGTCCCCCGGCCTGGAAAACATGGCCAGCATGCTCGAGGCCGCCGGGTACGACGTGCAGTACCGGGGAAAGTGGCACATCAGCAAGGACCCCTGCGGCATCCAGGAAATCGTAAGCCGGAGAGATCTCGAGCATTACCACTTTTACGGCTGGGAGCCGCCAGAAGCGGGCGCGGACCAGAACCCCACGGGGTTCGGCGGCGGGACCACCAACTACGACGGGGCGTACGCCAAGCAGGCCGCGGACTTCCTCGCGAAGGCCAAGGCGAATTCACGGAAGCCCTTCGCGCTCATCGTTTGTCTGGTCAACCCCCACGACATCATGTCCTACCCGGGCGTCTCCGTTGAGGACGGGGGTATGGGCGGGTGGGACTCGGAAAGCTACAGCGACGTCCTTCCGTATATGGGCAAATGCAACTACAAAGGTCTCGACTTCTACGCGTACCCCATCGATCAGATCAGTCTCCCTGAGAACATCGCCGCCGAGGGCGGCAAGCCCGCGGCGCAGGCCCAGTCCACGCAGTTCTGGGGCGACCCGAGGGTCCTTGGGCCCCTGGACACCGACCAGAAACGCCTCGAATACGTTCGCTTCTTCGCCCACCTGAACATGGTGTCGGACGGGCACATCGGCACCATCCTGGATGCCCTCGAGGCGAGGCCGTCCCTGCATATGAACACGCTGGTGCTCCGCCTGTCCGACCACGGCGAGATGGGGCTCTCCCACGGCGGCATGCGTCAGAAGGCCTACAGCGCCTACGAGGAGGCGATCCACGTACCTCTCGTGATCTCCAACCCCAAGCTCTTTCCCGGGCCCGTGCAGACTCCGGCGCTCGCCTCGCTGGTAGACCTCATGCCTACCCTGGCTACCATCGCCAACGTCCCGGACCGGGCCGCGCGCACATTCCGGGGAACGGACCTCACCCCCCTCATCCTGGACGCCATCCAGCACCCGGCGGGCCCCCGCATCCCAGGCCAGGATTCGGTGCTCTTCACCACGGACGAGATCCTCGGCTCGCTTCTGACGGACGATTCAGGGCAGCCCATCGTGAAGGAGCCCAGCCACATCAGGGCTCTTCGAGAGGAGCGGTGGAAAGTGGTCATGTACTTTGACCCGTCCGGCGCCGCGGACCCGCAGTATGAACTCTACGACCTGCTCACCGACCCCCAGGAGCAGAACAACCTGGCCTCGGCCGACCCTGAGAAACTGTCGGACATGCTGGCCAAGCTTCAGGCCAGGATGATGGAGACCCACACCGCCCCCGTCTAGCCGGGCGCCAGGCGCTCGCGCGGGCCACACACCACCGAGGAAGTGACGCCCCATGGCTCGACCGCGATACAGACATCCACGGCCCAACGAGGCTCCTCCGATGGCCTTCCACGTGATGGTGAAGCCGTGCGGGGCCGTCTGCAATCTCGCCTGCGAGTACTGCTTCTACCTCGCCAAAGAGGAGATCTACCCGGGCAGCAGCTTTCGTATGCCGGACGAATTGCTCGAACAGTTCACTCGTCAACACCTTAGCGCGCAGCGGTCGTCCGAAGTCACCTTCTCCTGGCAGGGCGGAGAGCCGACCCTCATGGGCCTGAACTTTTTCCGGCGCGCGATGGAACTTCAGGCCCGCCACCGAAGGCCGGGGATGCACGTTCTCAACGCGCTCCAGACCAACGGAACGACATTGAACGGCGACTGGTGCGAGTTCTTTCGGGAGAACCGGTTCCTCGTCGGCGTCAGCCTCGACGGGCCGCGAGAGGTGCACGACGCATACCGGGTGGACAGGGGCGGCGCCCCCACCTTCGACCGCGTGATGGCGGGCATCGCGCTCCTGCAGAAGCACGGGGTCGAGTTCAACGTCCTCGCCGCCGTCCACGCCGCCAGCGCCGGGCGCGGCCTCCAGGTCTACCGCTTCCTGCGCGACGAGGTTCGGGCCCCCGTGATCCAGTTCATCCCGATCGTAGAGCGGAACGGAGCGGGGCTGACCCCGAGGTCTATCACGGGCCAACAGTACGGCGAATTCCTGATCGCCGTCTTCGACGAATGGGTGCGCCGCGACGTGGGCCGCGTGTTCGTGCAGATCTTCGACGTGGCCCTAGGGGTCTGGTTCGGCCAACCTTCGACGCTGTGCGTGTTTGCTGAAACCTGCGGCGGCGCGCTCGCCCTAGAGCACAACGGCGACCTGTTTTCCTGCGATCACTTCGTCGATCCCGGCCACAGGCTGGGCACTATCGCCCAGACCCATCTTGCGGACCTGGCCGCCTCGCCCCGGCAGAGGGCCTTCGGACTGGACAAACGTCGAACCTTACCGCGCTTCTGCCGGGACTGCTCCGTGCGGTTCATGTGCAACGGCGGCTGCCCCAAGGACCGCATCCTCACCACATCCGACGGGGAGCCCGGCCTCAACTACCTATGCGATGGGTATAAAGCGTTCTTCACCCACGTCCGCCGCCCCATGACCCTCATGGCGGACCTGCTGAACAAGCGCGCTTCCCCCGCCGGTATCATGACCCTGCTGGGAAAATCCGTCGGGCCTTAACCGGAGAAGTCAGCCCCATGTCCGAACCGTAGAAAAGCCCGGCGATGTCGCCGGGCCTTTCATATCGCAGCATGCCTGCATGGGCTCGTGAGCCCATGGACTCGTTGTTGGACCTACCCCTTCAGCGCCGCCTGAGCCGCCGCGAGGCGGGCAACGGGCACGCGGTAGGGGGAGCAGGAGACGTAGTTCAGGCCGATCTGGTGGCAGAACTCCACGGAGCTGGGCTCGCCTCCGTGTTCGCCGCAGATGCCGATCTGCTGGGTTGCGCGCGTGGCGCGGCCCTTCTGGACGGCCATCTTCATGAGCTCGCCCACCCCTTCTCTGTCGATGCGCTGGAAGGGGTCGCTAGGATAGATCTCGCGGCTCACGTATTCGCCCAGGAAGCCGCGCACGTCGTCGCGCGAGATGCCGCAGGTGGTCTGGGTGAGGTCGTTGGTGCCGAAGCTGAAGAATTCCGCATACTTGGCGATCTTATCCGCCACCACGCACGCTCTCGGCAGTTCGATCATGGTTCCCACGATGTAGTGGACCTTCACTCCTGCCTTGGCGATGACCTCATCGGCGATGCGGTGGGTCATGTCGGCGAAGATTTTCATTTCCTCTTCCGTGGCCACGATGGGGATCATGATCTCGGGTTTCACGGGAAGGCCCGCCTTGGCCACGTCGCAGGCCGCTTCCATGATGGCGCGGATCTGCATTTCGTAGATCTCAGGATAGGTCACCCCCAGGCGGCAGCCGCGGTGGCCCAGCATGGGGTTGTTCTCGTGAAGAGCCTCAATGCGCGCCTCGATCTCCGCGGGGCTGACCTTGAGCCCCTCGGCGACAGCCCTGACCTTCTCCACGAAGACTTCAGGCTTAAGCGCCTCGCGTGAAGGTAGAAATTCGTGCAGGGGTGGATCCAGGAGGCGCACCGTCACGGGTTTGCCGTCCATGGCCTTGAAGATGCCCACGAAGTCTTCCTTTTGCATGGGGAAAAGGTAGGCGAGGGCCTTCTCTCGGTCGTCCTTGGTCTCGCTCAGGATCATGCGGCGGACGTAGTGGATGCGTTCGCCCTCGAAAAACATGTGCTCGGTTCGGCACAGGCCGATGCCCTCGGCGCCCAGCTTCACGGCCATCGCGGCCTGGCCCGGCGTGTCGGCGTTGGTCCACACCTGGAGGCGGCGGCACTTGTCGGCCCAGCCCATGAGCTTGGTGAACTGCTGGTAGTTGCGCGATTCCTCGGGTTTCATTTCGCCGTTGAGCACCTGGAGGACTTCGCTCGGCCGCGTGGAGAGCTGCCCCAGGATAACCTCGGCGGTGAAGCCGTCGATGGAGAGCCAGTCGCCCTCCTTGACCACCTTCTCCCCCACCACCATTTGGGATTTTTCGTAATCGATGTCCAGGGCGCCGCAGCCCACGATGCAGACCTTGCCCATCTGCCGGGCCACGAGGGCCGCGTGGGATGTCATGCCGCCCATGGCCGTGAGGATGCCCTGGGCCGCGTTCATGCCGCGGATGTCCTCGGGGCTCGTAAACTTGCGCACCAGGAGGACCTTTTCTCCCTTGCCGGCCCAAATTTCCGCGTCCGCGGCGTTGAAGACCACCCGGCCCGAAGCGCCGCCGGGGCCCGCGGGCAGGCCCTTGGCGATGACCTTGCCTTCCCTGAGCGCGGTGGCTTTCGCCGCCTGGTCGAAGATGGGCGAGAGGAACGCCGCGATGCCGTCGGCTTCGGGCCGCAGCACGGCCTCCTTCTCGTCGATGAGGCCCTCTGCTTCCATGTCCACGGCCATGCGGGCGGCCGCGAAGGGGTGGCGCTTGCCCGTGCGGGTCTGGAGCATCCAGAGCTTCGTGTCCTCGATGGTAAACTCGAAGTCCTGCATGTCCCTGAAATGAGATTCCAGGCGCTTCTGGATGGTCACGAGCTGGCCGTAGGCTTCGGGCAGGATCGATTCGAGCTGGACGATGGGCCTGGGCGTCCTGATGCCCGCCACCACGTCCTCGCCCTGGGCGTTGATGAGGAACTCGCCCGTCATGCGGTTGTCGCCCAGGGCCGGGTCGCGGGTGAATCCCACCCCCGTTCCCGAGGTCTCGCCGCGGTTGCCGAAGACCATGGTCTGCACGTTCACCGCCGTACCCCAGTCGGAGGGAATGTCGTAGAGCCTCCGGTAGGCGATGGCCCGGTCGTTCATCCACGAGCCGAACACGGCGCCGATGGCGCCCCAGAGCTGTTTCTCGGGGTCTTCCGGAAAGTCCAAACCGAGCTGTTTCTTGATCTCCGCCTTGAAAAGCTTTACCAATTTTTTGAGGTCGCCCGTGGTGAGGTCCGTGTCGTACTTCGCTCCGGCCTCGTGTTTCACCTGGTCCAGGAGGACGTCAAAGGGATCGTCGTCGGTCTTCTTGACGGGCTTGAGCCCCAGCACCACGTCCCCGTACATGGCCACGAAGCGCCTGTACGAGTCCCACGCGAATCGCTCGTTGCCTGTGACTTTGGCAAGGCCCACAACGGTCGTATCGTTGAGGCCCAGGTTGAGGACCGTGTCCATCATGCCGGGCATGGAGGCCCTGGCCCCGGAACGAACGGAGAAAAGGAGAGGGTTTCCGGGATCACCGAAGTGGCGGCCCATGATCTTCTCCACTCCCGCCAGCGCCGTGCGCACCTGCCCTTCCAAGTCCTCGGGATAGACGCTCTTAGTCGTGTAATAGGTGCAGACTTCTGTGGTGATCGTGAAGCCGGGGGGAACCGGGATTCCCAGGTTGGTCATTTCCGCCAACCCCGCCCCCTTGCCGCCCAGAAGTTCTTTCTGCTTCCCGTTCCCTTCCGCTTTGCCTTCGCCGAAGAAATAAACCCATTTAGCCATGCGGTACCCCCTTAGGATGTCAAGCGAAAAATTCTAACACATTGACACTGAACCCGTTAGGACGCGCACGGGGCGCCTCTTCCATAGGGTGAGATGGCGCGGCGTGAGCCGCGGTTCCACGACCGGCGCCGCCGTTTTGTGGCGGCCGACACACCCGTTCCGGCAGGGCGGACTCCTTGCCGGGGCCTGAAACTTAGAACACGGGCGGGAATCAGAGAATTGCGGCGATGCTGAAGTAGAAGGAAACGGGGCCAGGCCGGTGCTGGGGCGCGGGACGCCCGATGACGGTGCGCGAGGGAGCCAGCGAGGATGGGTCCATGCCTCCGGCGATGCCGTTCCAGGCGATGAACTGCACCGGCGCGCACCCGGGAACGCCCACGTCCCAGGAGAGGTGCCCTCCCGTGAGCACTTTCTGCCCCTTCGGGCATAGGCCCTTCAGGCCCAAGTAAGGCTCGGGATTGCCGGGGCCGAAAGGGTCCAGGTGGCCCCACGCGTCCCACGCGTCGCCCAGATGCACGGGTTCGATGGGATAGAAGATCTCGGGACACGCTTCGTCGGCACCGGGCACCTTCAGGCCGCATAGGCGCCTGGCGAGGTCAGGGATATGCTCAGCCCTCACCGTAAAGCCCGCGGCACCACTGTGTCCGCCGTACCGCACCAGGAGATCGGAGGCGTGCCCCAGGAGAGCGGCCACGTTGTCGCCCTTCCAGGCGCGGCCCGAGCCCAACCCCATGTCGCCCTCCACTCCTACCACGAAGGCGCTCTTCTTGAAGGCCTCCGCCAGGCGCGCGGCCACGGGACCGATGATCCCCTTGTGCCACGAAGACGAGGCGGCGAACACCACGCGGGACGTCTCGGGCAGGAGGCGCGCCTGCTCCTCCGCCTCCTCATAGGCGACGACCTGCAGGGCCTTTCGCTGCTGGTTCAAGGCCTCAAGCTTGACTTTGAGCCGGGCGGCCAGGCCGGGGTTCCGCTCCAGCAACAAGTCCAGGACGAGACGCGCGTCTTCCATCCGTCCGGCGGCGTTGAAGCGTGGGGCCAAATGGTAGGAGATGTGATGCCCGCGCACGGGCCCGGTCTTCAAGACCCCTTCGAGAAGCTGCGCCAGTCCCGGGTTGGGCGTCGTCTCGAGGGCCAAGAATCCCAGCTTGCATATCTTTCTGTTCACGGGAGTCATGGGAACCACGTCGGCCACGGTGGCGATGGCCACGAGCCTGAGAAAGGGCTCCATGGACAGCGGCTTTCCCAAAACCACCGCCACTCCCCTGAGGACCTGCAGGGCCACCGCCGCGCCGCACAGCTCACGGTCCGGATGGCCCTCAACCATCTTGGGGTTCACCAAGATGCACGGGGGCTGCCCCTCGTCCGAGGGAAGGTGATGATCGCTCACGATGAGATCCACCCCGGCCGCCTGCAGCCGGAGGCCTATTTCCCGCGCGTTGGTGCCGCAATCGGTGGTGAGGACCAGGGAGGCTCCCGCCTGCCGCACCGCCTCGTAGCTGGCCTCCGAAAGCCCGTAGCCCCCGTCGAATCGGGAGGGAATGAAGGCCTCCACCTTGGCTCCGAAGGAGCGGAGGCCTCCCACGAGCACGGCCGTTCCCATGAGGCCGTCCACGTCGTAGTCGCCGTGGACGATGATCTGTTCCTGCCTTGCAAGGCCCTCGGCCAGACGCCGCGCCGCGGCCTCCAACCCCGGAATGCGGAAGGGGTCGGGCCATGCCACCCCGTCTGGAACCAGAAAGGCGGACAGCTCGTCGTCGGAGCGCGGCGAGGCGCTCAGGAGCATGGCCAGAACGGGCGAAATGCCGTGTCGCGCCGCGATGGCCGCGGCCCGATCCTCCCACCCGGACGCCTCCACCCAGGCCGCACCGTTCACGGGCACCTCGTTTTCAGGCCGTAAAAACGCAAAGGCCGGGACCTATCATCCCGGCTCCGCACCTCGCCCCCAAACTAGCATTTAAGGACGGACGAAAGGTTGTTTTGGTGGAGCTAGGGGGGATCGAACCCCCGACCTCTTGAATGCCATTCAAGCGCGCTCCCAGCTGCGCCATAGCCCCACCAGACCGCTGATTATAGCGAAGTCTTGCCTGGCGGTCAAGGGCGAGAGGCGGGCGAGAGGCGGCTCTGGGCCATGGGCTATCGGCTGTCGGCCTGCCAAAACGCTACGTGAGCCCCCAGGAGGCCGCCAGCTCACGGCTTCCTCCTATCCCCTTCCTTCTTCACTCTTCGCTCTTCGCCCTTCCTATCCCCGGTCTCCCGGGCTTTCCGCTCCCCGCTCCCAGCTTCCTGCTCCCTTCCCTAATACAAACTCGTAATGCCCTTCTCGTCGGGCTCGAAGAGGACGCGGTAGAATTCCGTGGCGAACCGGTCCGTCATGCCCGCCAAAAAGTCCACGATGACCTGGAGCTTGCCCACAGGACCGGCGGCCGCGTCCAGCCGCTCCCGCGTCATCCTCGGCAGGAGGCGCGCCGATTTGGACTTGGAGTCGAGAATGTCCCGCGTGAGCGTGTCGAAGAGCCGCTCCAAGATGCCAGCCGCTTTCACGGACATCCGTTCCACGACGGGATGAGTGTAGACCCGGTCGAAGAGAAACTCCCTGAGCAGGTTCACGGAGGCCGCCATCTCGTCCGAAAAGCGAACCACGGGCTCCCGCAGCGCCACGATCTGCTCGGCGCCCACGAAGCCCGACAGCCTGGCCGTGGATCCGTGGATCACATCGGTCATGAGGATGTCGATCATGTTTCTGACCAGGAGCCGGGCCCAGAGGATGCGCTCCCGGTCCCACCCGGGGCCCGCCGCCTGGGCGCGCTCCCACGCCTGCCTCAGAAGGGGGATGTCGAGGGCGGACAACTCCTCGACGGTGAGGAACCTCACGCGCAGGGCATCTTCGAGGTCGTGGGTGACCCAGGCGATCTGGTCCGCCAGGTTCACGATCTGCGCCTCAGCCGTGCAACCCGCCGTGTCCAGGTAGAGGGCGGAGAGGCGCGCCGCTTCGGCAGGCTTTGCGGCCACTAGGGAATAGGGCAGGACGGGGTTGTCGAAGGCCGTGTGGTGCTTAAGAACGCCGTGGAGGGTCTGAAAGCTCAAGTTGAGCCCGGGAAAGGCGGGATAGCGCCGTTCCAACTCGTTGACGATGCGGAAGGATTGAAAATTCTGTTCGAAGGCCTTCCCTCCCTGGGGCCGCTTAAGTCCGATGGGGGGGGCTTCAAGGGCGCGCCCCAGCAGTTCGTCCAGGCACTCCTCGCCGCGGTGGCCGAAGGGCGGATGTCCAAGATCGTGGGCGTAGGCCACGGCTTCGCAGAGGTCCTCGTTGGCCCCGAGAGCCCAGGCCAGACCCCTGGCCACCTGCGACACTTCGAGGGTGTGCGTGAGCCGCGTCCTGTAGAAATCGCCCTCGTGAACCACGAACACCTGAGTTTTGTATCCCAGGCGGCGGAATGCCTCCGAGTGGAGGAGGCGATCGCGGTCCTGCTGAAAATAGGTCCGCTCCACCGGGTGGGGCGCGGGGTACTCATGGCGAACCTCCCCCTGGCAGCGAACGGCCCAGGGCCCCAGAGTTCCGTTTCTTGACGCGCACGCCCTTCCGTGTTCCATGCCCTGCTCCCCTCCCGAGGCCGAGATGACCACGCTTCCAGAACCTAAACCGGGCCGGACCCGTCGTAACCGGCGTCCGGTGCTTCGTGCAAGTCCAAACCGCTGCTACAAACTCGGTCGCGCCCCGCGTTCTTGGCCTTATAGAGGGCCCGGTCCGCCGCCTCAAGCACCCCTTCCGGCGAGGAGGGAGCGCCGCCCCGGAGTACCGAAACGCCAAGGCTGATGGTGACTCGAAGTTCCCTGTCCCCTTCGGAGACAGGCGCTGAAGCAACGGAATCCCTGATGCGCTCGGCCACGGCGAGGGCGTGGGAACCGTCGGTGACGGGCATGAGGACGAGGAACTCCTCGCCCCCGTACCGTCCCACCACGTCGTACGGCCGACACGCGGCCCTGATGGCGCCGGCCACGCGCTTGAGGACCAAGTCACCGGCGGCGTGTCCAAGAGAGTCGTTCACCGCCTTGAAGTGATCAATGTCTACCATGAGGACTCCCAGGGGAAGGCCCGTCCTGGATGTCCTGGCGTGTTCTTCACGGAGGCGGGCGAGAATGGCGCCGTGGTTGAGCAGGCCCGTCAGTTCATCCGTGAGGGCGAGGGTCCGCAGCATGGCGTTGGCCGAGAGGAGGCCTTGCGAGAAACCCACCATCCGTTCACCCACCCGCAGGCGAGCGCGCAGTTCCACGTGGTCGAAGGGCTTGGCCACATAGTCGTCGGCCCCCGCCTCAAGGCCCGCCGCCAAGTCTTCCTTGCGGTTCTTGGAGGTGAGGAGGATGACGTAGACGTAGTCCTCCCGCCCCACCGCCCTGAGCCGCCGGCACACCTCGGCCCCGTCCAGCTTGGGCATCATCCAGTCCAGGACCGCCAGGCGCGGGCCGTCGGGCCGCGCGAGAATGTCCAAGGCCCCCTCACCGTCCTCGGCTTCCATGACCTTGTAGCCCCATCGGCGGAGCTGGCTTTCCATGAGGCGCCTGGTGACCCGGTCGTCGTCGGCCAGGAGAATTTTCACGGCGCATCCCTCCATCGCCCCGACGTGAGGTACGCCTCCAGGCGGGCCATCTCCACCTCCAGCCGCGCGAGGACGTCAGGCGCTCCGTCCAGCGCCCCGTCTCTGCCCATGCCCTCCAGGCTGTAGGCCAGGCCGTGGGCACACCGAGCGCCGAAGTTGCCCACCGCCCCTTTGAGCTTGTGGGCCGCTTCGTGAAGCGCTGGGGCGCTCTTTTCCTGCAAGGCCCGCCGTATGGCTTCCATCTCCTCGGGAGCGTCTTCCACGAATAGGCTCACCAGCTCCTCCACGAGGGCCACGTCTCCTCCCACCGTGTCGAGGAGCGAGGAGAGGTCAGCAGGCGCAGCGTCCGGGGTGGCCTGAACCACCGTGGAAACGGCGCGAGACGGCCGGTTGGCCACGTTCGCCGGAAGCAGGCGCAGAACCTCCCCATAGAGATCAGAAGCCTTGATGGGCTTCGTGACGTAGCCGTCCATGCCCGATGCCAGGCAGCGCTCCCGGTCGCCCTTCATGGCGTGGGCGGTCATGGCGATGACGGGCACGTGGGCCTCCGTTCCCCTTTCCATCTCGCGGATGCGGGCCGTGGCCTCGTATCCGTCCATCTCGGGCATCTGCACGTCCATGAGCACGGCGTCGAAGGTCTCCCGCGCCATGGCCTCCACCGCCTCCCTGCCGTTGGCGACCGCCTCCACGCTCCATCCTTGTTTTCGCAGCAGGGCCACCGCAAGCTTCTGATTGACCGGGTTGTCCTCCGCGAGAAGGAGGCGGAGATCACGTGACTCGGAGCGGGACAGCGCCGCGGAGCGTTTCCGGAGTCCGTCTGATTGCTCGGCAGGGGCGCCCATCGGGGCCGCCGCCCCCTCGGCGATGCCGAGCACTGCCGTGAAGAAGAATGTGCTCCCCCCGTTTTCGCCGCTTTCGACCCAGATCTCGCCCCCCATCATCTCTACGAGCTGCTTGGAGATGGCCAGGCCCAACCCCGTGCCGCCGTATTTTCTGGTCGTGGAGCCATCCACCTGGCTGAAGCTTTTGAAGAGCCTGTCCTGCTTGTCCTTGGGGATGCCGATGCCCGTATCCGACACGGAGAATCGGAGGAAGGACCTTCCCGAGTTGCGCGCCGTCTCTTCCACACAAACCTTCACACCACCGCTTTGGGTGAATTTCAGCGCGTTGCCCACGAGGTTGATGAGGATCTGGCTGAGCCTAACCGGGTCGCCGATGACCCGGGACGGCACCCCCGGCCCCATGCTGCTGGTCAGGGAGAGGCCCTTGGCCTCCGCCTTGGCCTTGAGCAGATCCACGGGCTTGCGCAGGATGGCCTGCAGATCCATCTCGATGGCCTCAAGATCGAGCTTGCCCGCCTCGATCTTGGAGAAGTCCAGGATGTCATTGATGATGGTCAGGAGCGATTCTCCAGACGAGAGCACCATCTCCAGATAGTCTCGCTGCTGCGGTGTCAAGTCCGTTTCAAGGGCCAGCTCCGTCATGCCCAGGATGCCGTTCATGGGCGTGCGGATCTCGTGGCTCATGTTGGCGAGGAATTCGCTCTTGGTCTCGTTGGCCAGATCCGCGGCCTCTTTGGCTTTCTGCAGCTCCTCCTCGGCCAGCTTGCGGTCCGTGATGTCCATCACGGTCCCTTCGATGACTTCCAGGCCGTCGCGCCCCACCGTCACGCTCACGTTTTCGCGCACCCAGACCGGTGAACCGTCCATGCGTCTGAGACGCAGATCAATGTTATTCAGCGTCCTAGCCTCGTTTAGGAGCGTCATAAGCTCCTCCCGATCGGACGCCTGGTCGTAGAAGGTGTTCGCGTCGAGCCCTTTGATCTCTTGGGGCGACGGGAATCCGAAGATACGGGCGAAGGCATCATTGCATTCAAGGATGCGCCCATCCCCGGCCGTCCTGAAGACCCCCGACAGGTTGCGCTCGAAAAGGAGCCGGTACCGCTCCTCGCTCGTCTTTAACGCCTCCTCGGTGTGTTTCCGCTCCGTGATGTCTATGACGGTCCCGTAAAGGATGGACGGTTCGTCCTCCCCGCCCTCTAAAAGACTCACGTTTTCGAGAACCCAAACGGGCGCGCCGTCCTTCTTCCTCAGACAGTTTTCGTGGTTCGTCAGGACCTTCTCGCCGCGGATTCTCTCGATGTAAGCTTTGCGGTCTACCGATTCATGGAAGAAGTCCGTCACCCTGTGGGCGCGGACATTGTCCCGCCGGGTGAACCCCGACAAGTAGGGCGAGAGGACGTCCTCGGGGGAGCCGTACCCAAGAATTCGCGCGAAGGCTGGGTTGCACTCCAGCAGGGCCCCGTCGAGGGTGCTTCGATAGACACCCGCCAGGTTCCGCTCGAAGAGCATTCTGAAGCGCTTCTCCGATTCCTTGATAGCCTCCTCCGCCTGCTTCCGCTCCGTGATGTTCCGGCTGACGCACGCGAGGGCCAGGGGCGCGCCCGTCTTGAGGTCCTTGATGACGAAGCCGCTGAAGTGGACGGGGATGGGCACGCCGGTCCTGTGATTTTTGAACTCCATGTCTCCCTCCCAGTGGCCCTGGGCCATGACCACCGGAAGGATCGTGCCTACGACCTTGCCTCGGCTCTCATCCGAGAGAAAGTCCCACATGGCCATGGAGAGCGCGTCCTGGGCCGATGCGAGACCAACCAGCTCGCACCCCGCGCGGTTCAGGTAGAGCATCCGTCCGTCCATGGCCGCCATGCCGATGAAGTCCGAGCTGAATTCCACCAGGGACACGAACTTCTGGCGCTCCACCTCTGCGCGCTTGCGGTCGGTGACGTCGCGCATGAGGCCAACCGCATGCCAGCCTCCCTGGAGCTGAATGGCAGAAAGGGATAATTGGACGGAAATCTCCTGCCCGTCTTTCCGCCGGGCTTCAAGATCGAGCGTCTTGCCCACGGCGGCGCCTTGTCCTGTCTGCTTGAACGCGGGGAAGGCCTCGGCGTGGGCTTGCTGATAGCGCTGGGGCACGATGAACTCATGCAGGTTGCGGCCCAGTGCCTCCGCGCTGGTGTATCCAAGAATGCGCTCGGCGGCGGGGTTCCAGTACGACACGCGGCCCTCGGGATCCATCATCAGGATGGCATCCTGGGCCGAGTCCGTGAGGGTTCGGTATCGCTGCTCGCTCTCTCGCAGGGATTCGTTCTGGCGCCGAATCTGCTCTTCAGCGAGGCGCTTCTCGCTCACGTCCGTCTTCACGGCCACGTAATTGGTGGTCCGCCCCGCGGCATCGCGCACGGGCGAGATGGTGGCTTCCTCATCGAAGAGCGCGCCGTCTTTCCGTTTGTTCACGAGAACGCCCTTCCAAGTCTCTCCTCTGGAGAGGCGCTCCCACATGCCGGCATAGAACTCGGACGGATGCTTTCCGCTCTTGAGAATCCTCGGGTTCTGGCCGATGGCCTCTTCGGCGCTATAGCCCGTGATGGCCGTGAAAGCCGGGTTCACGTACTGGATGGTGCCCTGGCTGTCCGTGATGACGATGGTGGCGGGTGACTGCTCCACGGCCGTGGCCAGAAGTATCTTGTCGCGGTTCGCCTCCCTCCGCGCCATGACGCTGCGCGCCAGATCAAGGAAGTTCTGCTTGAGGGCGATCTGGGCCACCACCTGGCGCGCGAGGCGCTGGAAGCCATCAATCTGCTCGGGGAGGACTTCGCGGACTCGATGGTCCATGACCGCCATGACGCCCACGGGGAAGCCGTCGGACGTGATGAGCGGCGTTCCCAGAAACATGCGAACGGAGGCGGGGCCCTTCACTAGTTCGTGGCTGGAAAAGCGCGGGTCGCTGGCGGCGTCCGCAATGAGAAAGACCGCTTCGGCTTGAAGGGCCGCGTCGAAGAGGCTTCCCTCCCTGGGCGTCTCCGGGCTCTCCAGCCCCTTGGCCGCCTTGTACCACGCTCGCCGCTCGTCCACGAAGGCGATGCACGCCGCGGTCGCGCCGCAGATCATGGCGGCCAGCTCAACGAGGTCGTCGAAGGCCCGCTCCGGCGGGGTGTCCATGATCATGTAGCGGTTCAGGACGTCCAGCCGGTCCTTCTCGCTTGCGGGCATCCTCATGGCGTGCAATCCTTTGCGCCCCTTCCGCCGAGTCCCGGCCTTGGCCGTGGAGCCCGGGCATGAGCTCCAAGCCCTTCTCGCCTTGCTCTCTCGCGCCAAGTATATTATGTTCGCATGGGGACGGCAATTTGCACGCACCCCGCCTCGGCGGCTTCATGCCATCGTTCGAGAGGGCCCCATGACGCAGGATTTTTCGCTCGTGCCCGATGAGGAAAACGCGGTTCCGTGCCCCGCTTGCGGGCATCGTTACGACGGCGCCTCGGTGGAGTTCTGCACCTGCCTCGCCTCGACGCCGAGCCCCGTGTGCCCCGAATGCGGCAAGTGCCTGTGCCAACTGCCCAAGGAGGTTCAGCAGGCCTTTTGGGAGAAAGCCCCACCCGTCCTGTTCCGCCGGAAGATGGCCCAACGGGCCGAGAGGACGAAGGTTTCTCCGGTCCGCGCCGGCCAAGTTCTCAAGCGTCCCCTGGTTCTCGTAGCCGAGGACGAAGCCGTGACGCTCAGGGTGGCTCAACGCGTCCTTGAAAAGATGGGCTACGGCGTGCTCGTGGCCGAACGCGGGGACGAGGCGTACAGGCTCGCGTGCGAGCACCTTCCGGACATCGTCCTCACGGATGCCCTCATGCCCAAGCTGGACGGCCGCGAGCTTTGCCTGCGGCTGAAGCAGTCGCCCGCCACGGCCTTCATCAAGGTCGTAGTCATGACGGGGCTCTTTACCAAGTTTCAGAACAAATCCGAGGCCATCCTCGAGTTCAAGGCCGACGGGTTTCTCAAGAAACCCGTAGATTTCGATGAGCTGAGGCGCGTACTCGAATCCTTGGTCCCTCCGCCTCCCGGCGCCTCGCCGGCCTGACCCACCACGCCCGCACTAAGGCGAAGCCTCGTCGCTCAATGGAGGTGATCCTTCCCTTCCCCGTGAGCGTGGTCGTGCGTTCGCGTGTGCTGGTGCGGATGGGAATGGACCATCGCCCCGTGGCGGTGCCTGTGAGCATGGATGAGGTTCACCGAGAGAAGGAGGTCTGTATCTCCCAAGGCCCGCTCCGTGGGCAGATCGGCCGCGATCCGGTGATCTTCCCCCAGAACCAGAACGCGGTCCGCGATGTGCGGCAGGAGTTCCAAGTCGTGCGTCGCGGTGACAAGGGTCAAGCCTCCCCTGCCGTGCAAATCGTCGAGCAGTTCGAGGAGCATTCCCTGGCTTCTCGGATCCAATCCGGCGGTGGGTTCGTCCAGGAGAAGGACCACGGGGGAGAGGATCAGAAGAGAAGCGAGGGCAACCTTCTTTTTCTCTCCCGAGCTGAGGCCGTGCGGAGGCCGGTCCCTGAGGTGGGCGATCCCCAGAAGGCCGAGGGTGTCGCCCACGCGCCGCAGGATTTCCTCCTCCTTCCAGCCCATCTGGAGGGGCCCGAAGGCCAGTTCCTCCTCCACGGAAGGGCAGAAGAGTTGAGCATCAGAGTTCTGGAACAGGAATCCCGCCCTTTTCCTAAACAGGGGCCCGAAAGGAGGCCTCTCCACGGCCTCCGGGGTGAGGCGCTGGCCGAAGGCCCGCACCTCTCCTGATTGGGCAAAGTAGAGGCCATCCATCAGGTGGAGAAGAGTGGACTTGCCGCTGCCGTTGGCTCCCAGGACGGCGAGGCGTTCCCCTTCCCCAACGTCGAACGTGGCGTCTCGCAGGCTGGGCTCCCGCCCCGGGTACGCGAAGCTCACGCCGCGGAAATCGAAAACCTTGTCCAACGTGCCCTCCTCCTCATCCCAGCGCCAGAAGCCCCGCCCCGAAGGCGAGGCACCCCGCGACGAAGGCTCCGTCCCGCCATGACCAGCGCCCCTGCCTGAGGGTGTGAACCTCGCCCGTATAGCCTCGCGACACCATGGCCTCGGCCACCGAGTCGGCCAAGGTCCGGCTGCGGCGGTAGAGCTCACCCATGCTGGCGGCGGCCCACGCCTGTTCGCGTCTCACGCTCACCCCACCCAGGGAGCGGCTCAGCTTTGCCAAATGGATTTCCTCAGCGCATCGAACGAGGAGGTCAAGGTAGCGGGTCATCATGGCCGCTACCATGACGAAGGCGGCGGGAACGCCAAGGCCCCTGAGCCCTTTGAACAGATCTTGAGGTCTGGTGGCCGCGGCGAGAACGGAAGCGAGGGACACGCAGGCGGCGCTGCGGAGGGCGAACCGGGACGCCACGAACAGGCCGCGATCGGTCACGGTGAGGAACTCGGGCACGCGCCACGGGCCCCAATGGCCTCCTCCGAGATGGCACAGGACCACCAGGGGGGCGCCCTCCGTCACCACATTGAAGGAGGCGGGAACCGCCAGGGCCAGCGTGAAGGCGGGCACGGCCAGCAGGGCGAGGGCCACGCGGCGGATGTCGATGCCTCCGAACAGGGCCAGTGCCCACGCGGCCCCTACGCAAAGAGCGAGGGGCACGAGGGTCGTGACCAGGGTGGCGATCACGAGGATGAACAGGAGGCCGAGCACCTTGGCGCGGGCGTCGATACGGCCCAGCCAGCCCCGCCTGCCCGCGGGAAGGCCGTCGTCCAGCAGGGCCGCGGCGATCCCCACGATCCCTCCCAAGCCTCGCCGCACCGCGCGGGAGACTCGTGGACCCTTGAGAACCGGAAGCGCCGTCCCCTCGTCGGAACGTGCCATCCACTCAGGAAGCGATCCCATCGGTCTCCTTGCCTGATAGCCACCGGCGGGCGATCCAGACCAGCCCCGCTACGGCGAGAACGCCCAGGGCTCCCGAAAGGATATACCACCCACTGAGTACGGGCAGGGCAGCTTCTTCGGCCCCTCGGGGAGCGTAATCCGGCATGGGCGCATGCCACAGAGCCGCCACCTTGCCGAACCCCGCCGGAAGGTAGCCGGCCAGCTCCGTAAGACGGTCCCCGCCCCACTCGCCCCAGGCGTCCCCAGCGCCGAGTTTGGCGGGGATCATGAGGCCGAGGGGAGTGAGCAGGACGAGCGCCGCCACGCCGAGGGCCAGCTTCTTCCATAGGGGCCTGCCTCCCGGGGCCGGCGACGGCGCCAAGGCGCATTCTAGGAGCGACGGTTCGCTCTTGGACAGGTAGGCCACCACCAAACCCGTCACCACCGCTTCCACCACGCCGAAGAGCAGGAGATGTTCGATCGCCATGGCCGGCAGGGCAATGTGCAGGCCGAAGGGACAGTAAAGGGCACGCCCGGCCGCGTCGTGGGCGAGTGCGGGCTGGATGCCGAACATGAACGCGGCGCTCAGGGCGGCGGCGTTGAGGCCCACGTAACCGCCGAGAGCGGCCGCCACCCATCGCCGCTTCGAGGCTGCTGGCGATCTTCCGGCGATCAGACGATAGGTCCACCATCCCGTGAAGGGCATGATGACCGCCATGTTGAGGCAGTTGGCGCCAAAGGCCGTAATCCCGCCATCCCCGAACAGGAGGGCCTGCACGGCCAGGGCCACGGATACCGCCACCACGGCTGCCCAGGGCCCCAGAAGGATGGCCACCAGAACCGCGCCGACGGCATGGCCCGTGGTACCTCCAGGAACGGGGACGTTGAACATCATGACGACGAAGGTGAACGCCGCCCCCAAGGCCATCAAGGGCACTTGCCGCAAGCGCAGCGTGGTCCTCACCTTGTGCGACGCCCACGCCCACACGGGCGCCATCACGCCGAAGGCCGTTACGTAGGTCTGCGGACCAAGGTAGCCATCTGGGATGTGCATCGCCGCTCCTCCTATCAGCCCTTGCCTCGCCGAAACGCCCCCGTGAAAATCACGTGCACCACCGCCACGGGCGGACCACCGGCATTGGGCCACTGGGCTCCCAGTAAGACCTGCCAGCCGCCCCCCATCCAGCTCACGCCGGCCGAGGCGGAGTTTTGATCGCCCGAGGTATAGTCCGCCATGATCTGCCACCGCTCTCCCAGGGTCTTGTCCAGCCCGGCGAACCACGCGTTGCGGCGGCCGTCGTGTTCATGCTGGATTCCCGCGTGGGTCCGGAGCGCGCCCCAATCTTTCGTGGCTACCACGTAGAATACCGGTGTGAAGCGCTCGCCTAAGTTCTGGACGCCTGCCGCCATGGCAAAGCCCTTGGCGTCCCTCTTTACGAGGATGTATTTGGCGTTGAAAAGAGCCCTGTTTTCCACGGGGCCGCTGGTGGCGTCCACGTCCACGCCCAACTCTAATCTTTCCCCGAATCCGAATTCAGTGTTGATGATGAGCTGGTCCGTATGCAGCGCCCTCGAATACCCCTGCCACTGCAAATCGAGGGCCCACACATACGGGCCCGTAACGTCGGCGGTGGGAATGAGGACGAGGCCACTGTAGCAAGCCCACGAGGGACGGGCCGATCCGAACGCCGCGAGGATCACGGCCACGGAGAGTAGTACACATCTTAGATTTGTGCTACCCGTGGATAAAGTGCCCCACCTCTTCATTCCGCCCCCTGGCTTTAAAGAGATTGGCCCGTCGTGGTGGCGATGGTTCCGCCGTGCTTGACGCCTTTGGTGCTCACGAGCGTGTCGGCGATTCGCTTTACCAGCACGCTCTTGCCTCTCATGATGATGACTTCGAGGCAGTTATGCGCGTCGAGGTGAACGTGCGTCGTGCTGATGATGGTGGTGTGATGTTGGTGTTGAAGGTCCGCCAGCGTGTCGGCAAGATGATGTTCGTGGTGCTCGTAGACGATGCTCACGGTGGCCACCACCTCGGCGCGGGGATCGGCCCATTCATCACGAACGAGCTCCTTTCGTACCAGATCGCGAATCGCTTCCGACCGAGAGGCGTAGCTGCGCTCTTCCACCAGCGAGTCTAGCCCCCTGAGCAACTCCTCCTCCATCGACACGCCAAATCTCTCCAAACCGGCCATCGCGCCCTCCGTGCTACTATGCTTACTTTAGTAGCACGATCTTTTGCGCCAGTCAAGGCCGCTTACGGGTTCCGGGGCGGGGCCCTCGCCTTATCTTTAGCCTCCCCTTCCCACACGTGTGCGCTCCGCTGCAAGCAGCCCTTCGGCGGAACAGCGCCAGGTCTTGATTCTAAGGAGCCCCCGAGGCAGACCTCCGAAGGAGTCCGGGAGGCGCCTCCCTTCGACTCCCGCCCAACCATGCCCTTAAAACCCGAGAGCGGGAGGGACTGGCCCTCCCGCTCTCGGGTTTTGGTGGAGGCGGCGGGAGTCAACCCTACGCGGCCTAGAAGCCTCGCCGCTCGCGGGTCTCGCGGCTCCGTTTCAAGGCCGCCTACGGGTTCCGGGGCGGGGCCCTCGCCTTGCGCTGCATTCCTGCGAACGCTCGCTCCTCGCTCGCGTTCTCGGAGCAGCGCTACGGCGCTTCCCGCCCTTCGACTCCCGCCTAACCACGCCCTTAAAACCCGAGAG
>JAKAKG010000118.1 GCA_021813555.1 Acidobacteriota bacterium
GAGGAGGACGTGGGTGCCCACGAACACGAGAAAGATGGGCAGGAGGGCCTTCACCGACTCCTTGACCCCCCGAAGGTTCATGATGAGGAGGACCACCAGGATGGCCAGGTCGGTGGGCAGCTTGTACGCGACGAAGGCCGGGGGAAGCATGCTGAAAAGGGCGTCCACGCCGGAGGCCACGGAGACCGTGATGGTGAGGACGTAGTCCACCACCAGCGCCGAGCCCGACACGACGCCGGCCTTGGGCCCCAGAAGCTTGGTGGAGACCAGATAGCCGCCGCCGCCGCTGGGGAACTGCTCGATCAGGAGACTGTACGCGAAGGAAATGATGGCCACGGTGAATGCCATGAGGATGGCCAGGTAAAAGGCCATATACTCGTGGCCCTGGATGGATCGGAACGCCTCGTCGGGCCCGTAGCAGGAGGAGGAGAGCCCGTCCGATCCCAGCCCCACCCACGCCAGAAAGGCCACCAGAGAAATCTTATGGAACACCTGGGGATCGTCAGGATCCCGCGGCTTGCCAAAGATGATCTGCTTGAGCGGCCTCATGACCGCACCCTGCGGCGAGGGGCCTCCGCGGGACGGCCCAAGGTTCCCCTCGGATGGGAAGTCTGCATGGTTCCTCGTGGGCCTTCCGGGCTTCGGCCCTGGAGCGCCTTGCCCCGAAGCCATTCGGCCTCAACCTCTATACGCCCATCCCGCCTTCCCGTCAAGACATCATGGGGGCCAAATCATGGACTCCAGCATCTTAGCGGACGGGAGCGACGGACCTTGCTAAAATGGCCTTCAAGGAGCCGCCCATGGAGCTTGCCGGCCTTGCCCTGGCCTGGACCGCCTACTGCGCCGTGCACAGCCTGCTGATCCATCCCCCCGTGGTGCGCCGCCTCACGGCGCTTCTCGGACGGCGCGCCGGGGCCTACCGCTTCACCTACAACCTGTTCAGCATGGCGGCGCTGGCTCCGCTGATTTTCTGGCACCTGAAGCTTCGAGGGCCGTGGCTGCTGGAATGGCGGGGGTTCTGGTTGGCGGTGCCCATCATGCTGAACGCCGCGGCCCTGGTTTTCTTCGCCCTGGGAGCCCAGGCTTACGGAGCGAGCGATTTCCTGGGGCTGGCCAGCCTGCGCTCGGCCCTGCGCAGCCAGCCCGCGCGGGAGTCGGGCTCCTTCTCCACCCGAGGCATCCTGCGATGGGTGCGTCACCCCTGGTATACAGGGACCATCCTTCTCTTGTGGGGCCACGATCTGGATGCCGCAGGCCTAGTGGCGAGCCTGGTTCTCACGGCCTACGTGGCCGTTGGGACCCGGCTGGAGGAGCGCAAGCTCGTGGCTCAGTACGGAGAAGCGTACAGGGCTTACCAGCGGCGCGTGCCCATGTACATTCCGCGGAAGCCCGGGGGAAAGGAGTGAAGAGTGAAGAGTGAAGAGTGAGGAGTGAAGAGTGAGGAGTGAGGAGTGAAGAGTGAAGAACCCCTCTCCCCGGACCCTAACCTCTACCTCTAACCCCTAACCCCTAACCCCTAACCCCTAACCCCTAACCCCTAACGCACAACCCTTAACCCTTCACCCTTAACCCTTAACCCTTCACCCTTAACCCTTAACTCTTAACCCTCTTATCCGGCAAACCGCTCATGACGTGCTCGGCGAGGGCGGTAATGGTGAGGGAGGGGTTGACGCCCAGGTTGGCCCCGATGATGGAGCCGTCGGAGACGAGCATGTTTTCGTATCCGAAGACGCGGCCATCCTTGTCCACGACGCCGCTCTCCGGGCCCGTTCCCATGGGACAGCCCCCCAGGATGTGGGCCGTGGTGGACACGTTGAGGAGCACCTCGTTGATGGAGCTCTGGGGGAAGCCCGCGAGCTTCTTCGCCATGCGGCGGGCGATGTCGTTGGCCACGGGGATGTAGGGCGGGACGGGCGGATGGTCCTGCGGCGTGCGCGAGGTGACGCCGAAGGCGAAGGGCCACCACCATCGGCGTCTGAGCACCATGCGGGTTCGGTTGTCGTCGGTCTGCATGAAGAGGAGGACGATGGTTTTGCGCGCCCGGCCCAGGGGCCACAGCGTTCTGAGAAAATGGTGGGGCCGCCGCAGGCAGTTGCCCATCCACTTGAAGGGCCGGGTGAGCCGCGTGCCCCCGTCCGTGAGGGGCGTGGCCAGCAGGCACATGACGTCGGAGCCTTTGGAATAGCGCACGGGTTCGACGCGCGTCCCGTCCTCCAGGTAAAAATGGGAGGTGATGGCGATGCCCGTGCTGTGCTCCGGCTCCTTCTTCCACGCCGTGACACCCAGGAGCGCCTCGCTGTTGGTGCGCGTGTAGTGCCCGAGCTGGTCCGAGAGCCGGGGCAGCGTTCCGCGGCGCTTGCATTCCAGCAGGAGGGGGACGGTGCCCAAAGCGCCGCCTGCGAAAATGACGCCCGCCGCTTCCAGCGTCCGCCGGTTTTTGAAGAACGGCGAGGTGCTGCGCTCCACGTGGAGGCGGTAGCCCCCGCCCTCCCTCGGCTCCACGAAACGGACCCTCGTCTCCGGCAGGATGCGGACGCCGCGCTTCTCGGCGAGGTACAGGTAGTTTTTGTCGAGGGTGTTTTTGGCGTTGTACCGGCATCCCACCATGCAGCCGCCGCAATAGGTGCACCCCGCCCTGGCGGGGCCTTCCCCGCCGAAGTAGGGATCGGGGACCTCCTTGCCCATCCCGCCCTCCGGCTTGCCGGCCGAATCTGAGAAGAAGACGGCCACGTCCGTGGGATGAAAGGCCGCCGCGCAGCCCATGTCTCCGGCGATCTCGCGGAGGGCTTCGTCCGCGGGGGTCAGGCGCGGGTTCGCGGTGACGCCCAGCATGCGCCGCGCCGTGGCGTAGTGGGGAGCGAGGGTTCGTTTCCAGTCCTCCAGATCCCGCCACTTGGGGTCATCGAAGGCCCTGTCATCGGGTTCCATGAGCGTGTTGGCGTAAACGAGACTGCCCCCGCCCACGCCTGCGCCGTGAAGGACGAGCACGTCGCGCAGCAGGGTGAGCCGCTGGATGCCGTAACACGCCAACCCGGGCATCCAAAAGAACTTGCGCAGCCGCCAGTTGGTTTTGGGGAAATCCTCGGGCCGCCAGCGCTTGCCCATCTCCACGACCAGGACGCGGTAGCCCTTCTCCGCGAGGCGCAGGGCGGCCACGGAGCCGCCGAATCCCGATCCCACCACGATGTAGTCGTACCGACCGGCTCCGGTTCCGTCTTCCATCCTGCCGCCTCCTGCGCCCCTGGCGCGGCCATAGAGTGGCAGAGGCCCGCCGCGGATGCAACGAGGCCCCAGCCTAAGGTACACTCGCTCCCGGGGCTTCGAGGTCCCCGAGAACTCTCCAAGGGGGAACCATGTGCGGCATCTTCGGCATCGTCACCGAGCGCGAACAGGAACTGGGACCGATCCTCATCGAAGCGGGCAAGCGCCTCTCCTACCGGGGCTATGACTCGGTGGGCTTCGCCACCATGGATGCGAGCCAAACCGTGGACCTGCGCAAGGACGTGGGCAAGGTGGGGGACGTGGCCGGGGGCCACGGCGTGGCCGGCATGAAGGGCCTGAGGGGCATGACCCAGCTTCGCTGGGCCACCTTCGGCGCTCCCTCGCAGGCGAACGCCCAGCCGCACCTGGACTCCACCGGGGACATGGTGGGAGCCCACAACGGCAACGTGGTGAACAACGCGGAGCTGAGGGCCCAGTTCATGGCTGAGGGCATGGCCGTGCGATCCACCAACGACGGAGAATCGTGTGTCCACGCCGTGGAGCGCTATCTCCGCGAGGGCCTAGGCACGCAGGAGGCCGTACGGCGGGCGTGCGCGGACCTGGAGGGCGATTACGCCTTCGTCATCGGCCGCAAAAATGAGGACTGCCTCTACGCCGTCAAGATGGGCTCAGGCCTCGTGGCGGGCCTGGGCGACGGCTTCACCTGCGTGGGGTCCGATCTGCCGTGCCTCCTTCCTCTCACCAGGAAGATCGTCCGGCTGAGGGACGGAGAGATGGTCATCCTCCGAGGCGGCGGGATCGAGGTCCGCCGAATCGCGGACGGAACCCTCGTGGATCGTCCCGCACAGGACGTGGAGGAGACCATGGAGGCGGCCCAGAAGGGCGGCTATCCCCACTTCATGCTCAAGGAAATTCACGAGCAGCCCAAGGTCGCCCAGGACCTCCTCCACCTCCTGGGAGCCTCCAAGCACATGAAGCGGTTCGTGGACCGTCTCAAGGGTGCCCGCAATCTCTACTTCGTGGGGTGCGGCACGAGCTACCACGCCTGCGTGCTCGGCTCCGTCTACATGGCCCGCTTGGCGGGCAAGGCTGCGGTTCCCGTTCTGGCCCCGCAGTTCACGGCCCAGTATGTGCCCGCCCTCGGCCCCGGTGACGTGGGCGTCTTCGTGAGCCAGAGCGGGGAGACCAAGGACGTCCTGGGCGCCCTGGAGGCGGCCCGGGCCAAGGGGGCCACGGTGCTGGGCCTGGCCAACGTGCTCGGCTCCAGCCTCATGCACGCCAGCGATGTCTACCTTCCCCTGGCCTGCGGCTTCGAGATCAGCGTGCCCGCCACCAAGACCTTTACGAACCAGTGTGTGGCCTTCCTCGCCTTGGCCCTTCGCGCCGCGGGCAAGGACCTGACGGTGCTCGACGCGCTGCCGAGCCTCATCGAGGCCACCTTGGGCGCCGTGGACGGTCCCGTAAAGGAATTGGCCCCCACCCTCGCGGGGCGGAACGACCTCTACTGCCTCGGCTACGGGCTCACCTATGCCATCGCCCTGGAGGGGGCCCTCAAAATCAAGGAGGTCACCTACACCCACTGCGAGGGGATGCTCTCCACGGAGTTCAAGCACGGCCCCCTTTCGGCCGTGGACGAGGGGTTCCCCATTCTATTCGTGGCGGGGCCGGAGGATGTCCCCCTCATGGTGAGCGGCATCAACGAGACGGCCTGCCGCGGAGCGCGCACCGTCGTCATCGCTCAGGAGGACCCGCGCCTGCGGGCCAACGCCCGCGGCGTGCTCGTGCTGCCCCCGTCGGATCCCCTCCTGGCGCCCATCCTGGGGGTCATCCCGCTGCAGCTCCTCTCCTACCGGCTGAGTGTGGCCCGGGGCCACGACCCCGATTTCCCAAGGAACCTCAGCAAGACGCTGACGGTGGATTGATGGATGGGGAGCCGGGAGAAGGGGAGCGGGGAGCAGAAGGAGAAAAACACGGGCCGCGGACAGGATTTTCGTCCTTTTTTTGCTTCCCTGCTCCCTGCTCGCTGCTCCCCGCTCCCCGCTCCCCGCTCCCGATTAGAGGTAAGATACTCACCGGAGCTAGAATGCACCTGCTTTTATCGGAGAGCCCATGGCCGACCTGAAAGGTAAAACGCTGTTCATCACGGGGGCGTCGCGGGGAATCGGCAAGGCCATCGGCCTGCGGGCCGCGCGGGACGGGGCCAACGTGGTCATCGCCGCGAAAACCATTGAGCCCGATCCCAAACTCCCGGGGACCATCTTCACGGCCGCCCAGGAGATGGAAGCCGCCGGAGGAAAAGCCCTCCCCCTCCAGGTGGACGTCCGGGACGAGGAGCAGATCAAGGCCGCTGTGCAGAAGGCGGCGGACGCCTTCGGCGGGATCGACATCCTCGTGAACAACGCCAGCGCCATCAATCTTCGCGGGACCCTCGAACTGCCCCTGGCGCGCTTCGATCTCATGTTCCAGGTGAACGCGCGGGCCACTTTCGCGTGCTCCAAGGCCTGTCTTCCCCATCTCCTCAAGGCTTCCAATCCCCACGTCCTCACCATCTCCCCGCCCCTGAACACGGACCCCAAATGGTTTGCCGGCGTGGCCCCCTACACCATGACCAAGTACGGCATGACCATGGTGGCTCTGGGCCTGGCCGGGGAGTTCCGCAAGGCGGGCCTCGCCTCCAACGCCCTCTGGCCCAAGACGGTCATCGCCACGGCGGCGGTCATGAACCTGCTGGGGGGCGAGGAGATGATGCGAAAAGGCCGCAAGCCCGAGATCATGGCCGACGCGGCCCACGCCGTCCTCACGGCGCCCAGCCGCGGCCTCACGGGGCGGTGCCTCATCGACGAGGAGATCCTGCGCGAGGCCGGTGTTACAGACTTCGGGCCCTACGCCGTCACCCCCGGCGGCGAGCTCATGCAGGATTTTTTCCTGTAAGGGACGACGAACCACCCAGGCACGAAGACACCAGGAAGTGCCTACAGTCAGTAGGGTACTGGCGAAGTGCTTCTCGCCCGGCCCTCGGTGAGGAGCGGCGGTGGATTTCCGCGATCCTCCGCCCCATCGGTGTAATCCGCAACTTTTCTCGGTTTTTCTTGGTGCCCTTGGTGCCTTGGTGGCGGGCCTTTTTTTACACCCGCTCGAAGATTCGTTCGGCATCGCCCAGCTCGCGGGCGCTGGGGGTGAGGAGGGTCTTGGCGTTGATGCGGAGCTTCCTGCCCGCCCGCATGGCCGCCCGCACGTCCGCCTCGCTCACGAAATCCAGGGTATCTTCGCGGGGTGCGTTCACGGGCGCCGCGACGGCGTTGGCTCCGCGTCTCGCCGCGCCTTGCCCGGCGGGCGGAGGAGAGCTTCCGAACTTCTGCGCGACGAACCGCGCGGCCGCGTCCTCTAATCCATGGCCGAGCTTCACCAGCGGCGGCAGGGGGACGGCCTTCTCGTCGGTGGCGGGACGGACCTCATAGGCCACTCGCTTCCGGTCCATGAGATGGAGCGGGGTGATGTTGTCGCTCGTGATGTTGTTGCCGAGGGCGCCGCACCCCAGGGTCATGGCGGGGGGAAGGTTGGTGGTGTAGCCGATGGCTCCGTGGGTTCCGGGCGTGTTGATGAGGATGCGGAAGACGGGCTTTCGAAGGGCGAACTGCCGAATGACCTCCACGTCCTGCGTGTGCAGGCACAGGGTGTGGCCCAGGCCCCCGTACTTGAGGACTTCGATGCACCGCAGGCACCCCGCCTCCCAGCCTTCGGCCACGTAGTAAGACAGGACGGGGGAAAGCTTTTCCAGGGACAGGGGATACTCCCGCCCCACGCCTTCCTCGGGCACGAGCAGAGCCCGAACCCCATCGGGCACGGAGAATCCCGCCATCTGCCCAATCACCTGGGGCGACCGCCCCACCACTTTGGGGTTGAGAGCGCCGTTCTTGTCCACCATGAGCACTTCGAGCAGGGCCTTCTCGCGCTCCGAGACGAAGTAGCCGCCCCAGCGCGTGAACTCGTCTTTCGCCCGGTCCGCCAGGGGCGCGTCCACGATGACCGACTGCTC
>JAKAKG010000015.1 GCA_021813555.1 Acidobacteriota bacterium
TAATCCTCTAACGTCACCGGGAGTCGCCGTTATTTCGTTCTACGCTCCCTTCCATGGCGGCATCCCACCCCGGCGGTGCGAGGCCGCGGGCTTCGGCCATGAGGCGCCCCGGCTTGCGCGGATGTGCGGAACCTTTCCGCCGCAAAGAGGGCATGAGAGACGCCCGCGGTCCAACGGCCGCCCACACCCGGAGCACATAGGCATGAACCGAGTATAGCGGACACGGGCCTTAGCAGGCTACTAAGGGAAAGGCTCAGCGGCGTCCGCATCCAGCCAAGACAACTCGGGGAGAGCGGTGAACAGCAAGGCGGCGCGAAGTCTCTCCCCAAGACCCGCCCGGCGGGCCATGCCCAAGTAGGCCTTGAGCTGGCCCGAATAGGCCTTGCGCTGGGCCTCGATCCATTGGGACAGGCTGCCGGCGGGCCGTCCCGTCTTGAAGTCCACGATGACGGCTCCCGCGGATGACCGCACCAGCAGATCCACCCGCCCCACACGAATCCGGCCCCTCCCGTCGTAGTCCTCGACGGGCCATTCGGCCACCACATCGGCGCCCTCCAAAAGGCGATGGAAGGGAGGGTAATTCCAGGCGAGGCGGGCTTCCTGCAGGAGGCTCCCCGCTATTTCCCTGGCCATGGAAGGGGCGAGCTTCTCTTCCACGAGGGCCGCCGCAACGGCATCCGCGCCCGGCATCGGCTCCCTGCGAGCCAGCGTTTCGAAGACCCTGTGCATGACCACGCCCCGCGCTTGGGCCTCGGGGCTGGCCTCGTCGTCGCCCGGCCTCGCGGCCTGGGCCGTCTTCTCCTCCACATCGGAGGGGCTGGTGATGACGTAGGGAAGAGGTTGGGGGGCAAAGGGCGGCGGCTGGGGCACGAGCCGCCCGAGGGAAACCTCCGCAGGAGCCGCGGCGTCGGGACAGGGATCATGTTCCAGGACGAAAAGAGGCGGCCCTACAAACCCTTCTTCCCAGGCCTCCTCCACGGCCGCGAGCCCCGGTCCCGAGGAGGCCGAAGGAGAGCCGTCCTTCAGCCGTTCGTCCAACCCCGTGAGGGTGAGGGTCTCCTTCGCCCGCGTGGCGGCCACGTAGAATTGGCGTTTGAATTCGGCCGTGTCGCGGCCGCGGCCAAGCTCTCTCAAGAGTACGTGGGCCAGCACTTTCTCACCCGTCCTCCGGTCCGTCGCGGCCGCCGCCAGGGGATCCCTCGCGTCTCCGGGAATGAGGTCCACGAGAAAAGCGGGCGTCTCCCGCCTGTTGCGCGCGGGCTGGTGGTCCATGGCCACGGCGAAGACGTGGTCGAATTCCAAGCCTTTGGCCCCGTGGATCGTCATGACCTGCACGCCGGCAGCGGCGCCCCTCGGGTCCGGTGGCGTGTAGGCTCCATCAAGCAGGCGCTCCAGGCGGGCCAGCGCCTCCTCTGGCGGCGCAGACGGGCACGTGAGAAGCCGATCGAACAGAGCCATGGCGTTGGCGACTCCTTGGGGGCCGGAGAGGCTCACCGTCGCGGCGGGCCCTCCCAATTCTTCCCAAATTCGCTGAAGGGTCGCGGCGAAGGGCTCCCGTCCGAAGGCGGGAGCGGCATGCCGCAGGGCTCGGCCAAAGCGCTCAAGCGCGGGATGGGCGTCCCCCGCCTCCGCAAGTCTCGCGGACCACGGGCCCGAGGGCCTCGCGGCCAGCGCCTCCAGGGCCGGCAGCGGCGCCCGGCTCCAAGGAGCCCGCAGGGTTCCCGCCCAGGCCACGTCGTCGTATGGCCTCACGAGCGCCCGAAAAAGGTTCAAGAGATGGCGGACTTCGGGGGCATCGAGCATGGGACGCCCTTCTTTGATCCGCAAGGGCACGCGCAGCGATTCGAAGGCTGCCACGAAGGCGGCGAGGTGGGTCCGAGCGGGGATGAGGACCGCGATCCGGCCTCCCGCTACGCCGCCGGCGAGGAGATTCGCCACCCTGGCCGCCACGAAAGCCGCTTCCTTTTCCCTCGCCTGCTGGCGGGTGGGCCGGTCCTCCGCCCTGCTGCGGGTGCACGTGAAGAGGGCCGCGAGCACGGGTGAGAGATCGCCGGATGCTTCCCGGGACGGATCGGAGGGCGCGAAGTTCACCTCGTCCAGGGTTTCGTCTGGATCCGCCATGACTTTGCCGAAGAGGGCGTTGGCGAATGCCACGAGATGGGGCCGAGAGCGGAAGTTGGCGGAGAGGCGCAGGGCATGGAGAGGGAAATTCGCCTCGCCCTCGCGGGTCAGGCCCGTCCGCTGCATGCGGCGGAAGAGCGCCACCTCGGCTCGCCGGAACCGGTAGATGGACTGCTTGGGATCGCCCACCACGAAGAGGGTTTCGGTTCCGTGAGGTTCCCATCCCTGGGTGAGAGTGCCCAGAATCCGCACTTGCATGTCGTTAACGTCTTGAGCCTCGTCCACGAGGATATGCCTGAGGTGTTCGTGGAAGAAGATGAGGCTCTCGCTGGGGCGCTCGAATCGGTTCAGCGCCCGCAAGGCCGCCGCCTCCAGCTCCGTAAAGTCCAACCCCCGGGCGTTCCTGGCTCGCCGGAACCGGCTCAGAACGGCTCCGGCCAGGCAGACCATGTCGGCCAGGGCCGCCGCGCCGGCGCCGTCCGGGCCCGCGTCGGGCCAGGAGGCCACGAAGGCGAGCCGCGAAGCCACCGAGGGAGGCAGGTCCCGGATGAGGGCCGAGGCGGGATGCTTCTTGAACCCATCGGGGAATCCGTTCCCGCGCGCCATGGCCTGGCGCACGCTTCGTGCCGAAGCACTTTTGTCGGCGCTGCCCGTAAGGAACACCTCCGCGGCAGTCCGCCAGGCCGCTGCGTGGGCCACCCCCGTGCCGGGAACGGCGGCGGGGAGGCGCTCCGCCATCGGGGCACCGGCCGAGTCCAGGGCCCGTTTAAGATCGTCCCACGCCGAGGCCCGAGCAGAGAAATACTCCTCCAGCGGCTTCATGAAGGAGGCGGCGAGCTTGTCGGTCCGTGAGGCCAGCGTGTCCGCGAAGTTGTCCGCACCTTCCGCGGCGAAGAGCGACCCCACCATCAGAAGCCGGTCGCGCCGCTTCAAGAGGTCGACGAGCTGCTCCCGCAGCGTCCGAACGCTGTTGTCCGCCGCGGCCAGGCGCCGTCTGAAGGCCGCCATCTCTTCGGACGTGGCCGCACCCGCCGCCGCGGCGGCAAGGGTGTCCGACACGCAGGCCGCCAGCAGCTCATCCTGTTCCACGGGTTCCAGCAATCCCAGGCCCGGCGGAACGTCTGCCTCCAGGGGCCAGCCCCGGACCACCCGGGCGCAGAAACCGTGGAAGGTGCTTACCATGAGGGTGTCCGGGCTCAGAAGGCGGTCACCCAAGGGCCGGTGGGCCGAAACCGCATCGAGAGCGAGCGCCAGGAGCGTGTCCTTCCAGGACCCGTCCCCTTCCGGCCTCTCGCCCCGGAGAGCCCGCTTGAGGACGCCCGTGATTCGGCCCAGCATCTCCGCCGCCGCCCTGTTCGTGAACGTCACGGCGAGAATTTGGCGCGGGTGCCCCACGCGAGGCAGGAGGGCGAGGTACCGCGCCGTGAGCAGGGCCGTCTTTCCGCTGCCCGCTGGGGACTCCAGGATGAAGCTGCGGCTCGGGTCCAGCGCCTCGCCCCGGACCTTCGCATCGGCGGGCGCAGGGCTCACGGCGCGTCCTCCTCGTCCGATTCCGCCTCCGGCCGCTCTAACGCCCCGTCGAACCGGCCGCAAAGGTCGTAGTAAGGACAGGTTTCGCAGGCCCCCGCGCGCCGCGTGAAGGCTCCCCTGGAGGGGGGCCTGGGGTCCGCGGGGAAGAGGCCATCCATGCCACTTGACATGCGCGCCTCCATGGCATGCTCCCATGCGGGCAAAGCCTCGTCCCAATTCACGGGCCGCCGGTTGAAGCTCAGAGGTTCCACGGCCACGTCGCCGGCCTTCCCCAAGGCGATGTACCCGGCCTGGAGAGGTTGCCCCTCCGCCTTCACTTCCGAGATGAGCCCGCCTCGCACGGCCAGGAGATAGGCCGGGAGCTGGGGTGCCTCCCAGCGCTCCAGCACCTGGGCCGCCGAAGGGGCCCGGCCCGACTTGTAGTCCCACACCGTGAACCCCATGCTTTCGTGATGATCCACTCGGTCCACGCGGCCCTTGAGCGTCATGGGTCCGAGGCGGAGGCCCGCGAACCTCGACTCCGCCGCCGCGAATCTCCATCCCTCCCGGGCCCGGTCCTGTTCCGCCTCCAGCCAGGCCTGAAGCACCCCGGCCGTGCCCGACTCGCTGTCGCCCATCCAGCGAAGGCGCTCCACTTCCCAAAAGAGGGTCCTCGGGTGCCGCGAAAGCTCCTTCTCCACGCTCTCTTCAAGCCACGCCCGCGCGCTCCTCACCGCTGCATCCTCACGGTTCGCGCCTGGCCATCCGGGGACGTGCTCGGCCAGGCCGGTGGCGAAGGCGGCGAGCACCGCATGGAGGGCCGTCCCTCGCTCCAGGGGATCGAGGCCTTCGGAAGCGGGATGCAACGGTTCGAGCCCCAGGACCGGGCCCGCGAAGAATCGGAAGGGACATGCCGCCAGTTCCCCCAGTTCCGTGACGCGCCACTCTCCCGAGAGCCGGAATCCCGATGGCTCTTCCTGGCGGGAAAGCCATGGCTGGGAACGCGCCAGGAGGCTGTCCCTCAGCCAGCGGGCTCGCATCCAGGCAGCCGGAGGTGCGTTCCACAGATCCACGATGGCGACGGCCCCTTCACCCGCCCCTTCGGCGCCCTCGTCGCGGGCCATGGGGCTTGGAGGCAGAAGGGCCTCGTCCTCGCCGGCCCAGGGGCGGCTCCAGTGCACGAGCGGTGCACCGGCCGACAGCGCCGCGACGTCGCGGCGAGCCTCCTCCCATCTCGACTCCATGGTTCCACCCGGCAGGAGGCGCCTCTCACCCGGATGAAGCAGAGGCCTGTCCAGAGCGGGCCTGGGAAGGGTGCGGCCGGTGGCGCCTACGATCCAGAGCTCGGCGAAAGACAGGCCTCGGGCTTCCTCCGCCGCGAGCACCTGAACACCCGCCGATTCGGGCGTGGGCTCGGCCGCCCTCAGCCCTCCGGCGCAGGCCGAGATCCAGGCAAGGGCGCCCTCCGCGCTCGTCCGGACGGAGCCCGCCTCGGCGGCCAGCGAGGCCACCACCTCGTCCAGGTGCCGCCTCGCGATGGCGTCGGCGTCGCGGCGCCCCTCTTCAAACGTCACGAAGCCCAATTCTTTCCAGCAGGCCCTCAGCGCCTCCAGCCACGTTCCCAGCGGCGCCCTTCCCAGGGAAGCCAGGCTCCCGAGCGCCGCCACGGGGGCGTTTCTCCGGCCCAGCGCATCGAGGCACGACGCAAGATCTGGGGAGCCGGACGCGGCGAAGAGTGCCTCGCGCACAGCGGCCGCCCTCCCTGCTCCAATCCCCGCGTAGGGCGAACAGAGCAGAGAGGCGAGAAGGGCCGCGGGGGCCGATTCCGTCACCGCTCGCAGAGGCAGAAGGGCCGTGAGGAAGAGCGGGTGCTCCGCCAGGGGCCATCCACCCGCCAGGTTGTACCGAATCTCCCGCGCGAGATCGGGAGGCGGGCCGTCCCCCGCCAGCTCGTCGAAGCACCGCTTCAGGACATCGAAATAGGGCTGGTCCATATAGACCACGCCCAGATCCGTCCGCCCTTCGTTCCACGCATCAAGGACCTCGGCGCAGACGGCGCGGCATTCCTGAAGGGTGGAGCCGAAGACCTGCACCGCTGGGGCCTCTGCCGCCTGCGCCGCGCAGGTGAGGTGCACCACGTGGGACCGCTGCGCGAAGGCGTCGAACAGGTCAGCCTGAAGGGGCGTGGGCGCGTCAAACTCCGCGAGCACCACGCGCTCCGGCAGAGGCACGCGCCCTTCAAGGAGGGCGTGGAGGAGGGAAGAAATCGCCCCCTGGTGCACATGAAAACCCTCCGCTGCCGCCAGCTTGAGGAAGCGCTCCGTGACGGCCCTGCGCCAATCGGAGAGGGAATGGCCCCCTGCCCCCGAGGCCGGCGGCATGCGGTGCTCGTGGAGGTCGTCCAGGGCCTGCTGGAGGTCGCCATAGAGCGCCGGCCCCGGCACCAGCCCCTCGGGCGGGGCCACGCCCGCCGCGGCCTCGTGCCACACCCGAAGGGCGGCGGCCCGGCCCAGGGGCCGAGTTCCTGTCCATAGAGCCTCGTGGGCGCGTGTGGTCCAGGCGCCCAGGCCGTGGATCCGCAAACCCGCCCACCCGCAAGGTCCGTCCAGCGCCTTGCCCGCCCTGTGGCGATGGAGGATTCGCCTGGCGAGCCGTGCCGACTTGGTCAGCACGAGGGCTCCGCCCTCGGCCTCGTCCACGAGGCGCCGTTCGAAAGCGGCCGCGCTGGAAATGGGCGGTTCACGGATGAGTGGCACGAAACCTCCACTTTCATTGTACCAGGAGCGGACGCCACGGGCTGCTGAGGAGCTCGCGTGCGCCGCACGCAAGGGCCTTGGGGGCCATAGGCCGGGGGCGGCGAAGCCGGAGTCGGGGGTATACTCTGCCGGGAGGCCTCATGGAGAGGGTGGACATCACGGTCGTCGGTGCGGGGGTGGTGGGCCTGTCGGTGGCCGCGCACGTGGCTCGTCCCGGCCGGAGCGTCCTTCTCGTGGAGCGCCACGAATCCTTCGGGCGGGAGACGAGCAGCCGGAACAGCGAAGTCATCCACGCCAGCATTTACTACCCGCACGATTCCCTGAAGGGGCGGCTATGCCTGGAGGGGAACGAGCTCATGTACGGCCTTTGCCGCCGTTACGGCATCAGCCACAAGAATACGGGCAAGCTGATCGTGGCCGTGACCCCCGAGGAGGAAGCCCGCCTGCCAGCCCTGCTCAAAACGGCCCGGGGCAGCGGCGCCCAAGGAGTCCAGGTCGTAGGTCCATCCGATCTCAGGAAGCTCGAGCCCAGGGTAGAAGCCCTCGCGGCGATCCACTGCCCCACGTCGGGCATCGTGGACTCCCACGCCCTCATGCGGCATTTCCGCGCCGAGGCCGTGGACGCCGGCGCGTCGGAGGCCTACGGCGTGGAGGTCGGCTCCATCGACAGGGTCGAGGGCGGTTACCGCGTCGGGGTCCGGGAGCAAGGTGGCGAAACCTTCGCCTTCGAATCGCGCGTGCTGATCAACTGCGCGGGACTGGGAGCGGGTGAGGTGGCTGCCATGGCGGGCATCGACGTGGACGAGGCCCACTACCGCATTTTCTACCGGAAGGGGATGTACTTTCGCGTCGTG
>JAKAKG010000166.1 GCA_021813555.1 Acidobacteriota bacterium
CACGTACTCCTCGATGAGGGCGCTGCGCTCGGCCAGGTAGTTGGTGAGGCCCTTCACCCCGGGCGGAGCCTTGAGAATGCGCTGGATGCTCGGCTTGCGAAGGTCGCAGTCCATGAGCAGGACCCGGTCCCCTGCGGAGGCGAGGGTTTTGGCGAGGTTGGCCGCGACGCTCGTCTTGCCCTCCTTGGGACTGGCGGAGGTGACGAGGATGATGTTTTGGTGGTTTTCGGCCCCGAAGACCAGGGCCGTGCGCAGGGTCTGAAAGGCCTCCGCCCCCACCTTCTCGGTGGCGGGCATGAACTTGGGGACCATGGTCAGCAGGGGAACCCCCATGCGCGTCTCCAGATCCTCCACGGATTTCACGGTGGTGTCCAGGTACTGCCACCCCACCACGCTCCCCACCGAGAGCATGAGGCCGAAGAGAAGGCCCATGAGTAGATTCATGCGCTTGTTGGGCTTGACGGGCGCCCCGGGTGTCTGGGCCGGTTCCACGAGGCGGATGTTGCTTGAGAGGAGCGAGCTGCTCACGTTCAATTCGCGCATCTTGTCGTAGAGCAGGTCCATGTACTTCTTGATGGCGGCGCTGCTGGTGTTGAGGCCTTCGCCCTTGGAGGCTCCTTCGACGAACTGGAGGCCCTGCCGGCGAGCGGCATCCAGATCCTGCATGAGGTTCGCCTTCTCGGCGCGCAGAGCCGCGAGCTGGTTCTTATAGGTTCCGAGGACGATCTGCGCCTGCTGGCTGATGCGCTCCTTCAGCGCCCTGATCTCCTCCTGTTTCTTGAGGACGTCGGGATGCTTGGGGGTGAACTTGGCCAGAAGGCGGCCCAGCTCGCGGTTCAAATCGTTGTACTGCTTGGCGAGATCTTGCACGGACGGGTCCTGGGCCACGGCGGGGACGCTCAGCGGGTCGCCCCCCGTTCGCTGCCAGCTTTCGAGCTGGGAAGCGATGGCCGCCACTTCGCTCTCCTTCACACCCACCTCAGTGAGGCGCTCGCTCAGGGATCCGATCTGCTTGTCCAGGATGTCTTTTTGGTTCTGAGGGAAGTAGGAGCCGGACGCTTCGAGGGAGTTGGTCATGGTGGTCTGCTGCCGGGAGTACTCGTCCTGCATCTTGCGCGCCTCGCCCAGCATGACGCTGTTGGCTTTGGAGATGTAGTCGAGGGCGTCCCGGAGCTGCTGGTCGGCGTACACGGCGGCGATGGTGTTGGCCCACAGAGCCACGTCGTTCTTGTAGGGGGCCATGACGGTGATCCGGAAAAGGGCGCTGTCCCGGATGTTGTCCACCTTGGTCATCCCCGCCAGGATCGCCGCCGGGTCTTTGCTCCCTTGAAAGGCGGGGTGGTTCTGGAGCTTGAGGCGATCCACCACTTCCTGCATGACGGTGCTGCTGGTCATGATCTGTTGCTGCGAGTTGTAGAACTTCTGCTCTTCCATCCAGGAGCTCGCGCCCGTGGGGTTGAACCCGCTCATGGGCTGACGGCTGTAGCTCTGGACGTAGACCGTGGCCGTGGCCGAGTAGATGGGGGTGGCGAGGAAGGTGTAGAGGGCCACGAGGATCAGCACGGCCAGGGTGACTCCGCCGATCCAAAACCGCTGGTCCCAAAGGATCTGCACCCAGTGAAGGAGATCCAGATCCTGGGCGGGGGCGAACTCCTGCTGGAGGGGCGGGGATTGGGTGTTATCGGGCACTAGAAGAACTTCCTCTCTCGAACTACGACCTGGTCGTTGGGGAGCAGGGGGACGTCGGGGATTTTCCCCCGTTCCACGTCTCCCGCATCCACGTGGATGACTTTGGTCTTGCCTCCGTTTTCCCTCAAGATATCCACTTTGCCCTTGTTGGCCCAATCCGTGAAACCTCCCGCGCGGGTGATGGCCCTCAGGAGGGTCATGTCGCGGCTGTAGGGAAAGGGCCCCGGGCTCTTGACCTCCCCGTTCACGTAGACCGACTTGATCATCTGGACGTTGATCACGTCCTGGTCCAGCACGTAGATGTTCACCTTCTCGCTGTTCCCCGTGAGAAGCTCTTCCTTGGAGAACACCTTGCTTTGAAGCTGGCCCGCCGAGTCCCGCCGCTGGATCTCCACGTCCCCCGAGCTGTCCGTGAACCCTCCGGCCTGGCTGATGGCGTCCAGCACCTTAAAGGTTCCCTTGAGGGGGATGCGGCCGGGCATGCGGACCTGCCCCAGGACGTTCACGAAGCGGCTCCCGTATTCGATGAGCTGAATGCTCACCTGGGGCGACTTGACGAACTGGGCGAGCTGGTCTTCAAACTTTTTCTGGAGATCGTTCACGGAGAGGCCCTGGACCAGCACTTTGTCCAGGACGGGGAAGGTGATGTAGCCGGCCGGATCCACTGTCACCGTCTGGTTCATGTCGTCCACGTTGTACACGGTGATCTGGAGCTTGTCGCCTGGCCCCAGGGGATAAGCCGGCGGCGTGTCCACGGCGAAGGCGTCGCCGCCGCGGCTGGGCCGGGGCCCCCCGCCGGCGGACCACTTGGCCCTCAGGATGTTGCCCTCCCAGGTGACGACGGGCCCGGCGCTCAGGGGCAGCTCGATGACCAACCCGCCCGAGGCGGGCATCACGACGCCCTCCAAGCCCTTGGGAACCTGCACGCCGCCGGTGGTGGACAGGAACCACCGGACCGTATCCTTCCCAACCTCATTCCGGACCCCGAGGGTCGTCTCCGACGAGATGGTCAGGTCACCCGGAACTCCCTTGACGGCCGGATCCGCCGCGGCGGCCCCGGCAGGCAGAGGCGCGCCCAGGACCAAGGCCCCGAGCGCCAAGACTCCAACGAACGCAGAATACCGGCTGCGACACCGCATGGGTCTCCCCATCAAAGGTGAATTACTATAAACCATGGGAGCTCAAAGCGCATTTCCGCGTCACGCATAAGCAAGAAACCGGGCGCCCCTTGAAGCGGCGCCCGGTCTTGCCGCTTGTGTCCAGCGTCCTACCAGCCGAACTGGGCCTGCACGGCGATTCGGTTCTCCGTATAGCTGTAGGGCCGGTGGATGCCCGTAAGGTCGTAATACTTGATGGTGCTGTTCCGGTCTTCATATTGATAGTTGGCCTTCAGGCTGAGCTGCTTGCTAAAGTGGTAACCCAGCTCGGCGAAAGCGCGGTTGATCTTGTCCTTGCGCGTCTGTCCACCCGTGAGGAGGAACTCGTAGGTCGTGGGAGACATGGGCCCCAGGGGGTACATTTCAGTCCGGTCCGGGTAAGCGTTTTCTTGGTAGTGGTAGCCCGCGGACCAGAAGACGTACCGGGAGAGCTGGTGATGAAGGGCCAGCTCGCCACCCGTGGTGGTGTAATAGTTGTTCACGTTGTAGGCGGACTGATAGGGCATGCGGTTCAGGTCGAGCTGAACCTGGAAGAACTCCGTGGCGCTGTAGGTCAGCCCCGCATCGGCCACGAAGCCGTTGAAATTGGAGAAGCCGTTGTCGAATTTCAGGCGGGACCAGCCGGCCTTGGCAAAGCCCGTCAGGCGGCTGCCCAGCGCCCCGTCCACACCCGTGAGGACCTGCACCGAGTCGTACTTCTTGCCGTTCACGTTGGTGTACAGCGCGTAGTCCCACACCTGGGTGTCCGGCGTGTTCTTGAGATACCGGCCGTCCAAGAGCCAAACGGCGTTGGGCCTGAAGCTGTACTTCCACACGAGGCCGCCGCCCGCTTGGTGATAATCGAAGAAGGGGGTCTGGTACGTCGTGTTTACATCCGTGAAATGTACCTTGTTGTAGAGCCCGTACACCCCGATGGTGTTGAGCTTGCTCACGGAGAAGTCCAGGCCGACCCTCAAATTGTTGTTGTTGAAAGGGGTGTTGCTGTAGTACTGCTCGCCGCCCGGATCGAACTTGTTCACCTCTTGCACGCCTCGGATGAAGTTGTCCTGGAGGGTCAGGGTCGTGGTGCTGCCGAGCTTGAAGACGCCTTTGATGTCCGCCGTGTAGGTGTCGTGCGTGGCGAGGTTGTAGTTGTTGCTGTAGTCCTGGTACTGGTACCCCAAGTCCACCCTGAAATAGCTCTGCTGGAAGGGGAACTCGAAGCCCACCGCGGGACGGATCGCCCAGAAGTGGCCGCTGACGTTCCCGAAGGGCATGGATTTATCTTGCAGATACAGGTTGTCCGTGTGGGTATACACCGCCTCGATGGAGGGATAAAACACGGCGCTGCCCATAGGGATACCATCTCCTGCCCAAACCGAGCACGCGAGCCCCGCCGCGAACGCTACGGCAAGCACCTTCCTCATATCCATTCCTGCCTCCTCATGGCTCCAAGGCTAACTAGTACACCTTATATTTCCGTTTTATAGCGCCTTTATTCAGCCGTGTCAAGGGCATGGCCGCCATTCCGGGGTGTTCGGCGATGAGACATGGGGGAGGTGGAGCATCGGCCGAACCCTTTCCGGGGCAGAGCGGCGCATAGCCCTGTATTTGGTGCTATTATGCCAGAGTACCACTAAGTATAGCTTCGCCCACCGTCCTCCCTGAGAGCAGGTGTCTGGTTGCCATTCATGAACGCCGCCGCTGGCGGTTTATTTCGGGAGCGGGAAGCAGGGAGCGGGGAGGAATCCGGAGTCCAGAATTCGGAAAGCAGAACGAAAAAGATATGGCAGCTTGGTACGCGCGAGGGGGCTTCCCTGCTCCCTGTTCACATCCCCCGTGGCGCGGGCGCCCCCGCCCGCGGACCCTCGAAGGCTCCCATGCATTTCTTCTTCCTTTTCTTTCCTTTCCGCCTTTCATTTCGCAATTCGAAATTCTAAATTCGCAATTTCCTTCCTATCCGCTTTCCGAATTCCGAAGCTCCCCCTTCGCACTCGGTCCTTTCTCCTGAGTGGCGGGCGAGGGGCCCGCCCCACGAACCGCTACGGCTTCACCACCGCGCCCCACTCCTCGACCAGCGCCCGGCGGTAGGCTTCTGCATCCCACCTCCTCCGGTCCATCTTCCAATATTCGCCTGAAAGGGCCGCCGCGACGTCCGGGAACCGGTCGTCCACCTTGCGTGCACCCACCCCCAGCGCCTCACGGAGCCGTGAATCCAGGAGGCCTTCTCGGAGGGCTTCCCACTCCACCGTCTGGATCCGCGTGCCCCCTGGCCCGTTCTCCACGCAGACGTCGTGGCGCAGGTAGGGATGGCTCCAGTCCGTGTCTCCCTCCGCCCCCGCGGCGTAGCAAAAGACCCAGAAGCCCGACAGGCCGAAGGCGTGGGAGAAGATTCCGGCCCAGACGCGGTTGAAAAAGGGGTCCTCGCGCAGGCCCTGCACGTAGGTCCACCGGCCCTTCGCAAGCCCCATGGGCCCGGCCAGGGGCACGAGGTTGGGATCCAGGGCGTAGCCGTCCAGGACTCCGGCCAGGCTCAGGGAATTGGGCCAGCAGAGGGCGGTCCACGCCTTGAACCCCCGGGCCCGCAGCTCGGGGGCCATGCGCCGCACCCGGGCCAGGGCTTGGGGCGAGGTGGGCTCGTCCACGGTGTAGGCCCACGCGCCGGGGAAGGCCTTGAGCCCCGCCGTGTCCATGGCAAAGGCGCCGTCCATGCCCGCCTCCTTGGCCGCGGCCACGAACCGCTCCCAAGCCGCCTCGCCGCGGGCATAGCACGTGGCCGCGTTGAAGCCGTGGTCGGCCATGTCCCGCAAATCACGTCCCCAGCGGGCCGGGTCCCTGTCGAGATAGTACATGCCCGCCACGCGCTGCGTCGGCGGCAGAGGGGGCGCCACTTCGATCCTCCACGCCACCTCGCCCAGCCTTCTCCCTCCTTCGGTGACCTGAATGGAGGAGGCCAAGGCACCCGGGGGGGTGTTCAAAGGCACGCGCGCCCGGAGATAGACCCTCGTGGGCCACCGGCTGGGGGGAAGCCCGGAGACGCCGGCGGGGAAAAGGCGCTCGGCCACCAGCACGTCTCCGGCCCCCGAGGCCACGCGGGCCGGAAAGAGCGCGTCCTGCTCCTCACGGGTCCCCGCCTGCCACCAGAAGTCCACGCGGAAGACTTCGGCCCCGGCCAAGGGCCCCGACACCGTCACCCGAACGGGATCGGCCGAGGCGGGGCACTCCAGCCACGCGGTCACGAATTCGCCGGCCGGCGCGGCCTCCTCGCAGGCGGTGCGGCCGGCGCCGTCCGGAAGGAAGGGCCTCACCTCGAAGGGAACCAGGGCTTCAGGAGAGGTGAGGGGCGGGGGGAAAGTCGCGGGGATGAGGAAGGACGGCCCGTCCCCGCCCCACCGGGAGGAGGACGGTTCGGGAGAGGAGGCGTTGAGCACTTCGAGGGACATGCCCCCGGCCACCAGCTTGCGGCCCCTCAGGGCCGAGAGCCGGCACGTGTCCCCGGCCTTAAGGCCCAGGACGCTCCAGGGGATCAGCCACTCCCCCGCCCACGTGTGGCCGAAGTGCGACCCCGCGGCGGACCAGCTCAGGTCGGACAGCCCCGAAGGGTCGCCCTCCTCGCCCAGGGACACGATGCGTCCGTCGGGATCCAGCACGAAGAGGACGTCCTTCGCACCCTGCACCCGGACCGCCATCCAGTCTCGCAGCAAGGCCTGGCCCGGTGACGCTGGAGGCATGGCTGGCGTGGGCTTCCGCCCCACGGAAATGGCAGGCGAGGGCGCCTGCCCCGCGGGGGCTGTTCCCCCCAGGCACACGGGCTCCGTGGAGAGGACGGCCACGTAGAGGCCGTCCCTCACGGCCAGGGCATAGGCGCGCACGCTGCCGTCCCGCGCCCCCGACACGGCGTCGTATTGGAGCATGGGCACCGCCCCCAGCAGGAAGGCCTCCCGAGGGTCCCCGTCCACGTGCACGGCGTATGGGGATGCGGGCAGGGGCTGAGCCGCGCCCAGGGCGCCCGCGCCCAGAAGGATGGAAAGCACGGCACACAGGCTTCGGATGATGGGTGGCCTCCTGAAGATCATTGTACAACGGACGCGGCGAGGGAAAGGGGGGGATTGGGGAATTGCGAATTGGGAATTGCGAATTGCGAATTGAAGAATAATTCGGAAACGGAACGGTAAAGAATACAAGGCAACTTCAAAGGAGGAGCAGGGGCCCTCCTCACTCCTCACTCCTCACTCCTCACTCCCCGCTCCCCGCTCCAACAACCACCCTGTTCCTGCCCTCCTGCTTGGCCCTGTAGAGGGCTTCGTCGGCGGCGGCCACCAGGTCACGGGAGGCATCCTGCTGTCCGGGCCGCCGCGTGGCGGCGCCGATGCTGACGGTGAGGTGGTCCGCCACGG
>JAKAKG010000139.1 GCA_021813555.1 Acidobacteriota bacterium
CGCTCCGCGTTTTCCACAGGCCCCACAGCCCCTGCTACTGGCGCACGAAGGAAAAGGACAAACGCGCCCCTTGACACGCCACCCTCATAAGAGGGTGGGCAAAAGCGGCGGAGCCGCGTTGCCCACCAATGTCGTGAAGCCAAGCCGCGCAAGGTTGTCGGTTGCCATGAGGACAAGAAGGAAAGGTGGGCATCTAAAAGGCGAGCCCCACCCGATCCGGCTTGGGACGGCACGAGGCCCGGGCGTCAGCGGGACTTGCTCGCCGGCCGCCGCCGGGCCAGCCAGCCCCGGCGCTGGTTGTCCTCCCTGAATCGCCATCTCCGGGCGGCCAGGAGCCCCGAGGGCCCCAGGTAGCCCACCAGGTGCCAGGGTTCGTCCCGGCGCACCACAGGCAGGCGCGAAACCTGGTGTTTGATCATGCGGGCCACCGCGTCGCGCAGCAGCTCGTCCTCGTAGGCCACGACCGGGTCCCGGGTGCCGGCATCCAGGACCGTTCTGCCGGGCGATGTCTGGCTTTGAAGGGCCCTCAGGATATCGCTCTGGGTGACGATGCCCACCAAGCGGCCCTGCTCGTCCACGAGCGGAATGCCTCGGCGGCCCGAGAGCAGGGAGCCGCCCCGCGAGAGGCTGTCGGCCAACTCCGTGAGGGAGGTGACGGCGCCCAACGTGGGTACGTCACGCTCCATGACCTCCTGGACCCGAAGGACCTCGAAGGGATCAACGGTATATTCGCGCGTCAGGTGTAGCCCTCGCCGTGCCACCTTCTCCGTCAGGATGGATCGGCGCAGCGCCAGCACGGTCACCAGTTCGGAGGCCACGCACGAGGCGAGAAGGACGGGCAGGGCCCGGACGTCGTGGGTCAGCTCCAGGGCGAACATCACGGCCGTGAAGGGGGCACGCATGGTCCCTCCCATGACGGCGGCCATGCCAGCCAGCGCCCACAGGGACGGGCTTCCGGAGGGGATCCAAGGGGCGGCCGCCGCGCCGAGGGCGGCCCCCATCATGAGCAGGGGAGCAAGGACGCCGCCCGAAGTCCCAGACCCGAGCGAGAGGGCCCAGACGAGGGCCTTGACCGCCAGCAGCACCAGAAGGGCGCCGGCGAGAATCCGGCCCTGCAGGACGGCGCGGATGGTATCGTACCCGACGCCCAGCACTCTGGGATCCAGCAGGCCGCCCAGTCCCACCGCCAGCCCGCCGAGGGCGGGCCACCACATCCAGTGGATGGGGAGGCGCCGGAAGAGATCCTCGAAGGCGTACACGAGCTTGGTGAGGAAGACCGAAAGGAGGCCGGCCAGGAGGCCCATCACGAGGGCCCAAGCCGTTTCCGTTCCCCCCGGGGGAGCGTGCCCGGACATGGGAAAGATGGGCCCCGGGCCCAGCAGCGGAATTCGCAAGGTACCGGCGGTGAGGGAAGCGAGGGCGACCGGGATGAAGGAGCGGGGCCGCCACTCGAAAAAGAGAAGCTCCACGGCGAGCATGACCGCGGCCACCGGTGCCGCGAAGATCGCCGACATGCCGCCCGCCGCGCCGGCGACGAGGAGGGTCCTCCGCTCCGTGGAGGTGAAGCGGAACACCTGGCCGAAGAGGGAGCCGAAGGCGCCGCCGGTCATGATGATGGGGCCTTCAGCCCCGAAGGGGCCGCCCGTCCCGATGGAAATGGCGGAGGAAAGGGGCTTTAAGACCGCCACCTTGGCCTCCATCCGGCTTCGTCCCACCAAAATGGATTCCAGCGCCTCAGGGATGCCGTGGCCGCGGATTTTCTCGGAGCCGTAGCGCGCCATGAGGCCTATGATCAGGCCGCCCGCGACGGGCACGAGGAGGGCCCACGCGCCGAGCGCGTTCGCGGCTGGGGAAATGAAGCTGCTCGACATCCGGTGGTAGTAGGCGAGATTCGTGATGACGCCGATGAGCCAGACCAGCGCCCAGGCGATCAGGGCGCATACCGCGCCGACGAGCACGGACATGAGGGAAAGGACGAGCACCCGCCTGTCGGTGGTGAAGTCCGCGAGATGAGACGTCGGGGAGGACGTGTCCGCTGCGCCTGGCGCCATGGTCAAACCCACTCAAGCGAACAGCCGCCGCCTGCTCCTATTCCCCACCTCATGATGATCGGAAAAGCGCGGAAAGATGGGGAAACGCGGCGCGAATCGCGGCAAGGCCCGCCCCTGCGGCGACCTAGCCCGCGGGGCTCTCACTTCGGCAGGACCTTCTCGATGCGGCGGTCGGGCACGAGCCACATGAGCGCCACGAGGAAGTAAAGGGCCACGGCGATCCAAGCCCGTTCGAAGGCGAGAGGGATGGCGGCCAGGTAGATCAGGACCGACGCCTTCCCCTTAACGTCCCTGCCGAGCGCCGTGGCCAGGACGGAATCCTTGCCGTGAAGGGCGACGAGGGCCCGCGCGAGCACGAAGTAGGCGATGGCGGCCAGGAGCAGCACGACGCCGTACAGGGCCACGGGCCAGGAGGCGTAGCGGTTCTCGCCCATCCATGCCGTGGCGAAGGGCACCAGCGTCAGCCAGAACAGCAGGTGCAGGTTGGTCCACAGCACCCGGCCGTCCACGTGCTTCGTGGCTTGGAGCAGATGGTGATGATTGGTCCAGTAGATCCCGATGAAAAGGAAACTGAGGGCATAGCTGAACAGGGCCGGCGCCAGGGCCCTCAGGGCTTCCGGGTTCGCGGAGTGCGGCGCGGCCAGGGACAGGACCATGATCGTGATGATGATCGCGAGCACGCCGTCGCTGAACGCCTCCATCCGTCCTTTGTTCATCGCCCCTCCGCGTCGGTCGGCCGCACGTCATGCTTAGAACGCCGCGCTCTCTGGGGCCATTCCGGCCCCGCGGGCCCCGATAGGGAGGGAGAGAGAACTGAGAGCATCTTCCCCAGGGCAGTCCTTCATGGAAGCGCATCCTAGACGCGCTTCCGTGGCCTTCATTTTTGGCTTGGGTTGTCCTATGATGTCCGGCGTTGGGTAGCGATGCGCTATGAGCCTGCAGGGGGAGCAGAGTGAACCTCACCGTTCGTGACATCAGCCGGCTCTTGAGTGTCTCTGAAAAGACCATTTATCGCTGGCTTAAACAGGGATCTATCCCCGCCTACCGAATCCAGGACCAGTACAGGTTCAACCGGGCCGAGATCCTGGAGTGGGCCACCTCCCGGCGCGTGGCCATCTCCCCCAAAGCCTTTGATGACGGGCCTCCGGACGGAGCGGCCCTGGAACCCGTGAGCCTGGTCACGTCCCTGCGCGGCGGAGGCATCCACTACCGCGTGAGCGGGGAAGACAAGACGGCGGTTCTGAAAAATCTCGTACACATCCTGCCTCTCCCCGAGGGGACGGACCGGGCTCTCCTCGCCGAGATGCTCCTGGCCAGGGAGAATCTCGGGTCCACGGCCGTGGGTAACGGCATCGCCATACCCCACCCGCGGTTTCCCGTGATCCTGCCCCCTTCTGCGGATACCCTCGCCCTGTGCTTCCTCGATCATCCCGTGGATTTCGGAGCCCTGGACGGGCAGCCCGTGGCCATCCTCTTCGTCCTCGTGAGTTCCACCGTGAGGAACCACTTGAGGCTCCTCTCGAGGCTGGCCTTCGCCCTGCAGGACCCCTCCGTGAGGGAGCGCCTGAGCCCGGAGACGGGGCGGGAGGCCATCATGGAGGCCTTCGCGCGGGTGGATGCCTCTTTGTCGGAAGGGACCGCGAAGTGAACGGAGCTGCCCTGGCCCTCGCGGCCCCCGCATCCTTGCTTCTGGGTGCGCTCCTCTCCCTGGCGTGCGGCCGGCGAAGCGGCGCCGCGGCGTGGATAGCCCTCGTGGCCGCGTCCTTCGCGGCGGTGGCCGGCATCACGTCGGCCATGGCCGCCCTGAGCTCGGGAGCGGGATGGAGCCTGGAGACCGCATGGTCCCTGCCCTGGGCCACGTTTTCCGTGGGGATGGACGGGCTCTCGGCCTTTTTCCTGGCCTTCATTCTCGCACTGGCCGTCCCCGCCGCGGCCTACGGGAAAGGTTACCTGGCCCACGAGGGCGGCTCCGCGTGGACGAGCGCCTCCTGGGCCTTCTTCCAAATCCTGGTGGCGTCTATGGCCGTGGTCGTGCTCGCGCGCGACGGCGTCCTCTTCCTCATCGCCTGGGAAGGCATGTCCGTGGCCTCCTTCTTCCTGGTGATCCACGACCATCGCCGGCGCGAAGTGAGATCCGATGCCCTGGTCTACCTCGTGGCGACCCACCTGGGCGCCGCGGCGCTCATGGCCATGTTCGGCCTGTGGGGAAGGGGGGCGGGGTCCCTGGCCTTCGCCGCCCTGCAAGGCGCGCCACTGTCTCGCACCGTGGCCTGGGTCCTCTTCCTCCTGGCTCTCGCGGGATTCGGCAGCAAGGCGGGCCTGGCGCCCTTTCACGTCTGGCTCCCCAAGGCCCATCCCGCGGCCCCGAGCCACGTGTCGGCGCTCATGTCGGGCGTCATGATCAAAATGGGCATCTACGGGCTCATGCGGTTCATCCTCCTGGCCGGCGTTCCTCCGGCGGGCTGGGGATACACGCTCCTGGGGATGGGGGCCCTTTCCGCCGTGGGCGGGGTGCTCTACGCTCTTGCTCAGCACGACCTCAAGCGCCTGCTCGCCTATCACAGCGTGGAAAACGTGGGCATCATCACCATGGGCCTCGGAGCCGGGCTCCTGGCCCGGACGGCGGGGATGGAGACGGTGGCCCTTGCGGCCCTCTGCGGGGCCCTCCTGCACGTCCTCAACCACGGCCTCTTCAAAAGCCTTCTTTTCTACAGCGGCGGCGCGGCGGCACACGCGGCGGGGACGCGGGACATGGAGCGCCTGGGCGGACTCCTGCGCCGCATGCCCGTGACGGGGGCGGCCTTCCTGGCGGGCGCCGCGGCCATCTGCGCCCTTCCCCCCTTCAACGGGTTCGTGAGCGAATGGCTCATCTATTCGGGGCTTTTCGGCGGGGCTCTTCGCGGGGCCGGCACCGTGTCGGCGGTCCTCTTCGTCACGCTCCCAGTGCTGGCGCTCGTGGGCGGGCTGGCCCTGGCCTGCTTCGCCAAGGCTTCGGGCGTGGTGTTCCTCGGGGAACCCCGATCGGAAGAGGCGGCCCGCTGCAAAGAGGTATCGCCCTGGATGACGCTTCCCATGGCCGCGACGGCGCTGGCGTGTGCCGGCGTGGGGCTGGCGGCACCCTGGGCGGTGCGTCTCGTGGCTCCCGCTGCCAGGGCTCTGGCCGGTCTTTCGCGCGCCGCCGCCTGGGGATCGCCCGTGGGCACAGGGGCCCTCTCCGCGGTGGTGATCGCGGGGTGGATGCTGGTGATCCTCACGGGCGTGCTCCTGGGACTTCGGCGCCTGCTCTTGCGCGGCAAAACGGTCTCCGAAGCTCCCACGTGGGGATGCGGCTACGCGGCCCCAACGGCGCGGATGCAATACACCGCTTCCTCCTTCGCGCAGCCCCTCCTGGCGCCGCTGGCGCGCCTCATGCGGCCTTCCCTCCGCAAAAAACGCCCCAAGGGCATCTTCCCCGAGCGGGCGTCCTTCTCGAGCCATTACGATGATCCAGCGGACCGGGGCATCTTCGACCCCGCCGTGCGCCTGCTGGAGCGGCTGGCGGGGGCGCTCCGCCCCCTCCAGCAAGGGCGGCTCCAGGTTTACCTCCTGTACGTGCTCCTGACCCTGGTGGCCCTCCTCGCGTGGGAGGTGCTCACGTGACCGCCCCCTGGTGGAACGCCCTCGCCGTGCTGCCGTCCCTCCTTCTCTCTCCGCTCCTTCTGGGCGTCATCGGGAAGACCAAGGCCCTCGTGGCGGGCCGCAAGGGAGCGCCTCTGCTTCAGCCTTACATGGACCTGCTCCGCCTTCTGGGCAAAGGGGCGGTGTACAGCCGGACGGCCACGTGGGTGTTCCGCGCCGCTCCGGCCGTATCCCTGGCGGCGATTCTCCTGGCCGGGTTCATGCTTCCCGCCGGTCCCCTGGCTCCGCCCCTGGCCTTTCCGGGAGACCTGGTTCTCTTCGCCTACCTCCTCGCCCTCTCGCGCTTTGCCGTCATCGCCGGCGCCATGGACACGGGGTCCGCCTTCGAAGGCATGGGGGCGAGCCGGGAGGCGGCGTTTTCGGCCTTCGCCGAGCCCGCCTTCTTTCTGGTCCTGGGCGTCCTGGCCTGGGAGGAGAAATCGCTGAGCCTGGGCGCGATTCTGGGCGGCGCCGATGTGCTTTCTTGGAGCGCTCAGATCCCGCCCCTGGCTTTGGCCGCCGCGGCCCTCTTTCTGATTCTCCTGGCGGAGAACAGCCGCATCCCCGTGGACGATCCAACCACCCATCTGGAACTGACCATGATCCACGAGGTCATGGTTCTTGACCATTCGGGCCCGGACCTCGCGTTCATCCTCTACGGAAGCGCCCTGAAACTCTGGCTCTTCAGCGTCGTGCTGGTCTCCATGCTCATGCCCGCCGGCGGGCCTCCGTGGGCCTCCATGGCACTCTTTCTGGGCGGCATGGCGGGGGTGGCCGTTCTCGTGGGGCTCGTGGAGTCGGCCATGGCCCGCCTTCGCCTGGTGCGCGTCCCCCAGTTGCTGGGGTTGGCGGCAGTGCTGGCGGGGCTGGCGGCCCTCCTCCTGATGGCGGGAGGCGTGCCGTGAGCGGGTGGGCGAACGCCGTCCTGGTGGCCGTGATTCTCCTGGATCTCCTCCTCTCGGTCACGAGCCGGCTGTCGGTGCTCATCCGGGGCTTTGCCGTGCAGGCCGCGGGCATCGCCATGCTGGCCCTGCTCCTGGACGGCTTCGACAGCCCCCACGCGTGGATCGTGGCGGGAGGCACCCTCGTGCTCAAGGCCGTCGCGATTCCTTTTTTCCTGAACCGGGCGGTCATCCGGACCAACGCGCGCCGGGAGCTGGAGCCCCTCGTGTCCTACGGCACGTCGCTTCTCCTCGCGGCTCTGGGGGTCCTCCTGGCCTTCGCGCTGGCCTCGCGCCTGCCCATGGAGGCCCGCCGCGCCGGTCTCCTCATCGCCGCCGCCGCCTTCGCCACCATGGTCACGGGCCTCCTCCTCCTGGTGACCCGGACCAAGGCCCTGACGGAAGTGGTGGGCTATCTGGTTCTGGAGAACGGCATCTTCCTCTTCGGGCTGACCCTCCTGAAACGCATGCCGCTCGTGGTGGAGATGGGCATCCTCCTGGACGTGTTGGTGGGCGTGTTCGTCATGGGCATCGTGGTGTACA
>JAKAKG010000231.1 GCA_021813555.1 Acidobacteriota bacterium
CGTCTTGAGGTGCGCCCATGATCCCCGTATCGCTGCTCTGGCTGATCCCCGTGCTGCCGCTGCTGGGGGCCTTCGTGAACGGGGTCTTCGGGTGGAAGTGGGAGAAGGACCGGCGGAACGTGATTTCCGGGGTGGCGCTCAGCTCGACGGCGCTGTCCATGGTGCTGGCCTTCTGGAACATCGCGACGCTGTGGGCGACGAACTGGGGGTCGGTGCCGGAGCGGGTGGGGAACGTGACCGTGGACGCCGCGCACCACGCCTTCGCGCTGCACCTGGCGCCGTGGCTGCCCGTGGGGGACTTCCTGACGGGCCTGGGGGGCAGGGGGCACTTCAACGTGGAGTGGCTCTTCGTGCTGGACCCGCTGAGCGCGGTGATGCTGTTCGTGGTGACCTTCGTGGGGTTCCTGATCCACGTGTACAGCGTGGGGTACATGGCGCACGACCAGGGGTACTTCCGGTACTTTGCGTACCTGAACCTGTTCATGGCCATGATGCTGACGCTGGTGCTGGGCGGGAACTACCTGGTCATGTTCATCGGATGGGAAGGGGTGGGGCTGTGCTCCTACCTGCTCATCGGGTTCTACTACACGAAGGACAGCTGCGCGGACGCGGGGAAGAAGGCGTTTTTGACGAACCGGATCGGGGACATGGGCTTCGCCGCGGGGCTCATGCTGATCCTGTACTACTTCGGGACCCTGGACATGGCGCAGGTGAACGCCATCGCCGTGGGAGGGACGATTCCGCCGTGGGTGATCACGGCGAGCGCCATCCTGCTGTTCGTGGGAGCCACGGGCAAGAGCGCGCAGATGCCCTTGTACGTGTGGCTGCCCGACGCCATGGCGGGCCCCACGCCCGTGAGCGCCCTGATCCACGCGGCGACCATGGTGACGAGCGGCGTGTACCTGGTGGCGCGGAGCAACGGGCTGTTCAGCATGAGCCCCACGGCGCTCACGGTGGTGGCGGGGGTGGGGTGCTTCACGGCCCTGTTCGCGGCGAGCATCGGCCTGGTTCAGAACGACATCAAGAAGGTGCTGGCCTACTCCACCGTGTCCCAGCTCGGGTACATGTTCCTGGGCGTGGGGGTGGGGGCGTACGCGGCCGGTGTGTTCCACCTGTACACGCACGCCTTCTTCAAGGCGCTGCTGTTCCTCGGGTCGGGCGCGGTGATCCACGCCATGAGCGGGGAGCAGGACATCCGGAAGATGGGCCAGCTCTTCCAGAAGATCCCGCAGACGTACCGGACGTTCCTGATCGGGTGCATCGCCATCGCGGGGATCCCGCTCTTCTCGGGGTTCTTCTCCAAGGACGAGATCCTGTGGAAGGCGCTCACGAGCGGGGACGGCCCCGGGAAGTTCGGGCCGCTGTACTCCAAGGTGCTGTTCCTGGTGGGGGCGAGCGCGGCGCTCATGACGGCCTTCTACATGTTCCGGCTGCTGTACGTGACGTTCTTCAATAGCGACCGGGTGAGCGAGGAGGCCAAACACCACCTGCACGAGAACCCCAGGGTGATGACGGTGCCGCTGTGGATCCTGGCGGTGGGCGCCATCATCTGCGGGTACGTGGGGCTGCCCAAGCTGTGGACGGGGAGCGAGAACGTCTGGGAGCGGTGGCTTGAGCCCACGCTGTACCTTCCCGGGGGCCACGGTGAGATGGCCGAAGGGGCGCACCAGGCTGCGGCGTCCGGGGCGGAGGCCCTGGTGCACCACAGCGCGGGGCTGGAATGGGGCGCCATGGGGCTGAGCGTGCTCGTGGCGGTGCTGGGCATCGTGTGGGCCACGCTGTGGTACAAACGCGAGACCGAGACACCCTCCCGCCTCGCCCAAGCCCTCTCGGGCCCCTACAAGGTCCTGCTCAACAAATACTTCGTGGACGAAATCTACTTCGGCGCCTTCATCAGGCCCTTTGTCACCATGTCCCGCATCGCGTCGGGTGTGGACCGATGGCTCGTGGACGGTACCGTGAACGTGGTGGCCTACAGCAACGAGGTGCTCGGCATGCTGCTGCGCTTTTTCCAGACGGGGTACATCAGGAACTACGGTCTCTTCATCCTGCTGGGCGTACTGGTCCTGCTGTATTTCTACTTCTGAGCGAGCGGGGGGAGCGTGATGTCCGATCTCCTGTGGGGTACCCTTCCGATAGCGGCCATGGGTTTGGCGGCCTGCCTCATGTTTCTCCTGGCGGCCGTGCTCAAGAGCGGCCGGACCGCGGGCGTCCTTGGCATATTGTCCACCCTCATTTTGGGTGGAGGGTCCGTTCTGGTCCTCTGGTCCCAGGGCGGCAAGGTCGTTCCCGCAGCCCTCGTGTCCTGCGACAAGCTGGCGCTCTTCTTTGACGGGCTGTTCGTGCTGGTGGCGTCTCTCGTCATGGCCCTGTCCCTTGAATATTTTGAAAAGAAGAAGGCCCATCACGTGGAGCTCTACGGCTTCATCATCCTCGCCACGGCGGGCATGATGGGATTGGCTTCGGCCACGAACCTCATCACGTTTTACCTCGGCCTTGAAACCATGTCCCTCTCGTTTTACGTCCTGGCGGGGTTTCTGCGTGCTCACGAGAACTCCGTGGAGGCGTCCTTGAAGTACTTCCTGCTGGGCGCCTTCTCGTCAGCCTTCCTGCTGCTGGGCATGGCCTTCCTTTATGGGTCCTCCGCTTCGCTGGATTTCGGCGGCATCGCCACGGCTCTCTCCACGGGGGCAATCCCCTTGGGCGAGCCCATCTTGTACCTCGGTTTCTTCCTGTTCCTCGTGGGCCTCTTCTTCAAGCTGTCGCTCATTCCGTTCCACTTCTGGGCGCCGGACGTCTACCAGGGCGCGCCGACTCCCATAACGGCCCTCATGGCCGTTGGAGGGAAAACCGCGGCGGCGGCGGGCGCCATCCGGATCTTCCTGTCGGTCTTCACGGCGAGCCAGGGCCTGGCGGATAAATGGTTTCATCTTTTCATGGCCGTCGGCCTCATCACGATTTTCGTGGGGAGCATGATCGCCGTGACGCAGCGCCACATCAAAAGGCTTCTGGCCTACTCCTCCATCGTCCACGCCGGGTTCATCGCCCTGGGCCTGGGCGCGCTGGCCGTGGCTTCGCTCAGAGAGCAGGTGCTGGCCGCCGTCCTCTTCTACGTGGCGGCTTACCTGGTCATGAACGTGGGAGCTTTTGCCGTGGCGGGGGTGGTTGAGCGGCCCGAGAATTACGACGAGACGCTGCGAAGCTACTCGGGCCTGGGAACCACGGCTCCCTACCTGGCGGCCCTCTTTTCCGTCTTCATGCTGAGCTTGGCCGGCATTCCCCTCACCGTGGGCTTCCTGGGAAAATTCTACATCTTCGGCGCCCTGGTCAAAGGCGGCTATTACGTGGTTGCCTCCTTAGGGCTCATCGGTGCCGTCATCGCGACCTATTACTACCTCAAGGTCGTGGTCGCCCTCTATTTCCCGGCCGCAGGCGAAGAGCCGGCCCCTGCACCCAAGGCGAGCTGGACCACCCTCGCCCTCCTCACCCTCATGGGCGCGGGCACTCTGTACCTCGGCATCTTCCCCGGGCTCCTCACGGACCTCGTCAAAGGCCTTGGCATAGGCTGATTCGCGGGTGGAGTCGTTCTCTCAGGGCCGCGGAAACCCGGCGGCCCTCCAGCCAAACAATGCGAACAAGGCGGTTGCGGCCCATCCCGCAAGGGTGAGGGCGAGGCCTACAGAGACCGAGGCTGGCGCGTACCGGAAAGTGATCGCGTGCTCTCCCGCCGGAACCGCCACGGCGCGGAAGGCAACGTCGGCCGGATAGATGGTGGTGGGCCGGCCGTCCACGTAGGCCTTCCAACCATCGGCGTATGAGTCAAGAAGGACGAGGACGGCGTCGCTGCGGCATGAGACGGAAAGCTCCACGTCTCGAAGGCTGTCCCTTTTCCAGCGTATCCGGTCAGCTCCTTCAAAGGGTTGGCCCACCCGCTCCCCGCCCCTCCAGTTCTCCACGGCGACGGTTCGCCCCATGCGGCCCGATCTTAGCGACTCCTGAACCGCCAGGAGGGCATCTCTCGGCCCTGCCGAGGGTATCACATCGTGGGTCAGGAATGCCCTGGGTCTCGCCTGGGGAATGGCCTGCCAGGTGAACCGCGCGCTGTTGAAATCATCGGGACGTCCAAGCCATCGAACCCCGAAGCGCCCCAAGGCCTCCGGAGCGAATCCGTCGAAACCCAGAAACGTGACACGAGGCGCGCCTCCTGGAGGGGCCAGGCCTGCGTAGAGCGCGGTGAAACGCTTTAGCTGGAGGGGTTCGGTCAGGCGCACGTCTCGCACGCGCCAGAGGGTGGCGAGGTTGGACGCCAGGCACTGAACCGTGGAGCCGGGCAGAAGCGGAACGGCTGCGAAGCGGCCGTGGGTGGAGTTCAATGAAGGCCTCACAGCATCGAGGGCCGGGGGGCCGCTTCCTCCCACGAGCGGATCCAGGCGGTTGAAGGGAGAAAACGCCGGGGCTGTGGATCGGAAGGATAGGACGTAGGGCGTCTCCGTGGATAGATGGCCGTAGAACAGAACGAAGGGGTCCAGACAGACGGCCACGAGCCCCGCGGCGAGAAGTCCTGCCGACAGAGCCGGCCTCAGACGCGTGGAACAGGCCAGCAGGCCAGCTGTTGCCGCGTAGAACGCCAGCCAGACCCAGGGAGGCGAGGCGGCACTCCAACCCCCCGGCATGAGCGCAGTATAGCCGGCATAGAGCACATAGGGGATGAGACCGGCCAGGAGCAGGACAGGGATCGGCCGCCGTTGTCCCCTCGCAGCCTTGAGCAGCGCTGCGGCGCCTGCTGCCAACAGCGGGGCCAGGAAGGACCAGAACACCAGATGACCGTAACGGGATGGGAATGCCCCTCCCAACGTCAGAACCCTCCCAAGGCCGGCGTAGGCGAGGGGATTAAACAGAAGCAAGAGGGAGAGGGCAACCACCAAAAGGGCCGCGCGCAGGCGCCGGTCCGAGCGCGTCTGGACCAGCCCGAGAAGGAGCAGTCCCCAGAGGGCGGGGCTCACGTAGAGCTCCGAGCGCGGCGAGAAGAGGCTGCCCAGGGCGTAAGCCTGCTGGGGAAGGACGGCGATCGTCTGCTTGTAGGAGATGCTCTCCCTGAGGTGCCAGAGCATGGGCAGCCAGTGGATCGCAGTCAGAAGCCCCGCGAGGGATCCCGCGGAGAGAATCCGCAACAGGGTGGCCTTCACGTGTTTCATTCGCTCCCGGTGCAGGAGGTCTGACGCCACCAGGTAGAGAGCCGCGGCAAAAGTGAGAAGGGCCGACATTTCGGCGTGCCCGCTGTACACCATCCCCGCGATCATGAGGGAGGCAACCCAGAAGGGCTTGGGCCGGCCCACCCCAGGCGGCTCCCAGGCCCACAGCAGCCATCCCATCCACCACGCCGCCCAAACGTCCGAGAGGTTCATGCCCATCCAGGCCGCCGGACAGAAGCTCCAAACGGCCGCGCCGAAGGCCCTGGGCCAAGGGTCAAACCCGAAGCGGCCCAGCCACAGATACAATCCGTACGCCCCCCAGAGGCAGCCCAGTAAGAGGCCAAGCGTATAAGTCCAAGGGTTGGGAAAGCCGTAGAATAGGGCCAGAAACGGCGAAAAAGGAAGGCACTGGCCGTTGGCGAGAGCGGGGGAGCCGCATCCGATGAAGGGGTTCCACGTGGGGAGGTGGCCGGCGTGCAGGCTCTGGCTCGTCAGGGCCGCGAAGGGGTATTGGAGGGTGATGGCGCTCGAATCCTTCCACGTCCCCCAGCGGTAGGGAGAGCGCAGGGCTCGTAGGTCTCCTCCATTAGGGATTCCCGTAACCGCTCCGGCTTCGAATTGGAAAGGGACCATGTGCTCGCCCTCGAAGAGAAAGGGGGCGAAGTGGAGTATGACGGCGGCAAGGACGGCCAAGGCGGGCAGAAGCCCCAGCAGGGAGGCCCATACGGTGGCAGGCCATGGTGGGTTCTTACGGGGAAGGCTTCGGTCCATGGGCGGCCTCCAGGCCGTGGGGAACACGGTTCGAGCATGCTCCGGCACGCGCGATGCCTGCTTGGCAGTGTACTCGAAAAGTCCGGAGGACTGTCGGTGTAAGAGTGCAGAGGACAAAGGCGGAGGTGCGACGAAGGAGCCCTTTCGGCCCGTGTTTATCCCACGACCTTGTCGAATTCGGCCTCGAGGCGTTCGGCTTCGAAGGTCTCCAGGAGGGGACCGAGCACCAGATCGAGGTCGCCGTTGAGGACGTCGCTCAGGCGGTGGACCGTCAGGTTGATGCGGTGATCGGTGAACCGGTTCTGCGGGAAGTTGTAGGTGCGGATCTTCTCGGACCGGTCCCCGGAGCCCACCATGGATTTGCGCGTCGTGGAGAGTTCGGCCATGCGTTTGTCCTCCTCCAGTTGAAGGAGCCTGGAGCGCAGGATCTTGAGGGCCTTGGCCTTGTTCTTGATCTGGCTCTTCTCGTCCTGGCAGCTCACCACCAGCCCGCTGGGAAGGTGGGTGATGCGGATGGCCGAGTAGGTGGTGTTCACGCTCTGGCCGCCGGGTCCCGAGGAGCAGAAGCGGTCGATGCGCAGGTCCTTCTCCTCGATGTGAACGTCCACGTCCTCCGCCTCCGGAAGGACGGCCACGGTGACGGCTGACGTATGGATGCGGCCGCTTGCCTCCGTGGCGGGCACGCGCTGGACCCGATGGACGCCTCCCTCGAACTTGAGGCGCGAATAGACCTTCTCTCCCGCCAGGGAGCAGATGATTTCCTTGAAGCCTCCCAATTCCGTGCTGTTCTCTTCGAGGACTTCCATCTTCCACCCGCGGCGCTCGGCGTAGCGGACGTACATGCGGAAGAGGTCACCGGCGAACAGGGCCGCCTCGTCGCCCCCCGTCCCCGCCCTGATTTCGAGGATGGCGTTCTTTTGGTCGTTGGGGTCGCTGGGCAGGAGACAGAGCTTGAGCTCGCGCTCAAGGCTGTCGACGAGGGGTTCCAGGCGGGCGGCCTCCTCGCGGCCCATTTCCGCCATCTCCGCGTCGCCGTCCCCCGCCAGCGCCTTCGCGCCGTCCAGATCCGCCAGGAGCTTGCGGTAGCGGTTGTAGGCCTCGACCGTGTCGGTGAGATCCGCGTAGGCCTTGGAGAGTTCGCG
>JAKAKG010000188.1 GCA_021813555.1 Acidobacteriota bacterium
GGCATCCCCTTCGTCCTTTTCGACTGGATCTACCACCGGGTCACCGACGGGGCGCCCCACGACCTGAACCGGTTCCTCCTGGCCCTGGAGCCCGCACAGCGCGACCGGTGCCTCTTCCTGGACGGCCTCACCAAATCCTTGGGAGCCAGCAACATCCGCAACGCCCACCTGCTGGCCTCGGCCAAGATGGTGAAGTTCATGCAGAACCGTGCGTCCCACGGCGTCATCCCGTCCTTCTACAGCCTGGCCGTGGCTATGGCCGCCTACGAGATGGGCTACGACAAGGCCAGCGCCAGCATCGTGGGTCCCACCAACGAGAGCAGGAAAGTCCTCCAGCGCTTCCTCGAGGAAAAGGGCCTGCGCGCCGTTCTGGGGAAGGGGTACTATGCCTTCATCGACGTGGGGCCGTACATGGACAAGGCAGGCATGAAGGACAGCGCGGCCATGGGGTCCTACCTCGCCGAACGGTTCGGCGTGGCCGTGGTCCCCGGCGTCTATTTCAGCGACTACGGGGCCCGGTGGATCCGCTTTTCCTACGCCCTGCCCCCCGACAAGGCCGCCCGCGCCGCCGCGCGCATGTGGGAAGGGCTGGCAAGTCTGTGAGAACGGGAGCAGGGAGCAGGAAGCAGGGGGCGGGAACCTCCGCCGCTCTGGTTCCCTGCAGTTCCCCCTCTCCCGGCTCCCCGCTCCCCGCTCCCCACTCCCGATTCCGAAGGACCCCTTAGCATGCAAACCACCGACTGGTCCCAGTTCGCCGAGAAGGTCCAGCTCGCCGTGGAGTCCTCCCTCGAGACCCATTTCGAGCGGGGACTGAGCGGCCTGGAACTGGAGTTCAACCTCCTGGACCACGCCCTCAGGCCCGTGACCACCGTGGGCTACGGTCCGGGGCGCCAGTCCTTTGCGGACTACCTCCTGGAAGGCCACGTTCCCGACTGGATTAAGCCCCAGTGCCAGCTCGAGGTCTTCCACTGGATGGCGGAGCTCGTCACCCAGCCTTACTACGATCCCATGGGGACGGCCATGGAGGGGCGCCTTCTTGAGGCGGTCCTGGGCCGCGCCCTGGAGGACGCCTCTCTCGCCTTCGGAGAGAGCTTCCACGCCCTCCACGGCAACCTGCCGTTTCCCGTGGCCCCCACGCCCGACAGCATCCCCGGCGGCTGGGACCTGGCGAAGAAGAAATACCTGGCCCGCTGCGTGGACCTTTTCGGCGCCAAGCTGGCCACCGCGGGCATCCACACCAACCACTCCTACCCCGAGGCGCTGCTGAGCTGGGACTTCTTCCACCTTCCCCAGCACCGCCGCGAAGGCCAAACCCTCATCGACTTCCGAAACGCCGCCGTCATCCGGGCCACCAAGCTGCTCCGTCCCTTCACGCCCCTCTTCATCGCCCTGACGGCCTCCACGCCGCTCGATTGGGAGCAGGTGGACGGCGAGCCGGCGGTGGTGCTCACGGAGAACGACAGCAACCGCCTCCTCACCTTCCCCAACCCGCCCGAGCTGGACGTCCCCTACCTCTACGCCAGCCATCAGGACTACCTGCGGATCTCCTACGACCTGGTGCGGCGCGGAGTGCGCTTCGGCGCCAACAACTGGACGCCCGTTCGCGCCCGGTCCGACGTGGACCCCGTCAATAGGAACATCTGGGCCACCGCCGAGCAGCTTTCCCGACTCTACCAAAAGGGGCTGTACCGGGCCGGGGAGGACGCCAGCCTGGAGGCGGCCGAGAGGGCCCTTCTGGTGGAGAACCTCTGCGCCAGGGTCGACTTGCCCATGAGCCGCATCGAAGTGCGCACCGACGAAGGGGGGGACACGCTGGCCCTCTCGGCGGCCAAAATCGCCTTCAAGGAGCTCCTCATGCTCCGCATCTACGCCGACCCCGCCTTCGGCGCGGCGTACGCCTACGACGGCGAGGATATCGCACGGGCCCGCCGGAACGAGGACGCGGCCGCGCGCCGGGGCCTGGAGGCGGCCATCGAAGAGCCCTTCTCGGGCGGCACCGTGGGGGTCCGCGAGTTTCTCAAGGCCACCTTGGATGACCTCATGCCCCTCGCTCAGGCCCTGGGACGGGCCACCCTCCTGGAGCCCATCGCCCTCATGGCGGAGGGTGCGCCCAATCCCGCCGGCGAGACGCGCGCCTGGTTCGGCCGGCGGCTCGCGGGGGAGCGCAAAACCCCCTCGGGGCAGACCATCGTCCCTCGGGATCTGATGGTCCAGTGGCTCGACGAGCGCCGGGGCCTGCTGGAGGACGAACTCGCGGCATCCCTTTGCGACCTTTCCTTGCTGGGAGACGAGGCGGCCAAACTGGCGGAGCGGGCTTCGCGCTACAAGGAGGCGGCCCGGGGTCGCCACGTCCAGGCTCTCCCGCGAGCAGAGATGGCGGCTGTGACCTCCGGTGACCCCGTCGCTGAAACCCTCGCCCTCAGCCAGGCCCTGTGCCGCATCCCCTCCGTCACGAACTGCGCCCGCGAGCGTCTGGACGAGGTGTGGCGCTGCGGCCGCTTCATCGCGGAGACGCTCAAAGGGGCCGGCGCCCTCGTGCGGCTCTTTGCGGGAGGAAAGTACCCCGCGGTGCTGGCGGGGTTCCCCGGAGCCCTTCTCGCTCCCGTGACGCTGGGCGGCCACTTCGACGTGGTGGAGCCGGACCCCAACGACAGCCAGTTCGAGCCTCGGGTTGAAGGCGACTACCTCTGGGCCCGCGGCGCCGCCGACATGAAGACCGTCGTGGCCACGGACATGGTGTGGATGATCGGGCGCCTCAAGGCCGGACCGCCCTATCCGCCCGTGAACCTGCTCTTCGTGGGGAACGAGGAGAACGGTGAAGCGGAGCCCTACGGCACGCCCCACGTCCTTCGGGATCTCCAGCAGGCCCACGGGTGGGCTCCCGAGTTTATGACCTTGGGCGAGCGCACGGGAGAGAAAGGCGACGAACGCTACGGGGAGGTCTGCGTGGCCAACCGCGGCGTGATCCGGGCCCGGATCGTGGCCAGGGGCGAGCGCGAGCACACGGGCATGGGGGGTGCCGCGCGGGACATGACCGAGCGGCTCATCCAGGCTCGCCAGGACCTGCACCAGCTCCTGAGGAGCCACCTCACCCTGGAGGCCGGAGACGGGTGGGTCACGGGCCTGAGGTTCCCCTTCCTGGCCTGCGGAGAGGACGGAGTCTACAACATCACCCCCGCGGAAGGGGTCCTCGGCCTCGAGGTGAGGCCCATTCCAGAAGATTCGGCCGAGGACCTCCTTGCGGCTCTGCGGCTCTATTGCGGAGGCAACGGGCTCGACCTCGTCATGGACGTCACCGAAGGCGGCGTGGCTTGTCCTTCGGGCAACCCCCACCTGAAGCGGCTCCTCGATGCGGTCCGGCACGTCTCGGGGGCAGAGCCCAAGGTGGGGAGGAAGCTGGCGGGCACGTCGGCCCGCTTCGCCCCGCAAGGCAACGCCGTGGTCTGGGGCCAGAGCGGCATCGGGCCCCACACCCGCCACGAACGCCATTTCATCCCCAGCATCGGGCCGTATCTCGCGGTGTTGAACGAGTTCGGCAGGAACTTGGTGGCAGGGAGCAGGTAGCAGGGAGCAGGGGGAGGACAGCGCCCGAGATCACGGACGGGTGTTCTCCCTTCTCCCGACTCCCCGCTCCCAGCTCCCGAAAGGAGATCCCATGACCCACCGCATGGAAAAACTCGCCGAGATCTTCCAGGAGGCCGCGGAGGCCGAACGCCAGGCCCGCCTGCGCTACGAGGAGGCCGCCGGCCTGTGCGACGACCCCGTGCTCAAAGACATGCTCCTGTCCATGGCGCAGGATGAGGCCCGCCACGAGCAGGAGGTCATCGCCCGGTTCAGGCAGTTAAGCCAGCAGCTGGGCGGGTTGAACTAACCTTGCCCCTCAAGGCAATCGCGAACAGCCCATGGCCAAAAGCCAACAGCCAATAGCCAAGAGCTGATAGCCCATCTCTATCCCTTGACTTAAAAAAATTTCCCCGGATAATGAGTGCTTATGGAGTGCTAATGGAACCTCGTGTGACCCTAAAGATACCGCGGCCCCTCTACCGGCGTTTGTCCCAGCTCATTGAGGGCACCGGGTTTGCCTCCGTCACGGAGTTCGCCGTCTACATCCTTCGGGACATCGTGGCCCATCAGAAGGGCGATATAGAGAGCGCCCTTTCGGCCCAGGAGGTCGAGGCCATACGGAAGCGGCTCAAGAGCATGGGGTATTTGTGAAGGCAAGGGAGCAGGGAGCAGGTAGCAGGGAGCAGGGAACCGAAAGAGATGGGCGCACCTGGCTCCTGCTCCCCGCTCCCAGCTCCCCACTCCCCCTCATCGGAGGACTTTCCACGTGAGAGCTGACCGCGTTTTCATCTTCGGCATGGACTGCATGGCGCCGCAGCTCGTGTTCGAGCAGTGGCGCCACGAGCTGCCCAACCTGGCCCGGCTGGCCGACGGCGGGGCATGGGGCGAGCTTCGCTCCACGGACCCGCCCATCACGGTTCCCGCGTGGACGGCCATGATGACGAGCAAGGATCCGGGCACGCTGGGCTTCTACGGCTTCCGCAACCGCAAATCCTACGATTACGACGAGCTGTATTTCGCCAACGCCTCCTACGTGAAGGAGAAGACCCTCTGGCAGCTCCTGAGCAGGAACCGCAAGACCTCCGTGGTCCTCGGGGTGCCCCAGACCTACCCGCCCAAGCCCTTGAACGGCACGCTGGTGGGCTGCTTCCTTACGCCGGACAAGGGCACCTCCTACACCTACCCTGATGAGGTGAAATACGAGCTGGACCGCCTCGCCGAGGGCGACTACATCATCGATGTGAAGGACTTCCGGACGGAGGACAAGGACGCCCTCCTGGAGCACATCTACACCATGACGCGCCGCCGGTTCATGGTGGTCCGGGACTGGGTGAAGACGAAGGACTGGGACTTCTTCATGTTCGTGGAGATGGGTGTGGACCGCATCCACCACGCCTTCTGGCGGTACCACGACGTGAACCACCGCCTCTACGAGAAGGGGCACAAGCTCGAATTTGCCATCCGTGATTACTACAAGTACGTGGACGAGCAGATCGGAACGGTCCTGGCTCTGATCCCCAAGGACACGCAGATCTGGGTCGTCTCGGACCACGGCGCCAGGACCATGGCCGGGGCCGTGTGCGTGAACGAGTTCTTCATGCGCGAGGGCCTGCTCACGCTCAAGGACAAGCCCGCCAAGCCCACCAAGCTCAAGACCTCCAACATTGATTGGTCCAAGACCGCCTGCTGGGGCGAGGGCGGCTACTACTCGCGCATCTTCATGAACGTGAAAGGCCGGGAACCGCAAGGCATCATCGAGCCGTCCGACTACGAGAGAACGCGGGACATGATCAAAGCGAAGCTGGAGGCCCTGGGCGACGAGAAGGGCAACCCCATCGGCACGGTGGCCCACAAGCCCGAAGACCTCTACCGCACGGTGAACAACGTGGCCCCCGACCTCATCGTCTATTTCGGTGATCTGGCCTGGCGCAGCGCCGGGAGCGTCGGGATGGACGCCCTCCACGTCTTCGAGAACGACACGGGCCCCGACGACGCCAACCACGCCAAGGAGGGCATGTTCATCCTCAGCGGCCCCGGCGTGGTCCCGGGCAAGCGCGAGGGTACCCGCATCTACGACGTCGCCCCCACGGTGCTAAGCACCCTGGGCATCCCCGTGCCCGAGGATATGATCGGGAAGGTCATTAAATGACGGGAGCAGGGAGTGGGGAGCAGGGAGCGGGAAGGGCCAGGACCCTCCACCCGCATGAGCGGCTTGATGCATGGAGAGAATCCATTGCGCTTGTAAAGGCTATCTATGTCGCTTCCAGTGCCATGCCCTCGAACGAGAAATTCGGCTTGATCTCACAATTGACGAGAGCCGCTGTCAGTGTGCCTGCGAATATCGCCGAAGGTGCAGGAAGGGGAACTGCCCGTGAAATGGCCCGGTTCTACTCAATCGCTCGAGGATCACTCAGCGAGCTCGACACCTTGCTGGTGATTGCAGAGGAAACCGGACAGATTTCTTCTTCTGTGGTCGCGGATCTCAGAGGTCGCCTCGATCCAATCAATCTCATGCTCAACGGACTTATCCGCCATCAGCAGGAGCGTTGCAAAGAGGAAGCCGCCGAATGGACATGAACGGAATGCTCCCCGCTCCCTGCTCCCAGCTCCCGCCGACGACGGCACCCTTCGAAGGAGTGTTCCCATGAAAAAGGGCTTTATTCTCTGGTTCACGGGGCTTTCTGGCTCGGGCAAAAGCACCCTGTCGAAAATGGTGGAGGAGCGGCTCCTCGAACGGGGAGTAAAGGTCGAGGTCCTGGACGGGGACGAGGTGCGGACGAACCTCTCCAAAGGCCTGGGCTTCTCCAAGGAGGACCGGGATACCAACATCCGCCGCATCGGCTACGTGGCCAAGCTCTTGGCGCGCAACGGCGTCTGCGCCATCACGGCGGCCATCTCGCCATATCAGGAGATCCGCGACGAAGTGAGACGGTCGGTGGACGGCCATGCCGGATTCGTGGAAGCCTACTGCGAGTGCCCCATCGAGAAGCTCGCCGCGAGAGACGTGAAGGGGCTCTACAAAAAGGCCATGGCGGGCGAGATCAAGCACTTCACGGGCATCGACGACCCCTACGAGCCGCCCGTGGACCCCGAGGCCATCGTCCACACGGGGGACGAGGGGCCCGAGCAGTCCTGCGCCCGCATCATCAAGACGGTGGAGATGCTGGGCTTGGTCCCTCCCGTCCCCGGTGATGACTACGGGATCGACGAAGAGAAAGCCGTCGCCGCGCGGCTTAGGGATCTTGGGTATCTGGGGTAGGCCTTCGTGGGCTCGTGAGTAGGACAGTAGGAGAGTAGGGGAGGAGGAACCCCCAACCCTGGTCGGTTCTTATCGGGCCTCTCCCTACTCACCTACTTACCTACTTACCTACTCACCTAATTACGACTCCCACGGGCTCCTTCGAGGCTCAACGATGATCGACCTCCACACCCACTCCAC
>JAKAKG010000061.1 GCA_021813555.1 Acidobacteriota bacterium
CTACATCGAGACCATCAAGCCCTACATCCCGGGCAAACCCATCGAAGAGGTGGAGCGCGAGTTGGGCCTGACCCACACCGTAAAAATGGCCTCCAACGAAAACCCGCTGGGGCCCTCTCCGAGGGCCATCGAGGCTCTCAAGGGATTCCTGGACAAGATTCACATCTACCCCGACGGGGCGGGATTTTATCTCTGCCGGGCCCTGGGCGCCCGGTACGGCGTGGATCCGGCGCGGATCATTCTGGGCAACGGCTCCGTGGAGATCGTGGAGATGTCGGCCCGGGCCTACCTGTGCCCCGGCGTGAACGCGGTCTTCAGCCAAGGCGCCTTCGCCATGTACCCCATCGCCTGTCAGATCGTAAACGCCGAGGCCCGGCAGGCTCCCATGCGCGACCGGACCCACGACCTCCACGCCATGCTGGACCTCATGGACGAGAAGACCCGCCTGGTCATCGTGGCCAACCCCAACAACCCCACGGGCACCTATAATGCCCTGAGGGACGTGGAGCGATTTCTGGAGCGCGTTCCTGAAACGGCCCTGGTGGTCATGGATGAGGCGTACAAAGAATTCGTGGACGCCCCGGACTACGGCTCCGCTTTGCCGCTCCTGGACCGGTTCCCCAATCTTCTGGTCCTGGGAACCTTCAGCAAGGCTTACGGCCTCGCGGCCCTCAGAGTCGGGTACGGATTCGCCCAGCCCGAGGTCATCACGACCCTCCACAAAGTCCGGTCCCCCTTCAACACGAGCGCTCCTGCCCAGGTGGCGGCCCTGGCGGCCCTCGACGACGAGGCCTTCGTCCAAACCTATCTGGCCCTCAACCGCGTGGAGCTGGCCTACCTCACGGGCGAGCTGAAGGCCATGGGCCTCCAGGTGACCCCCTCCGTGACCAACTTCCTCATGGTAGACGTCCCCATGGACGCCGACGAATGTTTCCGCGCGCTGCTGCGCGAGGGGGTCATCGTACGGCCCCAGAAGAGCGGCGGGTTCCCCCGGTCCTTGCGCGTCACCGTGCACACCCGCGAGGGCAACGACCGGTTCCTCGCCGCCACCAAAAAGGTGCTGGGCAGGTAGGAGACCACGAGGGGCGGACGGCTGGGGGCTAGGCGGAAGGAGGGGGGCCGGAGGAGGACGCGGCGGCCGGGTCGGGGCCCTGTCTTCAGGTTCGTGCTCCCGTGGCCATGATCGTCATCACGACGCACACCAACGCGGACTTTGACTCCCTGGCCAGCATGGTGGCCGCGCGCCTCCTCTACCCCGGGGCGGCCTTGGTCTTCTCGGGTGCCTCCGAGGCCCTCGTGCGGCACTACCTGGAGGATCACCGAGAGAAGGTCTCCGAATTTCTGCCCTTGAAAGACCTTGACCTGGGTGCGGTGGAGCGCTTGGTGTGCGTGGACGTGTCCTCGCGGGACCGGATCGGCCCCCTGGCTGAGCTCCTGGACCGCCAGCCCCCCGTGATCTTGGACGTCTTCAATCATCACGAGGGCCCGGGGGATCTCCGGGGCCAGACCCACGTCGTCTGCGAGGCGGGGGCCTGCACGAGCGTCCTGATTAAACACATCCAAGGCGCGGGCCTGGTCCCCTCACCCGCCGAGGCCTCCCTTTTCCTCCTGGGCATTTACGAGGACACGGGGTTTCTCACCTTCCCCACCACCCGGCCCGCGGATTTCGAGGCTGTCCTGGCCTGCCTGGGCTGGGGCGGAGACCTGAGCCAGGTATCCCGGACCCTCCGGCGAGGCCTCACGGAGGAGCAGCTCAGGCTCCTGCCTCCCCTGCTGGAGAACCTGGAGTCGGTTCTGGTGGGCGGCGCGCGCGTCCACCTGACGACCCTGAGCACCCCCGCCTACGTGCCCGACCTGAGCCTGCTCGCCCATGAGATCCTGGCCATCGAAGGGCTGGAAGCCCTCTTCCTCCTCGCCTCCATGGAGAGCCGCGTCCACATCATCGCGAGGTCGCGGACTCCCCTCGTGGACGTACGGCAGGTGCTGGCGGTCTTCGGCGGGGGCGGACACGCCTCGGCCGCCTCGGCCGTGGTCCGGGACCGGACCCCTGAGGAGGTCCGCCTTCTGCTGCTGGACGAGCTCACGTCAGCCCACCCCGTGGGCCTGAAGGCGACGGACGTCATGACGCGGGAATTCCGGCGCATCGAAGGCGCGGCCACCACGCGCGAGGCGTTCCGGGAGATGAACCGGTTCCGCGTCAACGCCCTCCCCATGTTCACGGGAGGCCGCCTGGCGGGCGTCGTGACGCGCCAGGAGGTGGACGGGGCCCTGCAGCACGGCCTCGGCGATTCCCCCGTGGGGGACCTGGTGGTCTCCCAGCCTCCCCTCTTGCCGCCTGATACCCCCATGGAGGAGGTGCGGCGCCAGATGATGGAGCGCAATTGGCGCATCGCCCTCTTCGGTGAGTCTCCCGACCAGGTGGAAGGCCTCATCTCCCGGATGGCCCTCTTCAAGACCCTTTACCGGGAAACGGGCGACCGCCCCTTCCAACGCGGCGGAGGCCACCCTTCGGCCTGGGAGGTATCCCACTTGGTCAAGGCCTCCTTCACAGCCGAGGAAGGCGAACGGCTCATGGCCCTCGGCAGACTGGCCGCGGCCAGGGAGGTTTCTTGCTTGCTCGTGGGGGGTGCCGTGAGGGACCTCCTCCTCAGGCGCCCCGTCAAGGACGTGGACTTCGTCGTAGAAGGAGACGCGGCGGACCTGGCCGAAGCCTGGGCCGCGGAGCAGGGCGGCCGCGTCCGGTCCCACCCCGCCTTCGGCACCGCCGTGTGGGTTCGGCAAGGGGGCGGGCACTGGGACTTCGCCACGGCCCGCGCGGAGTACTACGAAGCCCCGGCGGCGCTGCCCACGGTGGCCCACGCGGCCCTCTACCAGGACCTCTACCGGCGGGATTTCACCATCAACGCCCTGGCCATGGCCATTACCCCGGACCGGTTTGGGGAAATCCTGGATCTCTTCGGGGGCGTGAGGGACCTCAAGGCGGGGCGCCTGAGGGTTCTCCACGGCCTCTCCTTCGTGGAAGACCCCACCCGCGCCTTTCGGGCCGTGCGTTTTGCCGTGCGCCTCGGGTTCACCCTCATGCCCGAGACCGAGAGGCTCATCGCCGCGGCTCACCGGCAGGGCGTCTTCCGCCACCTGTCTCCCAAGCGCGTGCTGGCCGAGGTGGCCCAAGCCCTGTCGGGCTCCAACGCCGTGGAGGGCCTCAAGGCCATGGAGACCCACGGCCTCCTCCAGGTGTTCTGGCCCACCCTCAAACTCACCCCCAAAGTGGTGGAATCCCTTTACAGGGTCCAAAAGGCCGTGGATTTCTTCGAGACCCAGTTTCCAGACTCGCCCCTGGACCGCCCCTGCGTCTACTTCATGGCCCTCCTCGAGCGCCTGCCCACGAAGAACACGGCCGATTTCCTGGCCCGCTACCCGTTCTCTCACAAGACCAAGGAGCTCCTGTCCCGGTACCGGAGCACCACGTGGCACGCCCTGCGGGAGGTGGGCGGAGAAGGCCTTGCTCCCCGCTCGCGGGCCTACCGTGCCCTGGCGGGCCAGCCCCTCGAGTGGGTTCTCTTCCTCCTGGCCAAGGTGGACGGCCCGGCGGGGCAGGCCCGGGTCCGCGATTTCCTCGTCCGGGACCGGTTCGTGGCCCTGGAGATCACGGGGCGCGATCTGACCAAGGCTGGGATTCCGCCCTCCAGCATCATCGCCCGTGCCCTGGACACCGTGCGCGCCGCCAAACTCGAGGGCCGCTGCGCGACCAAAGAGGACGAGCTTGCCCTCGCCCTTGAGGTGGCGCGGGCGAAGGAACCGGCCGGCAACGACAAGGAGCGCTGAAGATGGCACGAAGATCGCGGACCAGTCCTGGGATCATGGCCTTGGGAACCCTCCTGGGGCTGGTGCTGATCCTTCTCCTCACGGGGGCGGCGCCCGCCCCACCTTTCAAGACGCCCCCCACCGTGGTCCTGATCAGCATGGACGGCGTACGATGGGACTACCCCGGCAGGGACCGGCTCCCCGCCTTCGCCGCCATGGCCCGGTCAGGCTGGACCGCCGCGCGCCTCACGCCCCCGTTCCCCTCCCTCACCTTCGCCAGCCACGCCACCCTCGCCACGGGCGTGGGTCCTTCCCGCCACGGCATCGTGGCCAACTCCTTTCTGGACCGGACCCTGGACCGCCGCTTCTCCGACGAACCCGAGGCGGCGTGGCTGAAGGCCCCGCCCCTCTGGGTCCTGAGCGAGCGGGCCGGGCTCAAGGCGGCGGTGCGTTCGTGGCCCTGCTCCAGCGGCCCGTGGAACGGCACGTCGCCGAGCATCTTCGAGCCCTACGCCCGAGGCAACCACGACTCGGAGACCGCGGAATGGATTCTCGACCTCCTGCGCAGGCCCGCCGCCGAGCGCCCACGCCTCATCATGGCCTGGACCTCGGGTGCCGACGGGGCCGGACACGGCGAGGGCCCAGACTCGGAAGGCGTGCACAGGGCCATGGCCGCCGCCGACGGGCTCCTGGGACGGCTCCGGACGCGCATCGCCGCCCTGGGACCTTCCGTGCCCGTGGACCTCATCGTCGTGAGCGACCACGGCATGGCGGCGGTGAACCGGGTGGTGGACGTGGTGAAGGTCATCCCCAAGGAGGGCTATTTCCCGTTCATCGCCCCCTCGGGCCCCTTGTGCAACGTCTACGTCAAGAATGAGTCTCAGCGGCGGCAGGTGGCCTCTGGGCTGAGCCGCCTCCCCAGAGACGTGGCCGTCATGACCCGGGAGGAGGCTTCGCGGCGGTTCGCGTACAAGGACCCTTCCCGCACGGGAGATTTTGTCCTCTTGTGCCCGCCCGGCGCCATGTTCTCCAGCTTCAACCGAAAGGGCGACCGCGGCGTGCCCCGCGGCATGCACGGGTACGACCCCGCCCTGGCTGAGATGGGAGGCATATTCTACGCCGAGGGGCCGGACTTCGCCCAGGGCCGCGTGCTGAAGGAAGTCCGCGCCGTTGACGTGGCCCCCACCCTGTGCGCCTGCCTGGGCATACCGGCGCCGCCCAATTGTGAGGGCGTGAACCTCCTGCGGCGCCCCTGAGCCCCAGCGCGAAACCGTGTCCCTTCGGGTAGACTGGACCCGCGGGAGGAGACGGGACATGGCCATGGGGAATTCACAGGGGAAGCCCCCCCAGGGGGTGTGGCTCCTCCTCTCGGCGCAAATCGCCTCCCAGATGGGTGACGCGGCCTTCGGGGTCCTTCTCCTCTGGTCCGTCCTGGGCATGACCGACAACAAGGCCCTGGTGGGCGTCGTGGCCACGCTCAACTACCTCCCCATCCTCCTCTTCGGCATGATCGGCGGCCTCGCCGCGGACCGCTTCCCCCGGCGCGGCCTGATGGTGGCTTCGGACGGCGCGCGCGCGGCCATTGCCCTCTGCGTGCCCCTCCTGGGCCATCTGCACCTTTTGAACCCCTGGGTCCTGGCGGCCGCGGGGTTCTGCCTCTTCACCGCCTCGGCCTTCTTCAACCCCGCGAGGGACGCCTACATCCCCGCCCTCGTGGCGAAGGAGGATCTGGTCCGGGCCAACGCCCTCATCCAGGTCAGCGTCCCCATGGGCTGGCTCTTCGGCCCAGCCCTGTGCTCCGTGTTTCTGGCGTGGGTCTCCCCCGAGAACCTGATGGGTGGCGTGGGCCTGTTGTTCCTCGTTTCCGTGGCGTTCCTCCTGGCCCTCCCACGCTTCCACGCGGAAAAACGCGAGGCGGCCCCGCCCGTGAAGGCCATCATGGAGGGCTTCACGGCGGCGTGGCGCGACGTGCGCCTCCGGTGGCTCCTCATCATCACGGCGGTGGACAATCTTTTCATCATGGGGCCCGCCATCGTGGGCACACCCCTCCTCGTCAAGGGAAGGTACGGCGGCACGGGAACCGATTACGCTCTCATGGAGGCGGCCCTGGCGGCGGGCGTCTTCCTGGGCCTGCCCCTCACGGCGTGGCTCAACCGGCGCATGGGCCAGGGCAAGGTCCTCACGGCGGGCATCTTCCTGGACGGCATCACGTACCTGCCCCTCTTGTGGATCGACCACCAATGGGCGGCGGGGCTGGCCATCGGCCTGCACGGGATCTCCATCCCCCTCATCACCGTGACGAGGTCCAGCCTCGTCCAGCGCATCGCCCCCCCCGAGCAGCTCGGCCGCATCTTCGCCCTAATCGGCATCACCGTCCTGGGCCTCACGGCTGCCTCCTCGGGCCTCACGGGCCTGGTGGCCACAGCGGTTCCGGTGAACGTCATCTTCGGGGTCATCGCCGTGGGGGCGGCGCTGTGCGCCCCTGCGGCGTGGATGAGCAAGGCGTTCCGGGAGGCGTAGAGTGCGCCGCTGGGAAGTGCGCCGCCAGTCTCGGGCCTTGGGCGTTGTCAGACTGCGGCGGCCAACTCCTGCGACGTACCAGTAAGTACGCCTCGGAGTGGCCGCCTTGCCTTCCTGGCCCAAGGCCCAATCCGGGCGGAACGCCGTCTCCCTTCGGGAGCCGATAAACCAGATAAACCAACCTGCTCCGTAAGCGTCATCCAGGGGCTTGCCGTTGCACGGCCAATGGAAAGATGTTACATTGCGCCATAGGCACACTGTGCCGTTAGGGAGGTGCATTATGTTACAACTCTCGGATAACCGGAGGCGCTTCGTCATGCCGAAAGAGGCTCGGATAGGCCCCAACACCGCTGCGGATATCACGGTCCTTCCCGACGGCCGGGTGCTCATCACGCCGCTTCGGATGATCCCCATCAACGAGGAGTGGGCCGTCTCTCCGGAGAGCCATGCTCAGACCGAGGAAGCGCTGCGAGATCATCGCGAGGGCCGTGCGGTGAACGGGCTCAAAGCCCTTGATGCGGCCGTCGCCAAGCGCCAGAGGCGGAAGTGATCCCCTCCTTTCCGGACGCCTTTGTCCGGAAGCTCATTGACCAGGAATCGTCGGTCATCAATGCTTTCCGCAGGCTCGTCGAAAAGGTCGAATCCCGAACGGAGGAGCAGTTGCGACAGGCTAAGGGGCTCCATCTCGAACCGATCAAGTCCGACCCGCCCTACCATTCCATCCGGCTCGACCGGGGGCCAAGAGCCAAAGTGCTCCTCGACGGGGAGACCATGATTTTTCTTGATCTTGACGCGAGCCACGAACGATTCTACGGGAAGAAGTGAGCAGAGCGCTAACAGTAAAGACCCTTGCTCCCCTTGTCCTCGTTACGGTTCCGATTCGACGAGGGCGCAGAGCACGTGGCCGAGGACGGCGTGAAACTCCTGGATGCGCGGGGTTTCCTTGGCCCCATAGACGAGAGCCACGTCCACGAGCGGAGCGATGGAGCCCCCGTCCCGGCCCAGAACGGCCACCGTCTTGCACCCCTGGGCTTTGGCACGCTCCAGGGCCGCATGGACGTTGGGCGAGTTGCCGGAGGTGGAGATGCCCACGGCCGCGTCGCCGGGGCGGGCCAGAGCCTCTACCTGGCGGGCGAAGACCTGGCCGAAGCCATAGTCGTTGCCGATGGCCGTGAGGGCGGAGGTGTCCGTGGTGAGGGCGAGGGCCGCCATCCCAGGACGCTCGCGCAGGTACCGGCCCGTGAGTTCGGCGGCCCAGTGCTGGGCGTCGGCGGCGCTGCCGCCGTTGCCGAAGAAGAGGACCTTGCCGCCTGAAGAGAGACAGGCGCGCAGGACCTCCGCCGCCTCGAGGATGGAACCCTGGAGCGCCTCCAGGGCATCCTCCTGACGCCGCAGATTTTCCCGAATGGACCTGTGTTCGGCCTCAAACGCGCGCTCCAAGCTCATGGGTCTCTCCCGTGCGGATGCCCCCGCGGTTTCTAGGCGGTGCAGGGACAAGTATACTTCAGCCATGGAACGCCTGGGATCCGTCATCGCCACCGCCGCCTCCCCTACCGTTACCCAGGCCACCGCCGCGGCCAGGGCGGCCAGGGCTGCGGGGGCCGACCGCGTCGAGGTGCGCCTGGATCTCTTGGCCCCGGGGCAAGATCCCCACGCCCTGCTGTCCCTCGCCCAGGAGATGCCGCTGCTCGTCTCGGGCCACCGCGACGGGCTCAGGCCCCACGAAGGGCCCTTGCTCAAGCGGGCCCAGAGCCTGGGCGCATGGGTGGACGTGCCCTTCGGCGAGGCCGAGCCTGAACGGGCGGCGGGCCTTGACCCCTCCCGTCTCGTGGTCTCCTGGCACGATATGAACGGAACCCCGCCGGATCTCGGAGCCCTCCTCTCCCGCCTTCGCTCCCGCCGGGCGGCGGCTTACAAGCTCGTGCCCACGGCGAGCGACGTGTCCGCCACCCTCGCTGTACTGAGCCTGCTGGACCGGGAGCGCGGGCGCGGCGACCTCTGCGCCTTCGCCATGGGAACACCGGGATGCCCCTCGCGGATCCTGGCCCTCGCCTGGGGATCCATCGCCGCCTACGCCTCGGCCCCCGGGTGCGAGCCCGCCGCACCCGGCCAGATGGCGCTGGGGGACCTCCTGTCGGTGTACAGGCCCCGCGGCCTGCGCCGGACCGGCCCCCTCTACGCCCTGGCGGGCTGGCCACTCGGCTTCACCAGGACCCCCTCCTTCTTCAACCCGTGGCTGGAGCAGGCTCGTCTTCCCGGCCGCTATGTTCCCTTTCCGTGCACGAACCCGCGAGAGCTCCTGGACAGCGGCCTTCCCCTGGCGGGCGTGGCGCTCACGATCCCCCACAAGGGGACCGCCTCCTCCCTGGCCGCCCGCGCCTCACGACTGGTGCGGCGCGCGGGCGCCTGCAACACCCTCGTGGCGGAAAGGGAGGGCTGGATCGCCGCCAACACGGATGTTTACGGGGTGCGAAGGGCCCTTGCGGGGGTACCCCGTGGAATTCGGACCCTCGTCCTCGGCTGCGGAGGAGCCGCGGCGGCGGCGGCTCTGGCCATGGGGGCCAGGGGTCCCGTGGGGGTGGCGGGCCGGGACGACGCCAAAACAAAGGCCTTCGCGTTCCAGTTCGGCGCGGAGCCTGTTTCCTGGGACCAGAGGGGTTCGATCGCCTGGGATCTGCTCATCAACGCCACCCCCGTAGGCCGAGAGGGTGACGAAGCCCCCTATCCCCTGGATGCGCTTTCGGGCCGGTGGGTCCTGGACATGGTCGTTCGGGAGGGGAGCACGCCCCTGCTCCGTGCGGCGGCCGAACGGGGGCTGGAGGCCATCCCCGGCGAGGGCATGCTCGTACCGCAAGCGGCGCTGCAATTCAGGCTATGGACCGGAAGGAGACCCTCAACGGGCGCCCCCATGGTCCCGCTCCCGTGACGCGGTGAAGGCGGCTGCTCCTGGAATAGCGCACCAGGGCACGCCGTTTCGCATTCAGAAGCTCTTTGTGTCGAGCACTTCGCCCGGGGGGGAAGAACGATGGCACGCAGCAGGCTCAGGCACAACCGTTCTACGCGGCCCTCGGAGCAACCGCCCGCCCTCATCCCTTTTCCCGCAAACGACCGGGGGCCGGAATGCTTCCGGTCCCCTGTCCGCCCACACACTAAGGAGGAATGTCCATGGCCTACGAAGTGAAAGTCCACCTCAAACCGTCCGGACTCAAAGGCATCTCGGAGAATCAAATCGCGCAGCACTGGAAGCTTTACGAAGGCTACGTGGCCAACACCAACGGGCTCCTCGCCGAGCTGGAAGCCCTGCGCAAAGAGGGCAAGGGCGCGTCGCCGCTCTACGCCGACCGCCGGCGCCGCTTCGGGTTCGAGTACAACGGCATGGTCCTGCACGAATACTACTTCGGCAACCTCAAGGCGGGCGTCGCCGAACCGGCCGGCACCTCGGCGCTCAAGACTGCCCTCGCCGCGCAGTTCGGCTCCTTCGACGCGTGGAAGGACGACTTCGCCAAGACGGGCGCTTCTCGCTCCATCGGCTGGGCCATCCTCTACCTCGACCCCGCCGCGGGGGTCCTAGCAAACCATTTCGTCCAGCTCCACGAGGAGGGCAACGTGGCCGGGTTCGTGCCGATTCTGGTCATGGACGTATGGGAGCACGCCTACATGGTGGACCAGACCGCCACGGGACGTCCCGACTACATCAAGGCCTTCGCCGAAAACATCAACTGGGACGCCGTGAGCCAGCGCTACGACGACGCTTCCGCCGGGAAGATCCCCGCGAGGTTCTAGCCTTCAAGAGAACCCCTTGGGGCCGAGATGAGCCAACCAGAAAGGGCGGGCCCGGCCCGCCCTTTTCCCGTTCCGCTCGAGCCTTGCTAGCCTTTGCGGCTCCGGCCCTTGGGCGCCAGCAGGGTGCCCCGGCACTCGGGGGCGCCGCAGCGGCAAGGGTAGTGGGACTTCACGGCGCGCGTGTGGCGGCCCGGAAGCTCCAGGTGATAGTCGTACGTCAGCTCCTCACCCAGGGCGATGGTCCGAAGCGCCTCGATGAAAATGCGGCCCTCCTCCTCCACCGCCTGGCACGAGGGCTGGCACGAGTGATTAATGAATCGGGCTTCATTGCCTCCCCGTCCCCCATCGATAACCGTGCCGTCTTCAAGGGAAAAGAGGACCACGTGCGGCTGGCCCGAACCTTCGTCGCCGTAGCGCGCCGAGGCTTCATCTTCGCAGATGCGCTCCCCCGTGTATTCGATGATGCGGTCCCCCGCGGCGATGGCGCACCGGGCGAAGACCCCTTTGCCGTGAATGGGAGAGCTTCGAACGGCCCAGAGCCGGGGCGTCGCCCGGACGCCGGCGGTCACTTTCGCCTTACGGGGGGTCATCCCTCTTCACGCTCCGCGGCGCTGGCTTCCATGCGCCTGATGAGAACGCACCCGAGGCCCAGAAAGAGGGCCGTGTAGACCAGGAGGAAGGCGAGGGCGATGACGCGGGATTCGCTGGAGGCGAGCATTTGCTGGACGACGCCTTGGGGGGCGGCGCTGTGAGGCAGAAGCGTATGGAGGTGGAACAGGAGGGTCAAGCGCTTGAGGAAGCCCGGGAGCCATGCCACGAGGTTCTCCCAGCCGAAGCCGATGATGAGGCCCCAGAAGAGGGGCTTCTTCATGGCCAAGCCGAGAAAGGCGAAGAGCGCCCCGTAAGCCGCCACCGCCAGGGCCGTGGTAGCCAGATCTCCCAGGAGGGTTCCCGCTTCCCGTCCCAGCGCGCCGGCGCCGTCGATGGACATGGACAGCAGGTAGGTGCCCAGAATGGAAAGCCAGCACCCCGCGGCGAGAACCGCCGTCATGGCGGCCACCTTGGCGAGGAAGATCTTCTCCCGCCGAAGGGGCCGGCCAAAGAGGTAGGGCAAGGTGCCGCCCTCCACCTCGTCGGCCACCAGAGAGGTGCCGAAGAAGAGGGTGGCGATGGGCACGAGAAACCCCGTGACATAGGCCAGGACCAGGATGCCGTAGAGGGTCACTCCGCCCATGGGCACCTGGACGCCCTTCCAGATGAGCAGGCGCAGGAGGAGGGCCGCGGCCCAGGGCAGAACGAGGAGCAGGCCGAAGAGCCAGCCCTTGACGGAGCGGGTCATGCCCCGCGCCGTGAAGCCGAACACCGCCCGCACCGGTCCTTCCATCATCACGCCACCAGATATGAAAAGACGGCGGACAGGTTGTCGTCGAGGGGGTTGAGGATCTCCAAACCCAGCTCCCGGTCCGCCATGAGGTCGCCGAGCCTCAGGCGGAAGTCGCCCATGTCCGTCACCTCCGCGGTGAGGGCTTTGCCCTCCGCGCCGAAGGACACGGATTGGACGCAGGGCCAGGTGATGAGGGCCGCGGCCAGGTCTCTCGCGTCGGCGCACCGCACGAAGACGTTCATGGGCCTGGAGGCGATGGCCTGCCTCACCTGGGGCACCTCTCCCGAGGCCAGGAGTTTGCCGTGGTGAAGCAGGAGGATGCGGCTCGTCATGGCCTCCACTTCGTGCAGCATGTGGGAGGAGACCAGGACCGATTTGCCCTGCTCGCCCCACCGCCGGATGGCTTCGATGGACTGGGCCCGGCTGGGCGGGTCCATGCCGTTGAGGGGTTCGTCCAGCAGGAGAACCGGCGGGTCGTGCACCAGGGCCTGGGCCATTTTCACTTTCTGCCGCATGCCCTTGCTCATGGCCCGGACCTTCTTGCCCGCCTCCTCCCCCAGGGCCACCTCGTGGCACGCCTCCGCGGCCCGCTCCCGGGCCCGCGCCGGGGAGAGCCCCGAGAGGCGGCCCATGTACGCCACGAACTCCAGCCCCGTCACGTCCTCGTAGAAGTGATCGGGGCTCGGACAGTAGCCCAGGGATTTCAAGGCCTCGGGGTTGGCGAACACGGGTTTGCCGTCCAATTCCACGGTGCCCGAGCTGGGCTTGAGGAGGCCCGCCATGAGGTTGAGGAGCGTGCTCTTGCCCGCGCCGTTGACCCCCAGCAGGCCCGTGACTCCGGGCTCCACGGACAGGGAGATCCGGTTCACGCCCACCACCAGCCCGTACCACTTGGAGACGCTCTGCACGCGGATCACCGCAGCACCCCGCGGCGCGAGAACCGCGCCCACAATACCGCCGCGCTGGCGGCGGCGAGGCCCGCGAAGAACAGGGCCACGAGGGCCGGGTGGAGATCCGCCGAGGCGAAGGGGGGCGGTGCCCCCAGGCACAGGCAGGCCAGGGCCGTGAGCTCCCGCGAAAGAGAGAAGAACCAGACCGCGCTCACCTTGGTGATGGCGTACACCACGCCGCAAGCCATGTCCCCGAAGAAGACGAGGGCGATGAAGGCCAGCCCCACCACGCGGGGCGAGCGTGCCATGGACGAGAGGGCGAGCATGAAGAGAACCAGGGTGCCCGGCCCGATGGCCGTATAGAGCAGGGTGCCCCACAGGACCCTGAGGTGTTCCGCGAGCCACCCCGCCTCCCCCGTGAGCCCCACCTGAAAGATGACCAAGATGAGGGTGGGAAGAAACGAGAAGAGGAGGAGGAAAACGCCGAGGGCGGCGCCTTTGGCCCAGAGGTACTGGACGGAGGTCACGGCCCGCCCCAGGAACACGTCCAGGGTCATGTCCTTCCGGTCCCGCGCCACGAGGCCCGACCCCACCCAGATGGCCACGATGAACAGAAGGAAGAGGTCATAGCCGTTGGTGAGCAGTTTGGCCACGAGCTTCTCGTCCACCACGGGGAGCTTGGTGACAAGGTCCTTGGCCCAGTCCGCGTCCCCGAGCTGGGTATGGAGGAACGTGAGGGCAACGCCGTACAGCCATGGCAGGAGGGCCAGCACGAGGAGGAAGACGAACCGCCTCTTCTTGAAATACGGCAGGATCTCTTCTCTGAAGAGGGGCTTCCACCGGCTCCCCAGGGGGTTCCGCCGCCCGTCGTAGGCCTCGTAGCCCTGCTCATAGACCGGCATGGGTCTCCCCGTTCTTCTGGAGGGCCGAGAGGAAGAGCTCCTCCAGGGAGGTCTCCTCGCGCACGAACCGGTTCACGGCGCCCCCCGCCTCCCGCGCCACGCGAAAGACGCTCCGGGGGCCTTCACCCGCCGGCAAAACGAGCTTGAAGAGGCCGTCCTTCCTGGGTTCCGCAGTCCACCCCGCCCGGCCGCACGCGGCGGCAAAGGCCTCGCCCCGCCCCTCGCCCTCCCACTGGACCAGGAAGTGCTGGGCTTCGCTCCGGGTCCAATCCTCCACCGACACTCCTGCCTGCACTTGCCCCCGGTGGAGGATCACCACCTGGGCGCACAGGGCTTCCACGTCCTTGAGGATGTGCGTGGAGAGGAGGACCGTCTTCCCCTGCCTGACGATGTCACGGCAGAGGCCGAGCATCTCCTCCCTGCCCACGGGATCCATGCCCGACGTGGGCTCATCCAGGAGCAGGAGGGCCGGGTCGTGCACGAGGGCACCGGCGAGCTTGAGGCGCTGGCGCATGCCCGTGGAAAAGGTCTCCACGTTCCGGTAGCGGCTCTCCTCCAGGCCCACGTACTGCAGGACTTCGTGGGCCCTCTCCACGGCCGCGCGCCGGGGAAGGCCCGAGAGTTCGCCCAGGAGGGCCACCCACGCCACACCGCTCGTTCCGGGCCGAAGGCCCTCCCGTTCAGGGACGTAGCCGACGCGGTCCCTCAGGGCCGGGCCCAGGGCGCGGCTGTCTTGTCCCATGAGGCTGAAGGCACCGGAGGCAAGCGGGACGAGGCCGAGGAGGGCCTTGATGAGGGTGGACTTGCCCGCCCCGTTGGGGCCCAGCAGGCCCACGGCCCCGCCCTGGACTTCGAAGGTGACCCCGCGCAGCGCTTCCGTGCTGCCGTACTTCACCCGGATGTCGTGAACCGAGAGGACGCTCATGTCCGATTCCTACGAGGGGCCCGCAAGGGTAGTTTCACCAAGACACTTCCTGACGGAGGCCCGGTCGAATGCCCGCCAGAGGCCGGCCAGGCGCGCTCGCCGCTCGCGGGCCGTCTCGCGCTGAACCTGGATCAGGGCCCCCAAATCCAGCAGCGATTCTACGGGCAGGTCCCCCCGCGCTGCCAGTTCCTGGGCGAGGGCCTCGATCTTCCGGGCCGCCACCACCGCGTCCTGGTGCTCTCCCAGGCAGTCCTGGAACTTTACCATGGCCTTGATCATCGGTTCCAGACGGCCTCCAAGGGCCGGATCGAAAAACTCGCTGGTGTACCGGAGGCGCTTGAAGAGGATCCGAAGGCGGTGGAGGGCCGCCGGGTCCTGCGAGAGCACGGCGGCTCGGCCCTGTTTTACCACGCGCCGGTGGGCTCCTTTGATGAACACGGACGCGGCGAAGTCGGTGCGCTGGGCCGCCAGCCCGCGCGCCGACCTGGGCGGGGGGGAATCGGCCAGGGCCTGAATTCTTCGGAGGAGAGCCTCGTAGCGTCTCCCTTCCAGGGCCGCCGCCAGGGCCTCTCTCGCCGGGGACCTCCGGGCCAGCAATTCCGCCTTCAGGCGCAGGGCGATCCGTCCCGACTCTCCCAGCCTCACCGCTTGGGCCTCCAAGTTGGCGATAAAGACGTCCAGGTCCCGCACTTCGCCCAGGAGGGCAGCGATCCACGAGAGCTCCAGGCGCAAGGACTCGGCCCGCTTCGGACCCAGCGCCGGCCCCAGGAGTCGGAGGGCCGACCGGAGCCTGCGCGCTGCCACGCGCAGGTCGTGGAGGTATTCGGGATCAAGGTCGAGGCGCGTCCCCTCCGTGTTGGCCCGCATCTTGAGGGCTTGCTGTCCCACGATTTTCCTGGCCGCCACCACGAGTGCGTCCCCCGCCCTGGTTTCCAATGTGCCGGGGGCTTGTCCCCCGGGCTCCACCCGGCCCAGGAGGGCGAGGCCCAGAGCGCAGGCGTCTGCCGGTTCGGCGCTCAGCCCCAGACGGTCCCGCGCATAGACGGCGAGATGGGACAGTTCCGCCTCGCCGCCCTCGGCGGCCCGAATGGCCAGAAGAACCTGGGCCGTGGCGGTCCAGGGTCCGCCGTGGGGAGGGCCGGCGGCGCTCAAGGTCTCATGCACGTACCAGAGGGGCGTCCCGCCGGGAGCCTCCATGCGGCCCTGCGCGCAGACGCACCTGAGCCGAAGGATGGGAAAGAAGCCCTTCCCGCCGGCCGCTTCCTGGACGAGCGGGGGGAATGCTTCGGCCGGCATGGGCCAGGACGTCGGCGGGGAGGGGCCCGCTCCCCCCTGAACCGGTCCGGACGGGGGTTCGAAGTGCCAGAGCCAAGACCCGTTCACGCGGCGGAGGCTCAACCGTGCGTGCGCCCGGGCGAGGCGGCCCTCCTGGGTGTCCAGGATCAGGTCCTCCGCCCTCACGGGGGGGGCCGCCTCCACTCCGTAACCCGCGCGCCGCAGAGCCCCCAGGATTCCGCGCGGGGACTCGCCTCGGGGGATCAGGAACCTGATGATGGCGGGATCGTCCACGGCCTCTCCCGTTACCCCCGGGTGCCGCGCCGGATCTCCTCGGGCGCCGCGCCGGGTACGTCGCGGCTCGCCAGATCGCCGGTCACGGCATCCAGGGCAAAGGCGAACCGCACCGTGCGCGCCGCGGCGCGGCCGCCGCCGAGGAAGTCACCCAGGGCGAAGGACCCCCGCGGGTCGCCGTCCACGGGCCGTCCCACGGACCCGCAGTTCACCACGAGCACACCCGATACCCGCTTGGTGAAGGGAATGTGGGAGTGGCCGCACACGAGGACCGCCGGGCGGTCATCGCCGAGTTTGGCGGCCAGGGCCTCGGGCGTGAGGCTGGGATAGATGTAGTCCGTGTCCGAAAGGGGGCTGCCGTGCACGACGCGGACCGCGGCCGCGCCGAAGGCGAGGTGGAGCTCGGCGGGAAGGCCTTGAAGCCATCGCAGCTCGGGGCCGCCCAGCGCCTTGGCGGTCCAGGCCAGGGGCGCCCGCTTCCCCTTCATGGCCTCCTTGCGCTTTTTGGAGCTGGATGCCAGACGGAGTACCTTCCTGTCCACGTTGCCGAGGATCGCGGGGATTCGCCGCTCCATGAGCAGGCGGATCACCTCCGTGGGATGGGGTCCGCCTCCCACCAGGTCTCCCGCGCACACCACGCCTTCTGCCCCGAGCCGCTCCGCACACTCCAGGGCGGCGCACAGAGCGGGAAAATTGGCGTGGATGTCGGACAGGAAAGCAATTTTCATGAACCCCCCGGCAGGCTGGACCCGAAGCGGCGAAGCCGCCCCGAATCGCCCGATTGAACGCGCCCGGGCTCGGCGCCTCCTAGCCTCCGGCCCGGCACACTCCGGTCACGCCCCCGGCGGGGTCTTGGCCGCCAGGCCCGAGAGGAGCGCTTCGATCCTCGCCAGGTCCTTCACGCGGCCTTTCTTGGGCTTCACCTTGAGGGTTGCCAAGAGGGCCGCCATGGCCTTGAGCGCCCCGGCGCAGGGCAGAATGGGCCTCTCCCCGGGGAGGCGGTCCCCGTCCAGAAAGAGGGCCAGGGACGCGGCCTCCCCGTCCAGTCGGTCCACCACCGCCGAACCAACCTCCTTGAGGACGGCCCGAAGCTTGGACAGCTCCCGGGCCACCTGGCGCGCCGCGTCTTCCCGGGCGGGCTTGGCGAGCTTCTTGGGGCTGCTCTGGGCCTTTGCGGAGGCGGGCCTGGCCTTGGCGGGGCTCTTCTTGGCGGCGCCCTTGAGCTTGGCCTTGGGCTTTTTCTTGAGCCTGGGCTTGGAGGAAGGGGCCGGGGGGGATACCACAGGGGCAAGGGGAGCTTGGTTCGGGTTCGCGTCCATGGGCTGTGACCTCACGTTTTCTCCGTCCGGGCCAGAACCTGCTGGATCCTGCCCTTTAGATCGGCGTCAAGGGCGGGGATCGACCGATTGGCGTTCACCACCTCGAAGCCGTACTTGCTTTGCATTCTAACAAATTCCTGGCGAATCTTCCGCTGGTAGCGCAGGAAGCTCTGAAACCAGTCCCGGCTGAGGCCGCAATCCATGCCCGACTCCCAGTAGTCAAGCTCGGCGTGGGCCTGGAACGTTCGGTCCACGAGGGTTTTGGAGGAAACCATGAGGTAGAACACGGCGTCCGGCACGGGGGCCATGGCGTAGACCGACTCCACCCACGCTGGCTCGGCGCCCCGGACGATATCCCTGGCCATGAGGGTGTAGATGTACCGGTCCGCCAGGACCACGAATCCGGCGCGGAGGGCGGGGATGATCTGATTTTCCAGTTGGTCGTAGAAGTCCGTGGCGTAAAAGAGGCTCAGGGTCCTGGGGCTGAGGATGTTCCCCTGTTTGGCTTTCTCAAGCTCCGCCGCCACGAGGTTGGAGCGCTTGAGCCCGACCTGGGCCACGGCGTACCCCTGCTCTTCGAGCCACTGGGTGAGGAGGCCGATGTGGGTGGAGCGGCCGGAGGAATCGGGCCCCTCGATGACGATGAGGGCCCCCGTGAGCTTGCTCGGATCTACACCGGGGGGCCAGATGTTGTAAAACCGCTGGGGGCTCATGGGAATACCCTCTTGTGGTAAAGGGCCAGATCGATCCGGTCCTGGATGACCCTGCGCACCAGTTTCTGCTGCGTGTGCACGGCGAGGGTGGCGTCCATCACCGTGAACCCGTACTCCTGCACCATGGCGAGGTATTGGTCCAGGACGCGCCCCTGAAAGATCCTGAAGCTTTCCGCAATGTCGGCACTCAGCCCCAGGTCCATGCCCGCCTCGAAGTATTTGAGCTGGGGGCGTCCTTCCAGAATGCGTCCCAGGGCCATTTCGAGAGGCAGCCGGAAGAAAAAGGTGATGTCGGGAACCCGGGCAAACCCGTACATGCGCCGGAGCCAGCCGGGGTCGCAGCCACGCACTCCGTCCCGGGCGAAGGACGTGAACATGTAGCGGTCGCACAGGACGATGTACCCGGCGCGCAGGAGGGGCAGCATCTGCCGCTCGTAGCGGTCGGCGAAGTCCGTGGCGTGGATGAGGCTGAAGGTCGTCGGCGTGAGGAGCTGGCGCTTCTTGCCCTTTCGGGTGGCCTCCTTCACCAGCGACGAAGAGTTCCACTCGGTGAAGAATACACGGTACCCCTTGCTCTTCAACCACTGGTGGACAAGATGGATCTGGGTGGACTTGCCCGACCCGTCCAGCCCCTCCACGGCGATGAGTTTGCCCGGCAAATGTTCCTGGCCTGCCGTCACCGAGCTTCCTCCTTTCCGCCCCTGCCTGGGGCCACGATGACCTCAAGGCCATAGGCCTTCTTGAAAAGGTCCGACTTCCGCTTCAAGGCCCACCCCTCCAGGAGGAGATCGCCTTCTCCCTCCATGGCGAGGCGAAGGGCTCCGTCTGAAACCTTCACCTTCACAGCCCGCACCTTCTGCTGGTGCTCCCGGTCCATGGCGTCGGCCAGGCGCAGGAGGGCGGCGAGCTTGCTCACCGCCACCTGGTCCGCCGGGGCAAGGGCCGCGAAGTCCGCGTGTTGAGGTTTGGGCGGAGCCCGCCGGTGGTAGCGGGCCACGTTGGCCACGATCTGGAGCTGCCTGGGTCCCACGCCGGGCAGCTCGCTGTTGGCGATGAGATAGAGGCTGTGCTTGTGGTGGCTCTTGTAGCTCACGAAGGCCCCGATGTCGTGGAGGAGTGCCGCCGCCTGGAGGGCTTCCCGCTCCTCTTCTCCGGAGCCGTGAAGCCGCTTGAGCTGGTCGAAGAGGGACAGAGACAACCGCGCCACGTGGAGGCCGTGGGCCTCATCGAAGCGGTACTTTCTCCCCACGGCCAGCGCGGCCTGAAGAACCTGCTTTTCGCGGCGGTCGCGGCGTTCCGTGCCGACGGAGAGGCCGTCCGCGAGGTCCAGGACCGTGCCCTCCCGGACGCCCACAAAGGGAACCACCACCTCGCCCGCGCCGCAGAGGCGGGCCAGGCGCTCGTAGACGATGGCTGCGGGCAGGATGACGTCGGCCCTGTCCTCCCTTAGCCCAAGTTGCTGCACCCGCTCTCTGTAGCCCAGACGTGCAAGCTGGCGGATGAGGCGCCGGAGGACGGCCACGGGGAAGCGGGCCACTCCCGCAGGATCCGGCTCGGCCGCGGCCATTTGGGCCAGGGTCTCGATGTTGCCCCCCGTGGCGATGAAGCCGGCTGGCCGGGTCCCTTCCAGGGCCGCCGGAACCCTCAAGGTCCGTGCGTACTCCTCCAATAGGCGGAGGAAGGCCCCGGGCGATTCATCGCCTCCCGCAAGCTGTTCTAACAATCGCACCGACCCCATGGTGTGCGATTCGCTCCACAGGACGCCCCCGGCGTTCGCCAGGGAGACCTCCACGCTGCCACCGCCTAAATCCACCATGAGCCACGTACCATCCGAAAAATTCACCCGGCTGGACACGGCCCGGTGCACCAGGCGCGCCTCCTCGGAACCGCTGATGACCTCCAGCTTCAAGCCCGATTCCCGGTGAACGCGCTCCAGGAAGGCTTGGCCGTTGGCGCTCTCCCGCACGGCGCTCGTGGCCACGGCCCTGCACGTCGTGATCTTCAGAGCCCGCATTTGGGCCGCGTAGCCCTTGAGCACCGCCACCGCCGCCGCCGCCTCCTTGGGCGATAGGCGGCCCGTCAGAAACACGCCGTGGCCCAAGCGCACGGCGCTTCGTTCTTCGCGCAGAACGGTGTAGGCCGAGGGGGCCGTGAACGACGCGGCCAGAAACCGCACGGCATTGGAGCCCACATCCACGGCGGCGCACCGAAAGGGAAAGGACCCCTTCCCTCCCCGGTGGGCCGCTCCCGAGCTGACACCTTGCCTCATCCGGTCCTCCGCCCATGCGTCATTTTGGCTCACATCCTCGCCTTGATTATATCTATCAGGTTTCATTTGCGCAAAGCCTTGACTTCTCTTGGCCTTAGCTTGCCCATGTGGGCCTGCTCGCCTGGCCGTCCCTATGGTATACTGCCTCGGTATCGGGGAGAAGGATTTTCCACACCTGTGGAATAACCTGTGGATAATCATGCCGGCTGACTTGTGGTCCAAAATCCTCAAGAGCATTAAGGGCAGAGTGCCTGAGGCCAACTTCACCACGTGGTTCTCGCCTCTGAGACCCCTGCGGGCAGCGGGCCACCAGATCCAGGTCCTGGCTCCCAATCCCGTGGCGAGGGAGTGGATTGAAAAACACTACCCGCGCCTGTTTCAAGAGGTGGGGGCGGAGCTCGGCTTGTCCGACTTGGCCGTGGAACTGGTGGACGCCGGAGGCGAAGAGCTCGTCCTGTCACCCCCGCCGCAGCCGAAAGAGACCAGGAATCCGGCCAAGCGGTCCTCTGAACCTGTGGGGCCCGAGTTCAACCCGCTGTACCGCTTCGAGGGCTTCGTGGAAGGCCCCTCCAACCGCTTTGCCTACGCCGCGTGCAAGGCCGTGGCGCAAAGCCCCTCCAAGGCGTACAACCCGCTGTACGTTTACGGCGGTGTGGGGCTGGGAAAGACCCACCTGATGCATTCCATCGGCCACTTCATCATGGAGAACTTCCCCCACCAGCGAATTTCCTACCTGTCCGCCGAGCGGTTCATGAACGAGATGATCTCCGCCATCACCCACAAATCCACCCCCGAATTTCGTAACCGGTACAGGATGGTGGATGTTCTGCTTTTGGATGACGTGCAGTTCCTGGCGAACAAGGCGGGGACGCAGGAGGAGGTGTTTCACACCTTTAACGCCCTCCACGAGGCTCGCAAACAGATCGTCCTGAGCAGCGACTGCCTGCCCCGAGACCTTCAGAGCATCGAGGAGCGGCTCCGCTCACGCTTCGAGTGGGGCCTCATCGCCGATATCCAGCCCCCCGAACTGGAGACCAAGGTGGCCATCCTGTACAAGAAGGCCGAGGCCTATCAGGTCCAGATCCCGGAGGACGTGGCGCTCTTCATCGCCAGCCGCATCAAGAGCAACATCAGAGAACTTGAGGGGTGCCTGCTCAGGCTCATCGCCTTCTCCTCTTTCAAACACTTGCCGATCAGCCTGGACTTGGCCCAGGAGACATTCCAGAGCCTCTTCAGGGAGGACGGCCGATCCATCACGGCGGAGGGAATTCAGAAACAGGTGGCCTCCTTTTATAAGCTGAAAGTACAAGATCTCAAGGGAAGCAGCCACAAGGCCCAGGTCGTTCTTCCCCGGCAGGTGGCCATGTATTTATGCAAGGAACTTACGGGAGCCTCTCTGCCCGAGATCGGCAGAAAGTTCGGCGGCAAGCACCACACGACGGTGCTCCATTCCATTCGGAAGGTGCACGAGCGGATGGCCGGAGATCCCCACTTTCAACAACAGATCCACACCTTCATGCGCTCCTTTTGTTGAGGTTGTGCCATGCCTGTGGAAAACATCCTGTGGAAACCCTGTGAAGGGTCACCCCCCTGGAGGAGCTCCCCCGTTGTGCACACGTCTTTGGATCGTTTTGCACAGTTATTCCGCCCGCGTTTTAGCCTTGGGGAACCGTGCCAACCGGCCCCTTTTCACAGATCCACAGGCCCTACTGGCTCTACTTGTGAAGGAGAGGCTTAAATGAACATCCGTGTAGATGCAAAGGCACTGCAGACCGAGCTGAGCCTGGCCCTGGGCATCGTGGAGACCAAGGCCACCATTCCCATCCTCTCCAACCTCCTGCTTCGGGCCGAAGGCGACCACCTCGAGCTGGCCGCCACGGATCTTGAAGTTACCCTCAAGACCCGATGCCCGGCGGAGGTGACCCAGCCGGGGGCCATCACCGTTCCCGCCAAGACGTTCGGACCCATCGTCAAGGCCTTCTCCGGTCAAGACGCCCCCTTGGCCATCCGCTCTACCGCCGAAAACAAGCTTTTCATCCAGCCAGAAGGGGGCAAGCAGGAATATCTCCTGCACACCCTTCCCGAGGAGGACTACCCCACCCTCCTGCAAAGCGGCGACGCGGAGAGCCTCGTTCTTCCCTCCGACGTGCTCAGGCGCGGCGTCCAGGAGGCCCTCGTGTCCGTGGGGCTGGACGACAACCGGTATTCCATCCGCGGGGCCCTGATGATCCTCGATGCGGGCCAGCTCACCTTGGTTTCTACGGACTCCCATCGCCTCACCTTTACCCAGTGGTGCGGGCCCTTGGATGCGCCCAGCCCCCGCCGGGCCCTAGTGCCGCGCAAGACCCTGTTGGAGTTCATCAAACTGGAGAGCGGCGGTGATGTGAAGCTCTCCTTCAAGGACAACCATATCTTCATAGAGATGGGATCCCGTTTCTTGTACAGCCGGCTCATGGATACAACCTTCCCCGCGTATGAACGCGTGGTACCCACGGATTCGGACAAGAAGGCCACGGTGAACCGGCTGGCCATCCTCGAGCGGCTCCGCCGAATGACCAGCGTGGCCGAAACCAAGACCCGGGCCGTGACCCTCATCTTCAGCCCGGGCGGTACCGCCGAGCTCGTGGTAAGGAACCAGGAGACGGGAGATGAAGGCCACGAATACCTCGTGTGCGACGGCTATGAGGGCGAAGCCGTGACCATCTGCTTCAACATGGATTTCCTGATCGATTTCCTGACGGTGGCGCCCACGGAGCAGGTGTATATCAGCATGAAGGACTCGGGGGCGCAGGCCATTTTTCAGCCGGTCCGGCCCGAGGCTGAGGGGGTCCATAAGTACGTGGTCATGCCCCTGAGGCTCGATTGAGGCTGAACGAGATCGCGGTGGAGAACTTCAGGAACCTGGCGGGCTCGCGCATTCAGTTCCGCGGGCCCGTAACCCTCTTCTATGGGCCCAACGCCCAGGGTAAGACGAACCTCCTCGAGGCCATTTACATGCTCGGAACGACCCGGTCCTTCAGGGAAAACAGGCTCAAATACCTCGTCCGGGAGGGGAGCGAAGCCACGTGCCTTCGCGGGGACGTGGTCCGGCACGGGGCCAGCCACGTCCTGAGCGTGGACCTGAACCTGAAAGGTAAGCAGTACCGCAGGGACGGGGCCACGGTGCCCCTTTCCGACTACCTTCAGACCTTGCCCGTCGTGGTATTGAGCGTGGAGGACCGGGGTTTGGTGGAGGGCGTGCCCAGGCACCGGCGGGATTTTATCGACGGCACGGCCGTGTGGCGGCGTCCCGGTTATCTTGATACCCTCATGGCCTTCGGCCGGGCCAGGGAGCAGCGCAACCACATCCTCAAATCCTACACGTCCAGGCGGCGGGACGAGTTGGACGCTTGGACCCACACCTTCGCGGTCCTGGCTGAGGAGATCCGCCAGGAGCGACTCAAGACGACGGCGACGGTGAACTCGACCCTGAGTGACCTTGCGGCAAACCTGGAGGTGGAGGAACGCCTTGCGGTGCGCTATGAGCCCAGCGGCGGCGAGGATCTCAGGCGGGCCCTGGACCGGTCCCGCCAGGAGGAGATCCGCCGGGGAGGCTGCAGAGTTGGCCCCCAGAGGGACGCCGTGGAAATCCTCCTGAACGGGAGGCCCCTCGGCTCCTACGGCTCTTCGGGCCAAGTTCGGACGGCCCTGTGGCTCCTCAAACTTACGAGGGTTCAAATCCTCTCCGAGACGAACGCCCAGCCGCCCCTCTTTCTCCTTGACGATGTGGAGGCGGAGCTGGATGACCAAAGGATCGCGCAGATGATGCGCCTGACCCAGGGAAAGGCGCAGCTCGTGATGACCGCCACGCGGCCCCTGGACCCTTCATGGGGACCCCTGAGCCGCTTCCGCGTCGAGGACGGGACGGTCCGCGAAGAGCGGTAGACCCGCCTCGCCCGACGCCAAAGAGCACGAAAGGCACCATGCCCCAAGGCATTTTAGGAGAATAAAACCGTGGCGAAAGACTCGAAGAAAGACGTTGATCCCAACCGCTACGACGCTTCGTCCATCAAGGTCCTGGAAGGGCTGGAGGCGGTGCGCAAACGCCCCGCCATGTACATCGGCTCCACGGGAGGCACGGGCCTTCACCACCTCGTGTGGGAGGTGGTGGACAACGCCGTGGACGAGGCCCAGGGCGGCTACTGCGACGAGATCAAGGTGACGGTCCACGCGGACGATTCGGTGACCGTGGAGGACAACGGCCGTGGCATTCCCGTAGACATGCACGAGGAGGAGGGCCGGTCCGCTGCTGAGGTGGTCCTCACCGTCCTCCATGCCGGCGGCAAGTTCGACAACAACGCCTACAAAGTCTCGGGCGGCCTTCACGGCGTGGGCGTGAGCGTCGTGAATGCCCTCTCCGAGCGGCTGGACCTGGAGGTTTGGCGGGACGGCGGGGTCTACATGCAGAGCTACGTCCGGGGCGTGCCCCGGGGGCCCCTGGTCCGCACGGGCACGCCCGAGCCCAAGGATAAGCACGGCTCCCGCATCACCTTCAAGCCCGACCCGGATATTTTCGAGGAAACGGTGTTCTCGTGGGACATCTTGAACACCCGCATGCGCGAGCTGGCCTTCCTCAACGCGGGTCTACGGATCATCCTCCTCGACGAGCGGGAGGAGGACAAGCGCAGCGAGCTTTGGTATGAGGGGGGCATCGCGGCGTTCGTGGAGTACCTCAACCGCGGCAAGACCCTCCTGCACCCCCAGCCGCTGGTGTTCAAGGGGGAGCAGGACAAGATCATCATGGACGTTTCGGTGCAATGGAACGCCGGGTACAACGAGATGGTGTACTCCTTCGTCAACTCCATCCACACCCCCGAGGGAGGGACGCACCTGGCGGGCTTCCGCGCGGCCCTCACCCGTTCCGTGAACGCCTATGCCGCCCAGAGCGGGCTCACCAAGAACCTCAAGGTGGCCCTGAGCGGGGACGACGTGCGCGAGGGCCTCACGGCGGTGGTGTCCATCAAAATCCCCAACCCCCAGTTCGAAGGGCAGACCAAGGCCAAGCTCGGCAACTCGGAGGTGAAGGGTCTGGTGGAGACGGCCCTCAACGACTACCTCAGCCGGACCTTCGAGGAGAACCCCGAGGTGGCCAAGGCCGTCATCGGCAAGGTCATCGAAGCGGCCCGGGCCCGCGAGGCGGCGCGCAAAGCGCGCGAGCTCACCCGGCGCAAGAGCGCCCTGGACGGCGAATCGCTCCCGGGCAAGCTCGCAGATTGCCAGGAGCGGGACCCGAGCAAGTGCGAAATCTACCTGGTGGAAGGCGACAGCGCCGGCGGCTCGGCCAAGCAGGGACGGGACCGGAAGTTTCAGGCCATCCTCCCCCTCAGGGGCAAGATCCTGAACGTGGAGAAGGCGCGGCTGGACAAGATCCTCTCCAACAACGAGATCCGCACCATCATCACGGCCCTGGGCGCGGGCACGGGCAAGGACGACTGCGACCTGGCCAAGCTCAGGTACCACAAGACCATCATCATGACGGACGCGGACGTGGACGGGAGCCACATCCGGACGCTCCTCCTGACCCTCTTCTACCGCCACTTCCCGCAGATGGTGGAGCAGGGCTATGTCTACGTGGCCCAGCCGCCCCTCTACCGGGTGGGCAAGGGCAAAGAAGAGCACTACATCCGGTCCGAGGAGGAGCTCACCCGATTCTTCGTAACCAAGTCCGTGGAGAGCTACTCGGTGCGCATTCCCGCCTCAGGGCACGTCATAGCGGGCCAGGAGCTGGTCAAGACCCTGGAGACCATCCAGCGGTATGAGCGCATCATGTCTCGAATGGAGCACCGGGGCTACAGCGAACCCCTCCTCCATCACCTCTTCTCGGCGGGCCTCTGCCGCGAGCTCTTCGCCGACATGGCCCAGGTGGAGGATCTGGTGCAAGCCCTTCGGGGCAAGGGCTTCACGGTCTCGGCTCCCGAGTTCGACACGGAGCACAACCTCTACTGGTTCAAGGCCCAGGACCCTGCCCTGCCCGTCCAGGCCTTGGTGACCCACGCCCTGCACCACGCCTCCGAGTTCCTTACCCTGCAGACCCTGCACGGCCAGCTCGAGGATTTCGACCATCCGCCCTTCACCATCCAGAACGGTGAAACCAAGCAGGACATTGCCGACCGGCGGGCTCTGCTGGAGGCGCTCCTGGGGTCCGTGAAAGCGAAGTACCACGTCCAGCGCTACAAAGGACTGGGCGAAATGAACCCGGAGCAGCTCTGGGAGACCACCATGGATCCGGCCAAGCGTCGTCTCCTCCAAGTGACGATCGAGGACGCGGTGGAGGCGGACGCCCTCTTTTCGATCCTCATGGGCGACGCCGTGGAGCCGAGGCGCAAATTCATCGACGACAACGCGCTGAACGTAACGAATTTGGATATCTAGCGGGAGCAGGTAGCAGGAAGCGGGGTCAGATCTTCAGCTCCCCACTCCCGCCTCCCGGCTCCCGAACAAAGGACAACCCGCAAAGGACGTGAAATGAACGAACCCCAACTGTTTGACCGGCCCATCCCGGTGCACCTCGAGGAGGAGCTCAAGAGGAGCTACCTCGACTACGCCATGAGCGTCATCATCGGCCGGGCCCTGCCCGACGTCCGGGACGGCCTCAAGCCCGTGCACCGGCGCATCCTCTACGGCATGTACTTGGGCGGCAACCACTGGAACCGTGCCTACAAGAAGTCGGCGCGCATCGTGGGCGACGTCATGGGCAAATTCCATCCCCACGGCGACGCGGCCATCTACGACACCATCGTGCGCATGGCGCAGGATTTCTCCATGCGCCACCCCCTCGTGGACGGGCAGGGCAACTTCGGCTCCATCGACGGGGACGCGGCGGCGGCCATGCGGTACACGGAGATCCGCATGACCAAGCTGGCCCACCAGATGGTGGCGGACATCGAGAGGGACACGGTGGACTTCGTCCCCAACTACGATGGGGAAGAGACGGAGCCCTCGGTGCTCCCGACCCTCCTGCCCAACCTCCTGGTGAACGGCTCGGCGGGTATCGCCGTAGGCATGGCCACGAACATCCCCCCCCATAACCTGGGGGAGATCTGCGACGCCGTCATCGCGACGGTGGACCATCCCGATATCTCCAGCGCAGCGCTGATGCAGCTCGTCCCCGGGCCCGATTTTCCCACGGCGGGTTTCATCCTGGGGAGGGACGGCATCAGGCAGGCGTACGAGACGGGCAAGGGCCTGGTCCGGGTTCGGGCCAGGGCGCACATGGAGGAGTATCGCAAGGACCGGGAGGCCATCATCATCACGGAGGTGCCCTACCAGGTCAACAAGGCCAACCTCATCACGAAAATCGCCGAGCTCGTGAGGGAAAAACGCATCACGGGCATCACGGACATCCGCGACGAGTCGAGCCGCGAGGGCATCCGCGTGGTGCTGGAGCTGGGCCGCGGAGAGATCCCCGACATCATCCTCAAGTCTTTGTATAAATTCACGGAGATGGAGACGACCTTCGGAGTCCAGCTCCTGGCCATTACCAACAACCAGCCCAAGCTTTTCACCCTGAAGGGTATCATCGAGGCCTTCATCGAGCACCGGAAGGAGACGATTCTCCGCCGGACCCGCTTTGAGCTGGCCCGGGCGCAGGAGCGGGCCCACATCCTGGAAGGGCTCACCACGGCCCTGGACCACCTGGACGAAGTGATCGCCCTCATCCGCGCCGCCAAAACCCCCGATGAAGCGCGGGCCGGCCTCATGGACCGCTTCGGGCTGAGCGAGGTGCAGGCCAAGGCCATCCTGGAGATGCGTCTCCAGCGCCTCACGGGCCTGGAACGGGACAAGATCCTGCAGGAGTACCGCGAGATCCTCCTCCGCATCCACGAGCTCACCGAGATCCTGGGGAGCGACGCCAGAGTAAAAGCCATCCTCTGCGAGGAGACGCGGGCCCTCAAGGCCGAGTTCGCCACCCCCCGCCGGACCCAGTTCCTGGAAGCCGCGGGCGACATCACCATGGAGGAGCTCATCCCGGACGAGGAGATGGTGGTCACGGTCTCCCACGGCGGGTACATCAAGCGCACCAACCTGGGCGAATTCCGCTCTCAGCACCGCGGGGGACGGGGCAAGTCGGGCATGGCCACGCGGGAAGACGACTTCGTGGAGCGCCTCTTCATCGCCACGAACCACGAGACCTTCCTCTACTTCACCAACAAGGGCAAGGTCTACGCCCTGAAGGTCTACGAGATTCCAGAGGCATCACCCTCGGCGAAGGGCCGGGCCCTGGTGAACCTCCTGAACCTCGAGGAGGGGGAGAAGATCCTGGGCATGCTTCCCACGCGCGGATGTTTCGATGAGAAGCACTCCCTCGTCATGGCGACGAGGGAAGGCCTCATCAAGAAGACGGTCATGACGGAGTTCTCCTCGATCCGGGCCAACGGCAAGATCGCCATCACCTTCCAGGAGGGAGATGAGCTGGTGGGCGCCGGGGTGAGCGGCGGCGGAGACCACCTGTTCCTGGCCACCCGAAACGGCCAGTGCATCGTGTTCCCCGAGGAGGACGTGCGAGCCACGGGGCGGACGAGCATGGGCGTCTACGGCATACGGCTGCGCGAAGGCGACCGGGTGGTGGAGATGGAGATCCTGCGCGGCGCCGTGGTGGAATCCTCCGACGAGGAGGGGCAGGGCAAGGCCGTGGCCATGGAGGGAGACATCCTCACGGTGACGGAGCGGGGCTACGGCAAGCGCACGCCCCTGGGCCACTACCGCATCCAGGGCAGGGGAGGTTACGGCGTCATCAACATTCAGGTAACCACCAAGAACGGCCCCGTGGTGGGCGGCCTCCACGCGCACGACAACGATGAGGTCATGGTCATCACGGCGGGCGGGCAAATTCTCCGAACCCCCGCGAAGGGGATCTCCCGTGTGGGCCGCAGGACGCAAGGGTACAAGCTCATCACGCCGGCCTCGGGTGACCTGGTGGCGGCCATCGCCCACGTGGTGGCTGAAGAGGCGGAGCCCGAGGGAACGGCACCCTCCGCTCCGGGCAAGTGACGGCTACGGCAGGGGCCCCTGGTGAGCCCCGAGGCCGCGAGCGAAAGGAGACCATCGCATGAAACTGTTTCTGGATACGGCCATCGTGGAGGAGATCCGGGCCGCCCACGCCTGGGGCGTGGTGGACGGCGTGACCACGAACCCGAGCCTCATCGCTCAGAGTGGACGCAAGTTTGAGGAGGTGGTCCGGGAGATCTGCTCCATCGTGGACGGCCCCGTCTCCGCGGAGGTCACGGCCCCCGAGGCTGCGGGCATGATCGACCAGGCTCGCCCGCTGGCGGCCATCCACAAGAACGTCGTCATCAAGGTGCCCATGACGGCCGAAGGCCTCAAGGCCGCGCACGCCCTCAAGGGCGAGGGTATCAGGACCAATGTGACCCTCATCTTCAGTCCCGCCCAGGCCCTCCTGGCGGCCAAGGCCGGCGCTTCGTTCGTCTCGCCCTTCGTGGGCCGCCTGGACGACGTGGGCCATGTGGGCATGGAGCTGGTGGAGCAGATCCGGGCCATCTTCGACAACTACGACTATGGCTGCGAGATCATCACCGCCTCCGTCCGAAGTCCGCTGCACGTCATCGATGCCGCGCTGGCCGGGGCCGACATCGCCACGGTTCCTTTCAAGGTCCTCGATCAGTGTCTCAAGCACCCCCTCACGGACCTGGGCATCGAGCGGTTCCTCAAGGACTGGGAGAAGGCCAAGAAATAGCACGCTGGGGCGGTGAATTGCCCCACGCCGGGACGGCGGCTCCCCCGCCAGTGGTAAACAGGAACATTCGGGTGTATATTGGGTTCGCTAACACTGGAGTGAACCCATGGCTGAAGGTCCCGCCGGTTCGGGCACATATCTCGTACGCTGCCACCGCTGCCTGGAGGAATTCAACGCTCTGGAAAGCTCGTGGTGTTCTTGCTTGGCCGTAACGCCGAGCCTCGTCTGCCCCCACTGCCTCCACTGCTTTTGTCAGGCACCCCACGCCTATAGGACGGCGTTTTGGGCCAGCGCGCCCCAGGAACTTTTCCGCAAGCGGCAGGAGCTGAAGGGGCGGAAGGCCGGTGCGTCTCACGACGCCGATTTGGCCAATCCTCCCGAACATCCCTTCGTGCTGGTGGTGGAGGATGAGGCGGACCTGCGGGACCTTGCGGCCAACCTTCTTCAGGAGCTGGGGTATCCCGTGGTGGTGGCGGCCAACGGCGAGCAAGGGTACCTTCTCGCCACGATGCTCAAGCCGGACCTGATCCTGGCCGATGCCGTCCTGCCCCGCATGGACGGCCGGGAGATGTGCTTGAGGATCAAGCACAACCCTGACACGAAGGAGATCCCCGTGGTGATCATGTCGGGCATCTTCACGAGGGAGACGCACAAAACGGAAGCCTTAAGAACTTTCAAGGCCGACGCGTTTCTCCGCAAGCCCGTGAGCCTCAAGGAGCTGGGCGAGGTCTGCGTGCACACCATCGGTCCGGCCGCCAAGGCCCCAACGGCCCAGGGCTAACTCGCCGCGCAAGGGTCGGGTTGGGCGGGGTCCGGACCGGGTTTCCGTCAGCCCAGCGCTTTCCTGTATTTCTCCGCCACCTTGTCCCAGCGCACCGTGTTCCACCAGGCCTTGAGGTAGTCGGCCCGGCGGTTTTGGTAGAGAAGATAGTACGCGTGCTCCCAGACGTCCACGCCGAGGATGGGGGTCTTCCCCTCCATGTACGGACTGTCCTGGTTGGGCCGGGCAAAGATTTCCAGCTTGCCGTCATTCAGCACGAGCCAGCCCCATCCCGAGCCGAATTGCCCCGAGGCGACGCTGGAGAGCTTCTCCTGGAAGATGGTGAACGATCCGAAGGCCTTGTCCAGGGCCAGGGCCAGCTCGCCCGCGGGGAGGCCGCCCCCGCCCGGGCCCATGATCTCCCAGAAAAGGGAGTGGTTGGCGTGGCCCCCGCCGTGGTTGCGTACCGCGGTACGTATGGCCTCGGGAACCCGCTCAATGCCGCGCAGGAGATCCTCGACGGACTTGCCCGCCAGGTCCGAGGCTTGCTCCATCGCCTTGTTCAGGTTCGCCACGTAGGCTCCGTGGTGCTTGTCGTGGTGGATTTCCATGGTTCGCGCGTCGATGTGGGGTTCGAGCGCGCCGACGGCGTAGGGAAGTTTGGGCACTTCGTACATGAGAGTTCCTCCATCTTGGCTCCCGAGGCTGTTCCCAGGAGGCGTTCCTCTGCCGGCTTCTTCAGAGGATGAGGAGAAACCCCTCGATGCAAACGATTATTGCGGGGGGCGCGGCTACCTGAAGATCTCGTTCAAAAAGTCTTGCATGGCCTGCCAGGATCGAGCATCGGCCTTGGCGTTGTACGCGGACCCCTTGCTGGCGTCGTTCCCAGCCCCGGGGTTGGTGAACGCGTGCACGGCGCCGCCGTAGTAAATCATCTGCCAGTCCACGCCGCCCCGCCGCATTTCCTCCTGGAAGGCAGCCACGTCCGCGGGAGGATTGAAGGGGTCGTCCGCGCCGTGCAGGACGAGGACCTTGCAGGTGATGGCCTTGCCGTCATCCGGGTGCGGGCTGTCCAAGCCGCCGTGGAAGCTTACGGCCCCGCGGATGTTGGCGCCGCTCCGGGCGAGCTCCAGGACGCCCGTACCTCCGAAGCAATACCCGATGGCCGCCAGCTTCGCCACATCCACTCTGGGGTCCTTCCTGAGCTGGTCCAGCGCCAGGATGAGGCGGCTTCGGAACAGGCTCCGGTCGCCCTTGTATTTGCCCGCCAGGGCCGCCGCTTCCTGGGGGGTGGCGGGCCTGATGCCCTTTCCGTAGACATCCGCCGCGAAGGCCACGTAGCCCAGGGCCGCGAGCATGTCGCAGCGGCGCCTCGTCTCAGCGCTGATGCCCATCCAGTCGTGGACCACCAGAATACCCGGGCGCTTGCCGTGGATCCCGTCCTCGCAGGCGAGGTATCCCTCGAAGGCCTGGTTGCCATCGCGGTACTCCACCGTCCTGCCCACCACCTTTCCCTGGGCCGCCACCGCCACCACGAGGACCATCAGGGTCAAGAGCACCGCTTTCATGGCCACCTCCTGCCATCACGAACGCCTTCCGAGGTCCCCTTCATCCCGCCCTTGTACTAAACTGCCCAACCTTGGGGAGGGCCGATGGGAGCCTGGGAACTGGTGGCACTGGCCGTCTCGCTGGCCATGGACGCCTTCGCCGTGGCCGTGGCGACGGGCGTGGGGTTGAGGTCCGTTTCGGGCCGCCAGACCTTCCGCCTCGCCTACCACTTCGGCCTCTTCCAGGCCCTCATGCCGGTCCTGGGGTGGGGCGCCGGCCACACCTTCGCGGGGGCCATCCAAGCCTTCGACCACTGGGCTGCCTTCGGGCTCCTCGCCATCGTGGGAGGGCACATGGTCCTGGAAGCCACCAGGAAAGGGGACGGCCGGCCTCGAAGAGACCCGACGCGGGGACTGACGCTCGTGGTCCTCTCGCTGGCCACCAGCATGGACGCCCTCGCCGTCGGGCTCAGTCTGGCGCTGCTGAACGTGTCCATCTGGTGGCCCGCCTTGATCATCGGGCTGGTGTGTGCCGCCTTCACCGCCGCGGGGCTCCACCTGGGCCGGCTGGCGAGCGCGGCCACGCGGCTGGGACGGTGGGCGGAACTGTTGGGAGGACTTGTGCTGCTGGGCATCGGCCTCAAGCTCTTGTCCCAGCATGGGGCCTTGGGCTGAGGATGTCCGCTAGGTGCAGGCGCCGCCGAGGACGGGCCCGCGGCCCCGTCCCCGCCCCTCCATCAGGGCCTGGCCAGGTTCTATCCCTTGCGCGGCCGGGGACTGGTCTTGAGGACGCGCAAGAGTTCGCCGGCCTCCTTCTGCAACGAGGCGGAGAGTTTGTCGCCCGGGTCCATGCCCAGGATGGTTTCCTGGAAGGCGGCGAGGCGGCAGGGATTTTGGAGGGGATGTCCGTCCCGAATGCCCCAGTTGCATGCGGCGCAGGTTTCGTCACACCCGATGGCGTGGAGGTCCGCCGGCAGGATTATGCGGCGCATGTGGTCTTGAAGCGTGCCCAGGGACGAGAGCTTTTTGGTGCGCGCCACTTCTTCCAGCACCTTGGTCACTTGAGTCAGCCAGTTTTCAATGGACGTCACGGGGGAGTCCTCCCAGCAAGGCCAGCAGTGTGACCAAAGGCGCGCCACAAATCAAGCCCGGAGCGGATGGCTCCGGCGGCGGCGCGCCCGCGAGCAGAAACGGCGGGCCGATCCTTGACAGGCCGCCGTGGCGGCGATAGGGTCCGGGATGGAGGGGCAGCCATGGGAGACGGGTCCCTGTCCCGGCGGCGGTTCATGGGCGCGGCAACCCGGTGGAGTGCGGCCCTGTGCGGAACCGGCGCGCTCCTCTCCTCGCGCGAACTTCTGGACCTCCTCGGCGCCGGAGCGCTGGACCCCGCCGCCCAGCCCCTCGACGACCTCATCCTTCGGGCTCCCGTGGCCCGCTACTGGACATCGCCCCGGGCGGCCAAGCCGGACTGCGCCGCGTGCCACAGCCCCGCCGAACTGGCCAAGGGCGCCGAGCACATCCACACGTCCCGAACCGTGAAATGCCTCCTCTGCGCGCACCTGTGCCTCATCCCCGAGGGCGAGCGCGGGCGGTGCCGGGCGCGCATGAACGTTCACGGCGAGCTTCGGTCACTCGTGTACGGCCGCCCCATCGCCGAGCACGTGGACCCCATCGAGAAGAAGCCCTTTTTCCATTTTCTTCCTGGGTCTCAGGCTTACTCCCTGGCCACGTCGGGGTGCCCCCTGCGGTGCAAGTTCTGCCAGAACTGGACCATCTCCCAGGCCAGGCCCGAGGACTACGACGCGGCGTACTGCCCCGCCGAGGCCATGGCCAACCGGGCCAAGGGGCGGGGCGTCCCGGTGGTGGCCTTCACCTACGACGAACCCACGGTCTTCACCGAGTACCTCACGGACATCGCCCGCTCCGCCCGGAAGCTGGGCCTCCGGTCCATACTCGTCTCGTGCGGATTCATGAACGAGGCGCCCCTGACGGAGATGATCGAGGTGCTGGACGGCATCAAAATTGACCTGAAGGGCTTCTCCCCCGCCTTCTACCGAGAGGTGAGCGGCGCGGAGCTGGCTCCCGTCCTTCGCAGCATCAAGCAGGTAGCTCGGTCGGGGCGCCACCTGGAGATCGTGAACCTTGTGGTGCCCACCCTCAACGATTCGCCCGCCATGCTCACGGAGCTCGCCAAGTGGATCGCGGGAGAAGCGGGGCCCGACGTCCCCGTTCACTTCACGCGCTTCCACCCCGACTACCAGCTTCAGAATCTTCCTCCGACTCCCGTGGCCACCCTGGAGCGGGCCCGGGAGGCGGCCATGAAGGAGGGCATCCACTATGCCTACGTGGGCAACGTGCCCGGCCATCCCGGGAACAACACTTACTGTCCCAAGTGCGGGAAGGTCTGCATCGCGCGAACGGGCCTCTTCGTCACCGAGATCAAGATGAAGA
>JAKAKG010000117.1 GCA_021813555.1 Acidobacteriota bacterium
CCCGTGGCCAACGTGGACCGGATTCAGGTGGGCGCGGGCAAACGCGGCCCCGTCACCGAGGCCGTTCAGAGCCGCTACCTCTCCCTGGTGAAGGGCGCCGTGGAAGATACGTACGGCTGGCTGACGCCGGTCAGATCATAGGGAGAAGGGGAGCGGGAAGCGGGGAGCAGAGACGGAAGGAATCGTTCTCCTGCTCCCGGCCGCCACTCCCGCCTAGGAGGCCTGTCCATGCATATCAACGACCTGCTCAAGATGGCCATCGATCACGGGGCGAGCGACTTGCACCTCAAGGTCGGCTCCCATCCGGTCATCCGCGTGGACGGCGCCCTCCTTCCCATGGTCGAGAACAAGCGGCTGATGCAAGAAGATACCATCGCCATGGCCTTCTCCATCATGGATGCCAAGCAGAAGGAGAAGTTCAAAACCAACCTGGATCTGGACATCGCCTATTCGGTGCCGGGCCTGGGACGGTTTCGCGTCAACATCTTCCAGCAGCGCGGCACCGTGGGCATCGTGGCCCGCGTCATCCCCATCGGCATCAAGACCACGAGGGAGCTCATGCTCCCCGCCATCTTGGACAAGATTGCCCAGGAGCAGCGGGGCCTCATCCTGTGCACGGGAACCACGGGTTCGGGCAAGTCCACGACCCTGGCCGCTATGATCGACCAGATCAACTCCACCCGCACGGAACACATCATCACCGTCGAGGACCCCATCGAGTTCCTCCACAGGGACAAGAAATCCATCGTGAACCAGCGGGAAGTGGGTATCGACACGCGCTCCTTCGCGGCGGCTCTGCGATCGGCCCTCCGCGAGGACCCCGACGTGATTCTCGTGGGCGAAATGCGCGACTACGAGACCATCGAGACGGCCCTCATGGCCGCCGAGACGGGCCACCTTGTCTTCTCCACGCTGCACACCTTGGACGCGACGGAGACCATCACCCGCATCATTTCCGTATTTCCGCCCCACCAGCAGAAGCAGGTTCGCCTCCAACTCGCCGCGGTTCTGAAGGCGGTCATCTCCCTCCGCCTGCTGCCCCGCTCCGACGGAAAGGGCCGCGTGCCGGCCACGGAAGTGATGATCACCACGGCCACCATGCGCGACTGCGTGGAAAATAAAGAGAAAACCAAACTGATCAGGGATTTCATCGAGCAGGGATACAGCCAGTACGGCATGCAGACCTTCGACCAGTCCCTTTTCTTCCTTTACAAGCAGGGCCTCATCACCCTGGAAGAGGCGCTGCGGCGAAGCACCAACCCCGACGATTTCAAGCTCAAGATCGCCGGGGTGCACTCCACGTCGGACATGGCCGCGGAACAGATGGAATCGGTCAGCAATCCGGGACAGGGTTCCTCCTCGCCCTTTACGAAATACTGATGGCCCCTCGCTCCTCCCAATCCTCCGGGGCCGATCCGCGCCCCTGCGCGGAGCGGATTCTGGCGCGGCGGGGCCACGGACGGGAGGAGCTGCGGCGGAAGCTGGTGCGCCGGGGGTTCGACCCGGCGGCCGTGGAGGCGCTCCTTCAGAACCTGGCGGAGCAAGGTGTCCTGGATGATGCGGCCTACGTCCGGGAGTACGCCCGGCAGACCTTGGAGAGGGGGCATGGATCGTTGTACATCCGGGCCAAGCTCGCCTCGCGCGGTCTTCGGTGCACCGGCCCGGTGTGCACGGCGGGAGAAGAGTCGGCGTCCCTCCGCGCCTTCCTGGAGCGCCGCCGCCTGCGCCCAAGCGCCTTGACCGGTCCGGCGGAACGGGCCAAAATGCAGCGCTTCCTGAGCGGCCGCGGGTACTCTGCCGCGGCGGTTCAGTCCGTCCTGGGGCAGGAAAGTGTGGAGTGCGACTAGGGGACTAGGTGGCTAGGGGACTAGGTGACTAGGGGACTAGGGGACTAGGAAAGACATGCCGATGAGGGGGTTTCCTTTCTCCCTGCTCCCCGCTCCCCGCTCCCGCATCTTAAAAGGCAGACCATGACAGGCAACGAAATCCGATCGGCATTCCTGAAGTACTTCGAAGCCCGCGGCCACCGCGCCGTGCGCTCCTCCTCCCTCATCCCCGCCGGAGACGCCACGCTCCTCTTCACCAACGCGGGCATGAACCAGTTCAAGGACGTCTTCCTCGGCAAGGAGAAGCGCGACTACAAGCGGGCCACGTCCAGCCAGAAGTGCGTCCGGGCGGGGGGCAAGCACAACGACCTGGAAAACGTGGGGCGGACGGCACGCCACCACACGTTTTTCGAGATGCTCGGCAACTTCTCCTTCGGGGATTATTTCAAGGAGGAGGCCATCGCCTTCGCCTGGGATTTCCTGACGCGCGAAGTCGGGCTCGACGCCTCGCGCATGGTGGCCACCATCTTCGCCGGCGAGGGCAACGTGCCCCGCGACTCGGAGGCCCACGGTTACTGGTCCAAGCACCTGCCGGAGGACAGGATCTTCGAGCTCGGCATGCACGACAACTTCTGGTCCATGGGCGACACGGGTCCCTGCGGCCCCTGTTCCGAAGTCCATTATTTTCAGGGCGACCACATCCCCTGCGACGAGGTGGCGGGGGGCCGTTCGTGCCTGGGGGTGGCGTGCGAGTGCGACCGCTGGATCGAGATCTGGAACCTCGTCTTCATGCAGTACAACCGCGACGAGAAGGGCGCCATGGAGCCTCTGCCCGCCCCCTGCGTGGACACGGGCATGGGCTTGGAGCGGCTGGCGGCGGTCATGCAGGGCAAGTTCTCCAACTACGACACGGACCTCATTCAGCCCATCATCCAGGCCGCGGCCGGCATGGCCGGCGTCCCCTACGGCAAGGCCGAAGAGTCGGACGTTTCCTTGCGGGTCATCGCGGACCACGCCCGCGCGGGCACCTTCCTCGTGGCCGACGGCGTCATCCCCTCCAACGAGGGCCGGGGCTACGTCTTGCGAAAGATCCTCCGCAGAGCCCTGCGCCACGGCAAGAAGCTCGGCCTCGAACGGCCCTTCCTGAAGGACCTCGTGGGCGTCGTGTGCGAGGAGATGGGAGAGGCCTATCCTGAGATCGTTGAAAACCGCAAGACCGTGGAGACGGTCATCCTCATGGAGGAAGAGTCCTTCGCGTCCACTATCTCCGTGGGCCTCAAGCGCCTCCTCGAAGTGACCGCGGCCCTCACGCCGCCCAACGACAAGGAAATCCCCGGCGAGGCTCTGTTCAAGCTGTACGACACCTTCGGCTTTCCCATGGACCTGGCGGAGGACATCGCCAAGGAGCAGGGCCTGGCGCTGGACATGGCCGGCTTTGAGGCCTGCATGGAGAAGCAGCGCGAGCTGGCCAGGCAGTCCTGGAAGGGGGAGATGGACACGCAGGACTTCCGGGGCCTCTCGGAGGAGGGGGTCCATTCGCACTTCGAGGGATACACCACCCTCCGCGTGGAGGGGGCCAAGTGCCTCCTCATCCTTTGCGGCGGTGAGCGGGTCGGCCGACTCGGGCCGGGCGAAGAGGCGGAGCTGGTCTTCGACCGCACGCCCTTCTACGGCGAAAGCGGCGGCCAGATGGGCGACGTGGGCCTGATCCGCGCGGAGAACGGCGTTTTCCGCGTGACGGACACGCAGAAGCCCGCGCCGTGGCTCATTTTCCACCGCGGCCAGGTGCTCACCGGCGAGGTGCGCGAGGGCGACGTGGCGGCCCTGGAGGTGGACGAACCTTCCCGCGCCGCCACCATGGCCCACCACACGGCCACCCACCTCCTTCACGCCGCCCTGCGCCAGAAGCTGGGCCTCCACGTGAAGCAGGCCGGGTCCCTCGTGGCCCCGACGCACCTCCGCTTCGATTTCCACCACTTCGCTCCCGTGGAGCGCGAGCTCCTGGGCGGCATCGAGGAGTGGGTGAACGAAGCCCTCCTCAAGGACGAGGCGGTCCGCACCGAGGTCATGCCTCTGGAGGAGGCCGTGAACTCCGGAGCCATGGCCCTCTTCGGCGAAAAGTACGGCGAGGAGGTACGGGTGGTGAGCGTCCCCGGCTACTCCAAAGAGCTCTGCGGCGGCACCCACGTGGCCAGCACGGGCCGCATCGGCCTCTTCAAGATCATCTCCGAGCACTCCGTCTCGGCCGGAGTGCGCCGCATCGAGGCCGTGGCTCACATGCCCGCCTACCGCTTTCTCAAGTCGCAGGAAGACATCCTCCACGCCGTCAGCGGGCACCTCAATCTACCCTTCGAACGCGTCCCAGGGTCGGTGGAGCAGCTTCTCATTGACAATAAAAAACTTGAAAAAGAAGTGTCAAAACTCCGCCTTCAGCTCGCCTCTGGTTCGGCTCCCGGGGAAGAGATTCAAGAGGTGGAAGGCATCAAGCTTCTGGTGCGCCGCGTGGAAGGGCTTTCCCCCTCCGAGATCAAGAACCTCGCCGACACCTTGCGGGACCGGATCAAATCGGGCGTGGTCGTCATCGGCAACAAGCTGGAAGACAAAGCCAGCCTCACCGTGGCCGCCACCAAAGACATGCTCGACCGCATGAAGGCCGTGGACCTGGCCCGCCCCCTTGGCAAGATCATCGGCGGCGGCGGCGGCGGAAAGCCCGACATCGCCGAAGCGGGCGGCAAGCTCACCGAAAAGCTAGACGAGGCCCTCAAGTCCGCCAAGGCGCACCTGGAGGGGATTCTGAGGAGATGATCGGGTAACCTGGTGATCCGGTGAACGAGTTCGACCCCGCTAGTCGCCTGGTGCCGGCTTGACGGGCGACGGTGCGGCGGGCCACTCGAAGCCCGGCCGCGCCTCGGGAAGGCGGATCTCGCCGCCGAGATTGGCCGCCCGTGCCATGAGCGCGCCCGTCACCAGCCCAAGAACCAGGCATCCCAGAATGCACCAGCGCGGCACGTCACCGAGCATCCAGCCCAGGACCAGCCCAGTTGCCGCCAGAACCCCCGCAACGATGGCCGCGATGAGCGCGAGCAGCGCCGCATCCTCGTGCGTGGAGATGCGCACGGCGGAGACCCCGGGCAGGGTCTGGACCAAGTCTCCCGCGTAGCTCCCGGTCAGGTACGCGCCCCCCGCGGCGAGGCCCGTGAGGACCATGCCCCAAAGAGCGGCTTGGCGCACGTCTTCGCTCTTTTTGACCATGCCCCAGATGAGCAGGAGGAGGGCGAACACCGATCCCATCACCGGTACGTGGTTGATAATCAGATGCGCGTGCGCCCAATTCATGAAATGGCCCCCCGAAGAAAAGGTTGCTTCTTAAGTCCTACGCCTTATCCGCTCCGCTCGACATAAGGGTAACACCCTTGGCCTCCGCCGCATTTCGGGGCCTCGCCCGGGACCTCGCCCGGGGCCTCGCCCGCCTTGGCAATCCCGCCGAACCTGTGTATACTCAATGGTCTGGTCGGGGCGTAGCGCAGCCTGGTAGCGCACTTGGTTCGGGACCAAGGGGTCGTAGGTTCAAATCCTATCGCCCCGACCAAACAACCCCTTCAAACTCAGGTAGTTACGGAGGCCTCGGGAACGGGCCTGAGGTTGGAGTTTTCGCGATTGCAACTAAATTGCAACTTGGGTTCGAGGATCGCTACCGCCTCCCTCAATCGGGAGGGATGAAGGTGGGCGTACCGGAGGGTCATGGCGAAATCGGCGTGGCCCAGGAGCTCGCGTAGAACCGCCAGGTCGACGCCCGCCGTGACGAGACGGGAGGCGTAGGTGTGCCTCAGGTCGTGGAAATGGAAGTTCTCGATGCCGGCAATGGCCAGCGCTGCGTTCCAATACCGTTTGATGTTCTCCTGCTTCCCAGCCGCTGTATTGCCGAAGATGTACGCCTCCCGGTCCATCGAGCGGGGCATTTCGTTCAGCACGGACAGGGCCACGGAGTTGAGCGGGATGCAGCGGTCCTTCTTCGATTTGGAGCGCGAGGCGGGAACGATGGCCACCGAGTTGGGGAAGTCCACGTCGCCCCAACGCAGCCCTAGGATCTCGCCCTTCCTCATGCCCGTGTGAAGAGCGAAGAGGACGACCCGCTTCAGATAGGGTGTGCAGACTTCGAGGAGTGCTTCTTCCTCTTCTTGCGTAAGGTACCGATAGCGGCGGTCGTCCACGCGGAAGAGTTTGATCCTGCCCGCCGGATTGTACTCGCAGAGGCCCCACTCGATGCAGAGGTTGAAGAGCCTCTTGAGCCGGCCGAGGACCTCGTCCAGGGCCTTGCGTGAGAGGAGTTCCTTCTCCGTAATACCCGCAAGGGCCTTGTCGAGCTTCTTCCGGGCGGCCTCCTCCGTCGCAACCACATGCCGGTGATACTGGCCCTTGATCGACCAAGTCACCTGCCACTTCCCGGTGGGCAACTTCTTCATTCCGCCCCGGTTCCTTTTGCGGGGCGTGAGGGCGAGTTCCTGGCGGAAGCGTTCCACGTCGCCACCGGAGATCTTGTCCAGCGACTTTCCTTTGAAGTAGCGCGACCCCAGCCAGTATCGCGACGCCCAAATGTCCGTCTGGTGTCCCTTCTCGCGCATGTGGAGAGAGCTCCACTCAAGGAAGCGCTCTACGGCGACATCAAATTTGGTCTTTCCCTCCTTTTTGCGGTCGAGGAAGCGGCCCTCTCGAATCTGGGTGTGGACCTTTTCGAGGTAGGCCCGCGCCTCGCTCTTGGTCCGGGCGATGTGGCGATAATACCGGCCTTCCGGATCCTTGTAGCTCCACTGCCAGCGCCCGTCTGGAAGTTGCTTCAGGCCTCGTTCTCGCTTGTGCTCCACGCGCACCTCCTATCTGTCGGCACAGTCCGATTGCCCCAATATGGGATCTTCGGCGTTGAATTGCTAGCCCGCCAAGGGCCTCGTTAGGTCCACGAGGATGGGCTTGGGGCTGTACTTGGCTAGCTGGAGCCAGGCGCCGCGCTCCAGGCCGCCGGTGAGGGTGATTTCCCGGGGCCGGAGGACGGGCAG
>JAKAKG010000163.1 GCA_021813555.1 Acidobacteriota bacterium
CCGAGGCCGTCGAGCACGCCCGCAACAAAGCGCGCCCGCCTCTGGCGCCGAACTTCATCCGCTGCCCCACCCTTGAAGACGAGGCGGATTCTGTTGTCCCCTCGGCGCGGGCCCACGAAAGCCTCCGCCGTCGTGAAGTGATAACCCATGCGAAGGCTCATGTGGAGGTAGCGGTCCGAAACAAGCGCCCATCCGGGCTGGCCCAGCCCCGAGTCTCCGGCCATGGCGCCCGACACGACGGACAAGAAGCCCGAGGCATCCACGGGCCGGGGACCCTCACGCCGAAGGGCGGGGTCCGCCAACCCCGCGAGCAAGGCTCTGGCGGGCGCGGACGTCACCTGGTCGAGAGAGATGCTCGTCCCTTCGGCGCGGGCATCGACTCCTGAGCCCAAAGGAATGAGCCGGAGATCAAAGGGCAGGCGTTCCCGCAGGTGCAGTCCCGCCTCCTCGGTCCCGGCCGCCATGAATTCGGGCAGACGCACCATTTCCGCCAGGGCCTTCTCGTGGATGAACCTAACCACGTCGTGGAGGGAACGGCAGCCCGAGGGAGCGAACTCGGCCGAGGCAGGGTTCAGGAGGTTCAGAGGTACCACGAGGGGGAGGAGCACGCGCAGGGCGTCCTGGACGGGACCGGAGGCGGGAGGAAGGGCGGTGGACGGGCCCTCCGCTTCGAGCAGGGGTGCGACCCTCCCCTCGTAGATCCTCCGCGCTTCAGCGTCCACCGTGACCACCTCACCCGCCCGCAGGCTCCTCAGGGCGCCCTCCAGGCCGAAGACCGCAGGCACGCCGTACTCCCTCGCCACGGCAGCCAAGTGGCTGGTAACGCCGCCTCGCTCCGTCACCAGCGCGCAGGCGCGGGGCAGGAGGAGGGCCAGGTCGGGTGTGGATTCGGCGGCCACGGCCACGAAGCCGCGGGGGAGGTCCAGCGCATCTTCGGGCCCCCGGACGGAGGCTACTGGCCCCGAAGCCGCACCGCCCGAGGCCGTGATGCCGCCCTCCAGCAGGATCCTGTGGCCGGAGACGGGCTCGCTCACTCCGTCACAGGTAGGGCGCAGGGCCATGGGCCGGGCCTGAATAAGCCACAGCGCGCCTTCCCCATCCAACGTCCATTCCACGTCGGAGGGCGTCCCAAGGACCTCTGCGGCGGCCAGCGCGAGGCGGGCGACGCGGGCCAGGTCGCTGGGCGAAAGGAGCGATGAGCCGGAGGGGCGCGCTGACGTCTTGGGCAGCGGCGCCTGCAAGTCACGCCGGTCGAGCACGTGACTCTCCGGAGAGACGGCGCCCTCCACGAGCTTTCGCCCCAGCCCCGGGACAGCCTCCACTCGGACCGTCTCCGCGCCTTGCGAGGAAGGATCCCGCGAGTAGGCCACGCCGGAGACACGGCCGTCCACCATGGCCATGACCAGCGCGCCCATGCCCAATTCCAGGGCCCCGAATCCGCGCTTGAGCCGCAGCATGACGGCGCCTGGGTTGAAAAATCCGGCGAAGACCCTGATCACCGCGGAGGGCACGTCGGCGGGGGCCACGCTCAGCACCGTGTCGTACTGGCCGGCGAAAGAGAACGACGAGTCCTCGCCGCTGGCGCTGCTCCGGACCGCGAAAAGGGTGTCGGCGGGAACGCGGGCCGCCAGTGGGCCGGCAGCCTCTGCGAGGGCCTCCATGACGGCAGGGGGTAGCGTGGAGGCAAGGATCCTTTCCCGGAGGGTCCGGCACGTGTCGAGGATGTGGGCGAGCTCCTCCGGATCCAGCGTATCCCAAAGGGCCCGCACCGTGCCCTCCATATCGCTGTGCTTCAGAAACTCCCGGAACGCGTCCGTGGTCACCACCAGCCCCGGCGGAATGCGTGCCCCTTCAAGGCCCCGCAGGGCCGTGAGATGGGCGGCTTTGCCTCCCGCCGCATCCTCGCCAAGCGCCTCCCCCGCCTCGACGGCCAAAACGAGCGGGCCCGGTGGACCTTGGACGGGGCGGCGGTCCAGTTGCTCCTGCATGGCCCGGCCGAGGCCGGAAAGCACGGGAAGAAGACCATCGTAGCGGCCTCCCGAGAGCGTGCCCAGCATCCGGGCCATGGCGAAAACCTGCACGTTGAGCCGCGTCACGGTGTTGCGCATGCGGTCCCATCCGCACAGGCCCGAGGAGGCACCCATGGCCTCCATGTCCGACAGCAGATCGAGAAAATCGTTATTGGCGCGCAAGAGTTGGAGGTAGGCGTCGTAGCGCTTGAGCAGCGCGGCGTAGGCCGCACCACGGCGGCGGCGGGACCCGGCGAAGAGCGACGACAGCCACCGACCCATGGGAGGACCCTCCGCCTGGGACGCCCAACCTCAACGGTCTAAGGGGAACGGCTCGCCCGCCACATCCGTCACGAAGCCTTCGAGTTCCTTGGCGCTGGAGGACGCGAGGCGCCCCAGGAAGCCCTCGCGGTAGAGGCGCGACAGCGTCTCCTGGATGCGCGGGCTCTCCCATCCACGCTCAAGCATCTGGTCGCGGAGGCGGCCCATGATGTCCAGCAGTTCGGCGTACTCCTGGCCGTACTTCGACTCCAGGTCTTCGCGCAGAGCCCGCGCCAGGGCAGGACACCGCCCTTCCGTAGCCACGGCCAAGGTCAGGTCTCCACGCCGCACCACGGCGGGCAGCGTGAAGGTGCAGACGGCGGGGCGGTCCACCACGTTGACGAGGATGTTCAGCGACCGGGCCTCTTCGCTGATGCTGACGTTGACGCTTTCGTCAGCCGTGGCGGCGATAACCAGGAAGGCGCCCGCCAGATCCCCGGGGGCGTACTCCCTCTCCACGAGCGCGATGCGGCCGGCCGAGGCCATGCCGCGGATGTCTTCGCAGGAGCGCGGCGCGATCACGGTCACCCGCGCGCCGGCCGCCAGGAGGCCCGTCACTTTGCGAAGCGCTACAGAACCCGCTCCCACAACGACGGTGGGCTTGCGGTCCAAGACCAGGTTGACCAGATATCCCATGGCCGCCCCCCGACCCTCGCCTCCGATCCCGCCTATCCCTTCCGGGCCGTCACCAGGACGGTCCCCGCGGGAAGGGCTTCCGAGCGAATCGAGGTGAGGCCCAGAGATTCCAGGGCCGTCTCGATGCGCGGAACGGACCACGTCCGGCACCCGCCGCGGGCCATATGCCGCGAAAGGGTCCCCAAGGCCACCTCCACGGGCGGCAGGACGCTGATGGGCAGGAACGCGTCATGAAGGACCGCGAGGCCGCCAGGCTCCAGGGCCGCCACCACGGTTTCGAGGGCCCGCTGCACTTCCCCCTTGCTGCATGAGGCCAGCAGGCCCGAGAGGATGACGGTTCCCCAGGGCCCCTCTCGCTCCAACCCCTGAAACGGGTTGCCGGGCTCGAGCCGCGGCCCCGCGAAGGGATTGCGCCAGGAGAACTCGAGGTTGGGCCAGCGCGCCGAAATAGCCTCGCCGTAGGCCTCCCCGCCCCATCCAAGAAGGCGGACGCGGCTGCTCTTGCCCAGGTCCAGCTTGTCGGTGACAGCCGGTGCCGCGAAGCGCGCCAGGGCTTCGCACGTTGCATCCATGGGCGGCTCATGGCCCGAGGGCAGAAAATCCCGGCAGCCCTCTCTGGCGTATCTGCCGAGCGCGTCCCAAGGCGCCGATTCGCGGGCGTACTGCAGGAGGGTCGGGCGCAAGCTTTGCGGGGCATCGGAGCGCAGGTACCGGGAGGCCATGTCGAGGTTCCTGTAGGTCCCCGCATTTTCCTCCAGAACCCCCAGGCTGACGAGGGCCTCCAGAATTTCCTGGAGGGCGCCCGCGTTGAAACCGAGCGCAGCCGCCAGCTCCGCCGGAGCCGTGTAGGTTTCGATTTTGTCGAAGATTCCAGCCTCCAGGGCGAGGCCCAGGGCCTGCGTCCCTATGCCCGCCAGCGCCAGGCGGATGAGCTGGTCGGGCGGAGGAGCGGGCTCAAAACGGGAGCTCCCGTCGGCCCGGCGCCTCAGCTCGCGCTGGCTGTTCCCGATGCGCTCCCGGAGGCGCACCACCTCGCCCACCACCAGCGTGGCCGGAGGCTTGATCTGAGCCCGTTCGATGTCCTGAGCGATGGTGGCCAGGGTGCCCACGACCACGTGCTCATCGTGCCAGAACGCCATCTGGATGGCCGCCGCGGGGGTCTCGGGGCTTCGCCCGTGTTCCATGAGCCTGCCCGCAATCTTCCCCGCGTTCTTGACGCCCATGAGGAAGACCACCGTCTCCATCCGGGCGAGGGCGCCCCAATCGAGCCTGCTCTCCCCTTCCTTGGCCTCGTGCCCCGTGGCGATGGTGACGCACGACGACGCGTCGCGGTGGGTCACGGCGATGCCGGCGCAGAGCGGGGCGGCCAGAGCCGATGAGACGCCGGGCACCACCTCAAAGGCGATACCGTGCTCGGCCAGGTATTCGGCCTCTTCGCCTCCCCGGCCGAAAAGGAAGGGATCGCCTCCCTTGAGGCGCACCACGCTCTTGCCTTCACGGGCCTTCCGAACGAGCAGCTCGTGAATCTCGTCCTGGCGGGAGTCGTGCTTGCCCACGGGCTTGCCCATGTAAAGTCGCTCCGCCGAAGGCTTGGCCAGGGACAGGACCTCCTCTTGCACGAGCCGGTCGTAGACCACCACGTCCGCGGCCCGCAGAAGCTCGGCGGCCTTAAGGGTCAGCAGTTCCGGGTGGCCGGGACCCGCACCCACGATGTAAACCTTGGCTGGGACCATGTTCTAAATCTCCCCCCTGGCAGGCTGGCGAATCGCTCCCGCGGACCATGTGAGCTCCCTTCGCAGCCCCCGAAGACGGGGGCCGCGAGGCAGGCTCGCAAGGGTGAACTATAGTGCCCTGAGACCCGCAAGGGAAGGGCTTTTGTCCCGCCGTCCTCACCTACGGCAAAGCACGCAATTTGCTACAGTGGGCCCCGCTGCCCCGGCACCAAAGGCCCGGAGCGCGTCCCGAAGGCGCGCCCGCCGTGCATAGGCATATGCCTCCCGTGGCATATGCCCCAAAGAGAACGACTGTTCGCGGCGGACTCGCACGGACTCGTCTTAAGACCTATTGTAATTAAAGTCGGCCTCGATCTCGGCAGGAACCACGAGGCACCACTCAGGGGAGGAAGAGGAATGAGCGTTTTGGTCTATTTGGCGCTTTACGCGGGTGCCGCGGTCTTCGTCGCCGCGTCTCTGGTGAGGGCGTGGATGTACGCGCGGGCCCCCCTCCATCTGCGCTGGGAGCTGTACCCCGTACCCCACGAGGACCCGGCCAAGGTCAAACACGGGGGCTCCTACTTCGAAGACAAAGACTGGTGGACCCACAAGCGCGCCTACAATCTGGCGGGCGAGCTGGGCGTCATGGTTCCCGAGATGCTCTTCCTCAAGGCCCTCCACGAGTTCAACAGGAAGCTCTGGTACCGCTCCTTCCCCTTCCACTTCGGCCTCTACCTTCTCATCGGGGCCTGCGGCCTCCTTCTCCTGGCGGCCCTCCTGGGCCTCTTCGCTCCCGCGCTGATGGCGGGCGCCCTGGGCATGGCCTTCCACTGGCTCTACACGGTGGTGGGCGTGGCCGGGGTGGCGCTGGCCCTGGTGGGTGCCGTCGGCCTCCTGCACCGCAGGCTGACGGACGAAGATCTCAAGACCTACACCACGGCGGGAGACATCTTCAACTTGCTGTTTTTCATCGTGTCCTTCGGCGTGCTCTGCGCCGGATTCCTGCTCAGGGGCCCCGGGGCCCCGGGCGTCCTGGCCATGGTGCAGGGACTGCTGACGTTTAACAGGACCATAGAAGTGCCGGGACTCCTCGCGGTGGGCATCGTCCTCTGCGCTCTGCTGGCCGCCTATATTCCCCTGACCCACATGTCGCACTTCGTGGGCAAGTATTTCACCTATCACGACGTGCGGTGGAACGACCAGGTCAACCTCCGGGGCAGCAAGATCGAAGCGAAGCTCGTGGAGTACCTCACCTACAAGCCCACCTGGTCCGCGCCGCACGTCACCGCCGACGGCAAGAGGACCTGGGCCGACGTGGCCACGACCAACCCTTGGGAAGGGGCCAAGAAATGACCGACAAGATCAAGCTCACCGATATGTCCCTCCCGGGCAGGAAGCCCCTGGCCCACGTCGAGAACAAGGACCTCATGCCCCTGCCCTATCCCCTCGAATCTCCCGAGAAGGACCACGGGTGGACGGCCCTCACGGAGAAGGTGATGGGGGCGGTGGAATGCGGCCTCGACGACACCTGCGCCCTCAACATCCCCCAGCCCAAGACCAAGGAGGAGGAGGACGAGCTCGTCAAGAAGTTCCTCGCCGGCCTGGACAAGCTCTTCACCAAGGAGAACAACTGGACCTTCCTTCAGCCCTTGGTGCTCTCCATGGAGCACTGCGCCAAGTGCCAGACGTGCTCCGACGCCTGCCATATCTATGAGGCGAGCGGCGGGAACGAACTCTACCGGCCCACATTCAGGTCCGAGATCGTCCGCCGGCTCTACTTCAAGAGCGTCAAGCACGGCGGCGTGCTCTCCGCGTGGCAGCACGGCGACATTGAGATCAACTGGCCTCTGGTGGCCCGCCTGGCCGAGCTGGCCTACCGCTGCAACCTCTGCCGCCGGTGCGCCCAGACGTGCCCCATCGGCGCGGACAACGGCCTGGTGGCCCACGAGCTTCGCAAGCTCTTCAGCATGGAGCTGGGCATCAGCGCCAAGGAGTGCCACGACAACGGCTCCGTCCTCCAGCTCAAGGTGGGGTCCTCAACGGGCATGAGCTCTCTCGTGGTGAAAGACAACATCGAGTTCATCGACGAGGACATGACGGAGAAAACGGGCATCAAGGTTGAGACGCCCTGGGACGTGGAGGGGGCCGATGTCCTCCTCATCCACAACGCGGGCGAAATCATGGCCTGGCCCGAGAACCCCGGCGCCTTCGCCGTGATCCTCAACGCCGCGGGCATCAAGTGGACCCTCTCCTCCGAGCTGGCGGGCTACGACTCCATCAACTACGGGCTCTGGTACGACGACGCGCAGTTCGCCCGGGTGGCCATCAAACACGCCCAGGCCGCCAAGAAGCTCGGCGTGAAGAAGATCGTCCTTGGCGAGTGCGGCCACGCCCACAAGGCCCTGTCGGTCATCGCCGATCGAGTCCTGACAGGCGATCTCAACATCCCCCGCGAAAGCTCCATGACCCTCCTGCGCGACATCGTCATGAACGGCCGGCTCAAGCTCGACCCCAGCCGGAACGACTTCCCCGTCACCCTCCACGACCCCTGCAACATGGTGCGGCTCATGGGCGTGGTGGAGCCGCAGCGTGAGGTCATCCGCAAGATCTGTCCCCAGTTCCGGGAGATGTGGCCCCACGGCGTGGACAACTACTGCTGCGGAGGCGGTTCGGGCTTCGCCATCATGAGCGGCAACAACTTCCAGGACTGGCGCTTCCACGTCTCCGGGCGAAAGAAGATGGAGCAGGTGCTCAATGCCTTCTCCGACTGCATGGACCCCTCCATTCACAAGTACATCTGCGCGCCGTGCAGCAACTGCAAGGGCCAGTTCCGCGACATGCTCGCCTACTACGACATGTGGGCGAAGCAGAGCATCCTCTACGGCGGGCTGGTGGAGCTCATCGTCAACTGCATGGTGGACGCCAAGCCGGGCTTCATCGACTGGGAGTGGCACTGACAGGTCGGGAGGGGTGAGCCGGAAGCCGGAAGCGGGAATACAACGAGATCGCGACCCCCTCCCTGCTCCCTGCTCCCCGCTCCCGTCTATGAGGAGAATCTCATGAGCAAAAAGATCCTGGTCGTGGACGACGAGCCGGACGTGGTGACCTACCTAAGCACGGTGCTCCGAGACGCGGGCTACGAAACGCTGGAGGCCTCCAACGGTGAGGAGGCCATGGCGCAGATCAAAACGAACCACCCGGACCTCATCACGCTGGACATCACCATGCCAGAGATGACGGGTGTGAAAACCTACCGGACCCTGAAGGAAAGCGCTGAGCTTAAGGCCGTGCCGGTGATCATCGTCACGGGGGTGGCCCACGACTTCCGGCAGTTTATCTCCACACGGACCCAGGTCCCGCCCCCCGAGGGCTACCTGGAGAAGCCCGTGAAGCCAGAAGATCTCCTCGCCGAGGTGAAGCGCCTGGTGGGATAAGGCCGTTGCTAATGAAAACAGGAGGGCGCGGGATATGCACTGCCCGCGCCCTCTTCATGGTCAGCAGTTTGCTAAAGGGATCGAAAGGATAGCCGACCCCCGCATTCTGTTTTTCACTTTTCACTTTTCACTTGTTTTCCTTACTTGCTCCATCCGCCACCGCGGCTCCATAAGGGTACGCCCGTGGCGGGATCCCTCAGCTTGAGCACCTGGCCGCCCTTGGTGATCTCGGCGGCGATGATGACGGCGCGGCCTCCGCGCATGATCTTGGACCCGGTCACCGTCACCGCGTCGCCGGCGGCGAGCTTCACGGGCTGGGCGTCCACGTAGAACGAGGGGCCCAGGTCAACTTCCAAAGATCCCTCGGCGGTTTTAACCGTGGCGTGGATACCTTGGCCCCGTCCCATCTCAACCATGGCCAAGGACTCCACGGTGCCGGTCACCGTCGCAACCGTCGTGGGATCGTACATGCGCCCCTTGCCCCCGCGGCCGCCCCATCCTCCACCGGCCTGCGCGATCGCGCCCAAGGACACCGCCATCCCCGCCAGCACCGCCATCACTGCAAATCCTTTTCGATTCATGGACAACTCTCCTTAAGAACCGTACCGGCTCGTACCCATATTTTCTTTAGACACAACCGGGAGCCGGAAGGTTTAATTCGCGCCGCCCGGGGCGGCCCGGGAGAAGCGGAACTCCCAGCCGCAATGGCCATGGGCCTCCGAGTCGGGGGGGCAATGAAGGCACCGGGCTTCGATGCGCCCGTCCACCGTGCGGGCGAAAGTCTCGAACTCCACCTCGCCCACAACCTTGCAGGGAAAATCGGGGAGGCCCTTTCGATGGCGCGTCTCCTGGACGCGGCATGCCTCCATGAAAAACCGCAGCACGCCGCCATCCTCGCTCCATTCCACCCGGTAGGGATTGATGAAGCTGTACATGCGGTAGGTGAGGGCCTGTTCAAGGGCGCGAAGGCCCCCTCCGTGAGGAATTGAGAAAGCCTCCATGATGCGCCTCGCCTCGGCGGCGGCAAACAGGCGCCAGGAAGCGGCATCGAGTTCCATGGCGGTCTCCAGGCCGTAGCGCTTCTCCGCTGCAAGGAACCAGCACCCGTCGTGGGCGAGCCAGTTCTTGGCGAAGACGTCCATGGCCGTGAAGAGGCCCCGCCGGTCCAGCGCCGCGAAGGCGGGAGGCGCCCCCGCATCGGCGGGGGTTTGGAGGACGGCTGCCCGGTGAAGATGGCCCTCCCGAAGCGCCAACTCTTTCGCGCCCAGGCCAGAGAGAAAACCCCGCGACCAATCCAGGGTTACGGGCCCTTCCGGGTGGACCCGTCCCTCCCCCGAGTGCACTTTGGAAACGAGGGCAAAGCCTTCGGCAGAAAATTCACCTAGAATAACCAAGCCGCCTGGCCTTACCACCCGCAGCACTTCCTTGAGAACTGCCGCCCCGTCCGCGAGATGATGGAGTACATCCATCGTGACGGCGCACCCAAAATATCCGTTGGGAAAGGGAAGGGCCGCACCGTCCGCGAGAGTGAATCGGATGCGCGCCGCGATGGCCGGATCGTCGGTGAGAAAAGCCGCCACCTGCTGGTCTTCGGCGGCGATGTCCGCGCTCACCACCTCCAGGCCGCGTCGCGACGCCTCCCGCGCCATGAGCCCCATGCCCGTCCCCAGGTCCAGCAGCGGGCCCTCCAAGGGGCCGGCCGCATCCAGCACGAAGGCAGGCGCCACGAGCCGGTCGTAGCCCAGGCTTTTGTATTGAGCCGTCCGCGTCCAGAAGTGAGCCTTGCGCCGATCCAATTCCTCGGGCGTGAGCGCCATGTGCCGGTCCTCTCTTTTTCTGTTTAAAGAAGGCGGCGAGGCGCAAGGGCATACGCCTTCAGCGCGCGCCTCGCACCCCCTCCGCCTTCTTGTGATCGCTACGCTTAGCCTTTTTTCAATAAGGCTAGAAAGCGCTCTTGACCTTCCACTCCTTCCAGACCTTTCCCGTGAGTTCGGGCCTGGGCGTGAGGGTGGGCCTTCCGGGCTGCCAGCCGGAGGGCGTCACCTCCCCGGTCTTGCGCACGTGCTGGAAAGCTTTGATCTGGCGGACCAGCTCCGTTACGTTGCGTCCCACGGGGGGCGTGAGCACCTCCATGGCCTGGATGACCCCGTCGGGATCGATGATGAACCGGCCCCGGATGTCCACCCCGGCGGCCTCGTCGTAGATGCCGTACGCGGTGCCGATGGCTCCTCCCTGGTCGGAGAGCATCGGAAAAGGCACGCCGCCCTTCACCATCTTGGAGAGTTCCTCCTCCTGCCAGATGAGGTGGGAGAACCGGCTGTCCGTGGAAACCGAGAGTACCTCGACGCCGAGCTTCTTGAGTTCGGGATGCGTGGCGGCGACCGCCGCCAGTTCGGTGGGTCAGACGAAGGTGAAGTCACCGGGGTAGAAGCAGAGCAGGACCCACTTCCCCCTGAAGTCCGACAGCTTGAAGTTCTTAAAGGCGCCGGCGAAGAAGGCGCTCGCTTCGAAATCGGGCGCTGGCTTACCTACCCGAGCCACATCCATCCTCGATGGCTCCATCATCGCCTCCTTGACCGAAGCACCTGGGGACGTCTTTTTGACGACCCCGCCCGCCGGCTCTACGCAACCCGTCTTCTTGGATACCATCTTTTTTTCCGCCATGGACCCTCCCTTTCTTTTGGCTACACACCCGGATAGGCCGCATGGTGCTGTTTCTCTGACGGCCTTCCAGTTTCGATTGGTTAAGTATATCACTCAAGCCCGTCCAGAAGCGCGATCGATCCGCCTCCAGATACCGGCCGCGGCACCTCCTCACACGTCCAAGAATCCGTGCTCTTTCATCCACTGGTCGTTGAAAATGGTGCTGAGGTAGCGAGAGGCGCTGTCGGGGAACAAGGTCACGATGCGGGCGGGCCTGTCCAACCTCCGGGCCAGGTCCATCGTCACCTTGAGGGCGGCGCCGCTGGATCCGCCCGCGAGGATCGCTTCCCTGCGCACGAGCTCTCGGCACGCGAGGAAGGCGTCCTTGTCGGAAACCGTCACCACGTCGTCCAGGTTCGTGAAATCGGCGCACCCGATGATGAACTCGTCCCCCAGGCCCTCCAGAAGGTAAGGCGAGGGGTGTTTCCGCTCGCCGGTGCGGAAGTAGTGGGCGAAGACCGACCCCTCCGAATCCACGGCCACGACCTTGATCTTGGGGTTCTTCTCCTTGAGGTACCGCGCCACGCCGCCGATGGTGCCCCCCGTACCCATGCCCGCCACCAGAACGTCGATGCGGCCTTCCATCTGCTCCCAGATTTCCGGACCCGTGGTGAGGTAGTGGGCCTCGTTGTTCTCCCGGTTATTGTGCTGGTCCGGGAAATAGCACCCGGGGGTTTGGGCCGCCAGGCGGGGCGTGATCTGATTGTAGGAGTCGGGTGACTCGGGAGGCAGGGTGCTGTCCGCCTTGACCACGTCCACTCCCAGCGCCTCGAGTTGGGCCAGTTTTTCAGGGCTGATGCAGTCTCTCACCACCACCTTCAGGCGGTACCCTCCCTGGATGGCCACCATGGCCAAGCCCACGGCGGTGTTGCCCGAGGAGTTTTCGAGGATGAGATCGCCGGGGTGGATGCGGCCGTCGCTGGCGGCCTTCCGAATCATGTGGAGGGCCGGCCGGTCCTTGATGCTCCCCATGGGATTGAAGAACTCCAGCTTGGCGTAAACCTCTGGGACCAGCCCTTGAGTGATCCGGTGGAGCCGGACCATGGGTGTCTCGCCGACGAGATCCAGGATGCTGTCATAAATTTTGGAGTGCCGCATGGTCCTCTCTTTCATCGATGCCAGGCCTTGACCCAATCGCTCCGCCTTACGCGGCGGTCACTTGCTTCCTCTGGCGACCATGAGGTCCAGATCCTCCTTGAGGCTCTGGAGGTCCTCCTCGTGCTCCACCTCCTGCTGGAGGATCGTGAGGGCGAGGTTGTAGGTCACCATGTCCTTGTCTTTGGTGATATCCATGAGGCGTTTGTAAACGCCGATGGCGCACTGCTCGCCGGCGATGTTCTGATCCAGGATCACCGCCACGTAAGGATCATCGGGGGCATCATAGGCGCACGGGCTCAGGGGGAACCACTGCTTGGGATCGGTGACCGGCGTGCCGCCGAGCTGGACGATGCGCGTCACCAGCAGCGTGGCGTGGTTCAGCTCCTCCGTGGCGTGCAGGGTAAGCTCCGCGGCCACGGCGTCCTTCATGGGGCCCTTGAGGATCTTGGCGCCAAGCCAGTACTGGTAGTAGGCCAGCCACTCGCTGGCGTAGGCCGCGTTCAGGAGCCCCAGCAGCTCCTCCACGTCCATCCCGATGATCTGCCGTCCTTTGGTTCCCATGGAACCCTCCTTCATCGTTTCCCGAAATGCCGCACCGCGCACGGGCCGCCGCTTTTTGGTTTGACGCGGTCTCAGTCGTAGGATGCCATAACTTGGCGGTTCTCGGCCAGAAGGTCCCCAGCGAGATCCTTCATTCCCGTCCTCTCCCAGAAGGGAAGTCTGTCCTGGGTTTCCACGTATCTGAGGGGGATCGGATGGGTGCCCACCACCACGGGAATACCGAACGCCGCTTCGATAAAGGCCTTGAAATCAGCGATGTAGGGACACGGAGGATATCCGACGATCAGCCCCGTGGCGAGGTGAATGACATCCGCGCCGTTTCGCGCCATCTCTTCGGGTACGTGCTCCACGTTTCCGCCAGGGCAGCCGCCGCAGGTAGAGTAGCCCACGATCTCGACGGCCTCCTCCGCGGCGTACCGCGAGAAGGCGCCCCGGCGTTCGCGCAGGGCCCGGAAACACTTTCCGCCGCCGCACTCGCGGTAGCGGTCGCACAGAATGATGCCGATCTTCTTCATGGGACACCCTCCCGCCAGGAGGCTTGTACGCCGGCCAGGATCCGTCAAGCTTTCTTGCCCTTCTCCTCCTGCTTCTTCAGGTAGAGCAGGTGGTGCTCCGAACCTTCGCGAACCATGACCTTGCCGCATTTCGGACAACGCTCGTCCTTGCAAGGCTTGCCCGGCTGGTGCCCCTTGACGGCACCGCAGCTCACGCATACGCAGTTGCCCTGCGATCCCATTCCACCTTGGTGTTGCATGGCGATCCCCTCAGGTCAGCTCTTCCCGCTCCGCTCTTTGGCCACCTTCTGCAACGCCTCGACGAAATGGTCGAAAAGGGTGCCGTAGCTCGTCGCGCCGGGCAAATCTCCGATAGACGAGGGAACATCCGCGATGACGGCGTTCCGCACTTCCCGCAGCGCCTTTGCATGCTTGGGCGAGGTCTGGGGATCCAAGAGAATGGCGTCGACCTTCATTTCCTGCACGTGCTTCACCAGTGCCTCCGGCGTCGGGCAACAGCCGGGCTTCATCTTGCACACCAGGAACTGGGGACCCCCCAGTTTGGCGAAATTCTCCCAGCCGCATTGGGTGCACAGAACGCGCATCCCCGCCAGGGTCTTCAGCTCATCCTTCCACCTCGCGATGTCGCTCGCGAGCGCTTTTGAGAAGGCCTCCGCGTTGGACTCGAAGTACGCCTTTTGCGCGGGCCGCAGCTGCGACAACCCTTGGGCGACGTCACGTGCCATGAGGGCTCCGTTCTCGGGATTCAGCCTGAAAAAGGGATCGCCGTGCGAAGTAAATTCATTGACGTCGCCCTCACACCAGCCGCCGCCCGTGGAAACCGCCGGGTCAACTTGGACCGCTCCCTTGGAGAGATTGATCCAAGCGGGATTCCATGACTTCTTCTGCCGGCTTTCTGACAGGCTTCCCACGGCCAGCCTGATGGCTCCCGCCTCGGGCAGAAATCCCGTCCAAACCACGACCTGTGCACCCAGCAGTTTCGGCTTCGATCCCGGATCCACGGTGAGGCCTTTTCTCAGGATACATCCCGTAAACAGGGTGAAGGTGTCAACTTGGGTTCCGCCCACCGCCTTGACGATGGCCTCGATGTCCGGTTCGGACGCCGCCACTACGAGCGGCGCTTCCTCCGCGGCCAGGGCCGCCACGCCCCAGCAGGCTAGAAACAGAGCTGCCAAGCCTGCGCCGAACCACCGCTTTCTGTTGATCCTCCCATACATGGTCCACCTCCTCTTTCTCAAAAAAAGAGGCGAGGAGTTACACCTGCACTCCCGTCTCGTAACCTTCTCGCGTGGCCGCGCCCACGTCTCGCGGCTGCTTCGCGTCGCCGATGACGTGGATCTCCGGAACGAGGGCCTTGAACGCCTCCGGCAGCATCTCGACGATGGTCACGTCATGGCCGTCCTTGGCAAGCGTTTCCGCCGCTTCCACGCCCACCATGCCTCCGCCCAACACCATCACACGCGTTCCGGGCAGGCGCCGCCCCTCCAGGTAAAACTCCAGGGAGGATAGCCTGGAAGCGCGCTCCATCCCTTCGATGGGCGGAATGTGTTGCACGGAACCGGCGGCCCAGATGAGGACCTCGGGGTGAACCCTTTGGAGGAAGGCCTCATCAACGATCTGGTGGCGCATCACGGGGATTCCCGTCCGTTCCACGAGGCGCAGGAGGCCGCGCAGCGGCCGCTCCATGGCCTCCTTGCCAGGAGAGAGGGGCGCTGCTCTGAAGGTACCGCCGAGCTCGCCATCCGCCTCGGCCACGATGACACCGTGGCCTCGCTTCCAGAGCGCCAGCGCCGCCGAAAGCCCCGCCGGCCCTGCCCCGGCAACCAGCACGCGCCGCTTCTTCTCCGCCGGGGTGACGGGCGCCTTTCCCACGGAAGGATTAACGATGCAAGAGAGTCCCTCTCCACTCACCACGTTGCGGAGGCAGCCCTGGAGACACGAACCACAGGCGACCACATCGTCGTAGGCGCCCTGCTGCCACTTGGCCGGCAAGGCCGGATCGGCCACCAGCGGGCGGCCCAAAGCCACCGCGTCCAGCAGGCCTTGCTCCAAAAGCCTCCTCACGCGCTCCCTGTCTCCCATGCGGCCCGCCGCGATGAGCGGCAGATGGCTGGCGGCGCCGAAAAAGCGCAGCGCTTCCTCCTGAGGCCTCTCGGGTAAGGAACCGTGGTGGTAATACCACGGCGGCGCCGTGCACGGGTCGCCCATGCCCACGTGGAGTGCCATGGCACCCATCTCCTCGGCCAGGACAACCAGCGCTCTCAGCCTCTCGTCCACCAGGGCGTGGGCGTCGGGGGGCCTGGTCACGCGCACCAAGAATGGAAGCATGCTGACGGAACGGACGGCTTGAAAGACCTCCCGTGCGAAGCGAAGGGGATCTTCGCCGTAGGCGTCCCGCCTCCGGTTTGTTTCGGGCAGAAGAAATTGCTGCATGAGGTAGCCGTGCCCCGCCTGAATCTCGATGGCGTCGAAGCCCGCCTCCTCGGCTTTGTGGGCCGCCTGGCCGTAAGCCCGGACGATGGCCACGATTTCCTTGTCGGTCAGCGCCCTGGCCTGCGTGCCTTTGGCGGGACAGGGGTCCGCAGAAGGTGCCACGGGCGGCGCCCCCGTCACCTTGGGGTTGGCGGCCCGGCCGGCGTGGTTCAGGTTGAGGCACGCCTTGGCGCCCCGCTCATGGAGCACCGCGGTGATCTTGGATAGCTCTTTGACGCTGTAGGAATGGTGGATCGTAAGTTGCTTGGGGTGTTCCCGGCCCTCCCCGGTCACCGAGACCGGCTCCAGGATGACGAGCCCCACGCCCCCCTCCGCTACCGCCCGGTAGAAGTGGAGATGGCGCTCCGTTACGCGTCCTTCGGGCGTTCCGTAGGCCGTCTTCACGGGAGCCATGACCAGACGGTTGCGGAGAACCATCCCGCCCAAGGACCACGGCTTCAAAAGCCATTCCATGAAAGCCTTCCCTTCTCAGCGGCGATCAGGGCGCCTTGGGTTCGCGCGTGGCCTCGTGGTTCTGCGCGGTGCCGGCCAAGCGGTGCTCCAGGGCTTCGACCTTGCGGATCAGCGCTTCCACTCGGGAGCCGAGGGTGGATGTCTGCGGACCTTCCTGAGGCGCCAGGCTAGCCTGACTCGCGCCCCAGCACCGTCCGCGGCCGCCGCCCCGCGAGATTCCACTGGCCCCCATGCCTTGGATCTCCGGGCCATGGATCGCCTGCCGCACGCGCTCCCCCCGGCCCGTGCCTCGCCGTCCCCGGTTTTGCTCGCTTCTTCCGTTCATGGTCCACCTCCTATGACGGTGCATCGTGATTCAAATCGTCGCACCGGCAGGCCCGGCCGCGGCGCCTGGGGCCACCGTGGATGGGGCACGAGTCATCGTGCCGCTTCTGCATCTCGACGGGGCCCTCGCCCACCAGCAGGGCCTTACCTTCCACCAACGCCTCGGCGACCTTGGCCCGCGCCCGAAGCAAAATGCGCCCGAAGGTCACCCGCGAGATACCCATGCGCTCAGCCGCTCCTTCGTGGTAGAGCCCTTCCCGGTCCGCCAGCCTCAGCGCTTCGAACTCGTCGAGCTGCAGGGTCAAGACTTCCAGCTCGGTCATGGGAATGCCCAGCGGCTTGAGCCCGCGGACTTTGGGCGCGGCGTTGACGAACCGGATTTGCGTGGGTCTCGGCATGGACGCTTCTCCTTCGCCATCCGAGCATCTTCAGGGAAATCCGATGGCGCTCTAGAGAACATATGCCCATTACCTGCGCTTGTCAAGGAGCGGAATGTTGTGCGCGCCGGGGTTTTCGCGGCTGGTTTTCGCCAAGATCCGGACGGATTCAGATCCAGCAGATCCAGACCTTGGACCGCCCTTCGGGGACTGGGAGGTTTTCCACGAGGCCGAAGTAGCGGCTCAGGAGGTCCTGTTCGTGGCGCAAGATGGAAAAGGCCCGTCCCGCGCCCATGGAGGCGAGCCGAACGTAGAAGAGCATCCTTACGAGCGGATTGAGAGGCACGTCGTGTTCCATCATGAGGAAAGCTCCCGCGGGGTTGAGTACCCTGCGAACCTCGCGCAGCGCCTCGTCTTGGGCTTTGCCCGCGAGTTCGTAAAACGCGTGTGAACAGGTGACCGCCTCGAAGGTACCGTCGCCAAAAGGCAGATGCTCAGCCTCGGCTTCTATCAAATAGAGGTTGGGGACGTCCCTCGTTTTGGCCCGGGCCACCTTCAACATGCCCATGGAAACATCTACGCCGGCCACGCGCCCCTGAGGGCCAACTCTTCCTTGCAGGGACGGAAGCAAGGTGGCCGTGCCGGTGCAAAGATCTAGCACCGAGCCACCCGCCGTCACGGGCACGTGGTCCGCGAGAAATTTCCTGGCCGCACCCTGCTTGTCGCGGGAGTGGAGGGCGACGAAGCCGTCGTAGCGCTTCGAAAACCAGTCGTAGTAAGCCCGTCTCAATCGTCCCATGTCGGGGCAAACTCAGTAGGCGTGGGTGCCCAGCACGACCTCGACGCCGAACTTCTTGGTGAGGATCGCCTTCGTGGCCTCGAAGTCGATGGGGCACGCCGCGGTCTCCATGGCGAGCTTCATGCAGGTACCAAAGTAGAGTGTGTCAATGGAGGTTTCTAGGGCCTTGGCCGTTTCCATGAGCTGCTTGACCCTCGGGACGACGAGGCCTGGGCAGTCTCCGCAGTGCGTCATAGCCACGATCTGAACGCCGTCCATCTTGGCAAACTCGCCGTCCCTTTTATCCACCGCCTTGAAACACTTGGCGCAGGCCACGCAGGACACGTCCTTGATCCGCTTGCAGTAGAGAATCGCGATCTTCGCCATGGTCCGTTCCTCCGTGAAAAGGCGCTACACCCGCCGTCGATCTCCTCAGATCCCGGTGTCGGCCCCGCTGCAGCACGCGGCTGAGACACTCCCGCCGGGCCCAGTGCGGGCTTCTTTGCATGCCGCTAGGCGTGCTCGTGGCCGTGGTCGCCGCAATGGTGCAAGTGGCCGCCGCTGCACACCTCGCCCGTGGTCACCAAGGTGCCGGCTAGGAAGGCCTTAACAAGGGTCTCGGGCTCCCCTCCCGCCACGCCGGACACCACCTTGATGCCGAACTGCTCGAACATCTGCACCGCCCTGGGGCCCATGCCGCCCGCCAGGATCACGCTCGCGCCTTGGTCGCGGAGCCACATGGGAAAAGCGCCCTTCTCGTGGGGCGGCGCCTGGACGATGGATTTGGAAACCACGGCCTTCTTGATCTCGTCCACCTCGAACAAGCCGAAAGCCTCCGCTCCGCCGAAGTGCTCCGAGAACCTGCCATCAACCATGGGTAGGGCTACTTTCATCATGTGATCCTCCTGAAAACGCGGACATCGCCGCTGGTTTCTTATCGTTCCTGGCGCATGGGCTCGCCCCTTCGGCTCCGTGCGCCTCAAGGCCCCACTTGCCCTAACAGTTACGAGCATATGCTCATTATTCGGCGCCGTCAAATCCCCCTCCACCTTCGTGGAGCAGAGGTCCGCCGCGCGGGGTTCAGGACTTGGACTTGAGCAGCCGGAGCGCCTGCGCGAGGGCCTCCGGATCGGCGCTTCGGATCAGATGTTCCAGCTCGCTCCGCACATCCGCCGGAGAGGGTTCACCCAAGGCGCCTTCGGGAAGCTCAACCCCCACCGCCGCCGCCACCGCCTGCACGAACGTTTCGGCGGTGACCGGCTTCTCCAGGTAGGTGGCCGGGCCCGAAATGGTGCTGTCCGCCAGCGCCGCGGCGGCGTCCAGGTCGCGCTTAACTCGCTCGTCCTTGGCGTGGCCCGTCACGAAGAGAACGGGGATCTTGGACCAGGCGGCATTCTTGTGCAGCTCGTGGAAGAGAACGATGCCCGACTTGCCAGGCATGACCATGTCCAGGGAGATGCAGTCCGGGGCCGACGCCTTGACCTTGTCGAGGGCCTCGTCGGCGCTGCGCGCCGAGTCCGTCTGAAAGCCCGCGTCCTCCAAGGCCATGGACAAGAACGTCACCACGTCCTCCTCGTCGTCCACCACCAGAATCCGCTTGTCACTGGGCTGCGCCATGGTTCCCCTCCTCTGTCCGGCTCCCATCCCCCGCCGAAGTCACCGCCGTCACGACGGGAAGCCTGTCGCGCGGCAACACGATGCGAAACCTGGTGCCCTGTCCTGGATCTGATTCTAGCAGGATTTTGCCTCCGTGTTCCTGAACGATCTTTCGGGTCGTGAGGAGCCCGAGGCCCGTGCCCCCCGCCCCCTTGGTGGTGAAGAAGGTGGTGAAAATCCTGTTCTTGACCTCGTAGTCCATCCCGCAACCGTTGTCGGCCACCTCGTAGATCAGGGCGCCACTGGCCTCGGAGGTGGTGAGGACCACCTTGCAGTCCCCCTTCTCGCTGGCTTGGCAGGCATCCACAGCGTTGGAGACGAGGTTGGCCAAGCATGTATGGATCCCTTGGACGTCCATGGGGGCTGGGGCGAGTCCTTCCTGAAGAACCCCCTCCAGCGACACCCCCACCTTCCGGGCCATGGCGCCGTAGAGCTCCAGGATGTCCCTCGCGGGCGCGTTCGGATCCACGAGGGCGACGCTGGGCTGCCGCCCCTTGGAGAAGCTCAGGAGGTTCTTGACCAGGGAGGAGATCTTCTCCACGTTGCGCTTGAGCATCTGGACGCCGCGGTCCACCCGGTCCATCTGGCTCTTGCGCATCCCCGATTCCATGACGTAGATGCCGCCCTCCACCCCCATGAGGATGTTCTTGATGCCGTGCGCCAGGCCCGCCACGGTCTGGCCCACCGCGGCGAGGCGCTCGGCCTCCAGCTTGTCGCGTTCGAGGGTCCGAAGGTTGGTCACGTCCGTGGCGATCTCGATGACGAAGTTCACTTTGCCGTTGGGGTCCCCGTGCTCCCGCGTGAGGGGCGACGCGGTGACGATGTAGTGCGCCTCCTCTCCCGTGGTGGTCACACCGATCTGTTCGGCCGAGTGCTCCTTCCCGTCCTCGAAGACCATGAGAGCGGGGCACTTCCGGCAGGGCCGGTCCCGCCGCTTGTACACCTGGTAGCACTTCTTGCCCCAGGACTTTCCAAAAGTCTCGCGCATGCGCCGGTTGGCGCGAACCACTTCCAGGTCCCGGTCGAGCACTGTCACGTAGCACGGCACCCGCTCGAAGAGGATGTCGTTCTCCCGTTGGAGGCTGCTCGCCTCGTTCACGTTCGAGGCCACCCAGAGGACGTACGGGTTGGCGATGATGTCCTCGGTGGAGAGGGGCGCCACGCGGACGACGAAGTGCGAGGTGACACCCTTGCTCACGGTGAGACGGTCGTCGCACAGCCTGGACTTGCCGTCAGCGAAAGTCCAGGTGGCCTGGCAGCGCTCGCATGGAGCCGCCTCGCCCTTGAGCATCTCATAGCAGTGCCGCCCCTCCCACGGCCCGAACACGTTGCGGAAGGCGGCATTCGCCTCCACGATCTGAAATTCGGGGTCCAGCACCGCCATCATGATGGGGGCGAGGTCGAAGAGGTGGTCGTCGAGAAGCTTTCGGACTTCAGGGGGTGACGGTTCTGGGCTCATGGGGCTCCAGGATCCTCTTCAAAGTGGCGAGGAGAATGGAAACAGCGATGGGTTTCTCCAGGTATCCTTCCGGAGGCGGAAGGCTGCCCGTCTCCAGTTCGCTCAGTTCCATTTTGGCGAAATCCTCCTGGCGTGCATAGCCGCTGATAATGAGAACAGGGATGGCCCGGGTGGATTCGTCCTCCCGCATGGCCCTGTACAGGGAAAGGCCCGTGTGGCCGGGCATCATGACGTCCAGCAGCACGAGATCGGGCCTTTCCTTCTTGATGCGCTCCAGCGCTCCTTCCGTCTCCGTCAGCCCTTGTGCGACGAAGCCCTCGTCCTCCAGAACCATGGAGAGGTAGTCAACGATGTCGCGCTCGTCGTCCACGATGAGGACTTTGGGCGCTCGCTTTGGGGACGTCGAATGCTCGCTCATGTGCGGCCGATGCCCTCCTGCCCCGGTGGAACCTCGGTCTTGTACGCCTTTTCCGATTGCGTGCCGCTGTCGTGACAGGCACCGCACCGGCCCAAGTTGGGAAGGTTGACCTTGGGATCGGCGGCCTTGGTGACGTGGCACGGGATGCACATCTTGTGCATGGCGTCCTTGTAACTGGCCGCCGAAGGGTTCTTGAAGGCCGTGACCACCGTGTTTCCAGCCGCCATCATGTCCTTCTGGTGGCAGTCCTGGCAGGTTTTTACCACCGTCAGCGACTGGGGCTCGCCGGGCCCGTGGCACTTGGCGCACGACTCCCGGCCGCCCGCGCGCTCCACGTGGCGGTCGTGATCGAACACGTTGGTAGGGACGAACAGGCGGCGATGGCACTCGCTGCACGGCGTGCCCACGTCTCCCGCCAGGTGCAGGTGGTGGCAGGTGCCGCAGGATTTTTCCTTCCCGGCCTCATCCTGGTGGCGCTTGTGGTCGAAGTACACGTAGCGCGGGCCGTCGCCCACCCGCAGCACGTTGGCGCCCCGTGCCCTGTCGGCCTTCCGCGTGACGGCCGGTTCGGTCTTGGGCGCCAGGGTCAGGCCGAGGGCCATGGCCACGACGAAACATATGGAGTAGACCCGCGCCGATTTGCGCCATCCTTCCCCGAGCCAGACCTGGGTGAAGGGGGCGAAAGCCGGCGAGCTCTTGTCCGCGAGCTCCCGCTGCTCCTCGATGTCGTTGAGGCCGTGAGGATCCACGGGGAAATGTTCCTGGACGAAGAAGAAGATGAGGCCGCACGCGGAGACGATGCCGAGGCTGATGGCGAACTCCGTCCAGGCGGGGAAGTAGAACGACCGGGTGGCCCAGATTTGGCTCAAGCCCGAGGCGTTCACGCGGTTGAGCACGAAGCCCAGCACCGAACCCATGGAGATGAGCCAGAGGCCCGTGGGGGAGCGGCGGACGGCGGGGAGGGTGTAGAGGACCATGGGCAGGATCGTGGAGAGGAGCATCTCGAGGATGAAGAGGTTGCCCTCCCAGGTCCCCGCGAAGATCAAGCCCAGCTTGTGCTGGTACGCGAGATCGGCGATCCGCACCACGAAGTAGAACGCGAGAGCCGCGGAGGCCAGCTTGGCGAGGCCGCCCAGCATCTTGGTTTCCGGTTCCCGCCGGTACAGCCATGAGGTGACGGAGGACTCGAACATGACCATGTTGAGCCCCAGGCAGATGGCCGAGATGAAGAAGAGCTCGGGAAGGAGGTGCGTGTACCAGAGAGGATAGATCCTGAAGGGCATGATGAGGAGGAGGGAGCCCAGGGACGATTGGTGCAACGTCGAGAGCATGATGCCCAGGATCATGATGGGGAGCGCCAGCCTGGACAGGAACCGGTAGGCCTTCTGGAAGGGCGTGCGCTCGAGGATCACGGGCGCCACCTCCAGGGCCAGCACCGTGAGGTAGAGCATGACGCACCACGCCACCTCGAAGAGGGGCGAGTGGATGTTCCAGAAGATCATGGGATGCCAGATGTTCCAAGGAAGGCCGAGGTCGAAGAGGAGCCCCACCGCCACGGCTCCGTAGCCGAGGAAAGCCGTGAGGATGGCGGGGCGCGCCGCCGCGTGGTACGTCTCCCGGTGAAAGACGTGGACCGCCGCGGCGATGACGAAGCCGCCCGCGGCCAGGGCCACGCCGCCCATGACGTCGAATCCGATCCAGAGGCCCCAGGGCGTGGTGTCCGAGAGGGCCGTGGCCACGCCGAGGCCGAGGGCGAAGCGCAGGACCGCCACGGCCGCCGCGAGGCCCGCCACGCACCAGAGGATCGCCTTGAACACGAACATGCGGTTATTTCTCATGGCCGGCCTCCCCCCTGGTGTCCTTGGCGGCTGCGCCGCCCGCTTCGAGGGCGAGCTTCTTGCGACGCTCGATGATCCAGTAGACGCCGCCCATCAGGAGCCCCATCCCCACGAACTCGAAGGGGACGGGTTTCAGAGCCGCCCACGTCCGTTCGGGCAGCGGTTTGTCGCCGAGGGGATGTCCCTGGTTCAGGGCGAGGAATTCGAGGGGGATGTCCGCGATGAGAAGGACCGACGTCCCTCCCACCTCGTGCTCGCCCCAGATGGTCTGGACGTATTTGCCGGGCTCCGCCTGGAGGCGCTCGCGAGCCTCGGCGAGCATGGCGTCGCGGGTTCCGAAGAGGGTGGCCTTCTGGGGGCACGCGGTGACGCAAGCGGGCTCGGAGATCTTGCCCGATTTCAGGTTGCCGTAGCACATGATGCACTTGCGGACCGAGGGCGCCGCGGAGTTCCACTCGTAGTGGGGAATGCCGTAGGGGCAGCTCATCATGCAGTACCGGCAGCCCATGCAGATGCTCTTGTCGTAGATCACCGGCCCCTCGGGGGTTTTCTGAAGGGCGCCCACGGGGCACACGGAGACGCACGCCGGCTCCGCGCAGTGGCGGCACTGCTTTCGGACGAAGTGGTTGTCCGGCCTCCGGATGATGGTGGTCCACCGGTCCGCCGAAAGGCCGTCCACGGAGTTGCCGGGGCGGGGCGGCGCGTCCTCTGCCGGCAGGCCGTTGATCTTCTTGCAGGCGGCCACGCATTGCTCGCAGCCGATGCACTTGGTGACGTCCGTGAGGATGCAGGGATTCTGGATCATACGGGCTCCCCCTCCTTTCCGAGGGCGATCCTGATGCGATCACCGGCCCCGGGGACGAAGTGCCAGCCCATTTCCCACGAGGCCCTGGTGAGGGGAAAGAGAATCACGTGGCCCAGCTTGGAGAAGGGAACCAGGACCAGCAGCAGTTCCGCGCTCAGCAGGTGGACGATGTAGACGAAGGTGAAGGGAAGCGGATTGGCCAGGGGATGGGCCACGCCGTACCCCGTCAGGAAGGCCGCCATGCACAGGGCCAGAAGGAACCAGTCCTGAAACGTGGACAGGAAGCGGGAGGCCCGGCTCGCCACGCGCAGGACGAAGAGGGCCAGGAGGGCGGCCATGGTGGCCAGCGTCAGGGCATCGGCGGCCCCGGGACCCAAGGAAGGCCAGGCCAGGCCCACGCCCTTCCGGATCAGTTCGATGTGTCCGGCGAGGAAGAGAGGCACGAGCAGCATCCCGGCGTGGAACACGACCGACGCGGCGGTGTAGACCCATCGGGTACCGCGCAGGCCGTTGACGGGAATGATCCAGCCAAGGCTCCGCTTGAAGATGAACTTCAAGTTCACGGCCTGGTCCCCGGCACGCCTGTAGGCCCGCCCCAGCTCCACGAAGGTGAGCGCCACCTGCCGCGCCGCGCCCAGGAAGAACACCGAGAACGCCAGTAGCAGCAGCGGCCCCCGGCAGAAGGTCAAGAACGATTCCATGGCGTCATCCCCCTACAGCACGATGGCCTTGTAGATGAGGTCGTGGAGTCCCACCACCTCCACGTCCGCGAGCCCGTTGTCCTCGCATACTTCCCTGAGCTGCTTCTTGCAGTTGGCGCAGGGGGCCACCACGTAGTGCGCCCCCGTGGCCCGGATCTGGTCCGCTTTCACCTTTCCGGTCACCTTCGTGCGGTAAGACCGGATCTCGTCGATGGAGACCGTTCCGCCCCCGCCGCCGCAGCAGTAGTTCTTGGCGCCCTTGGGCTCCATGTCCACGTAGTTCTTGCAGAAGCTGCGCAGGATCTCCCGCGGCTGGTCAACGATCCAGCCCGTCCTGGCGATATTGCAGGGGTCGTGGTAGGTGACGCGCTCCTTGATGACGTCGGGGTTCAGCTTCAGCTTTCCCCTGCGGAGCATGTCCACCGTCACTTCCATGATGTTCATCACGGGCAGGGCGTCCTTGCCGCCGCCGAAGGTGGGCACGAAGAGCTTGGCGCTGCGCGAGGCGTGGCCGCACTCGCCGATGAGGATCTTCTTGCCCTTGAGGCGCATGGTCTCGCCGATCTCCTTCTGGATGATCCGCTCCGCGCACCAGTCGCTGTAAAAAAGGCCGTAGTTGATGCCGTCGAAGTAGCCCGTGCCGATGGTCCACCGGTCCGTCTCTCCGGCGGCGTGGAAGGTCACCGCGATGCCCTTGAGGGTCTCCGCCTCCAGCAGGTAGTCGCTCACGGCGGGGAAAAACACGAACTCGCGGCCTTCCTGATCTATGGGGAAGGAGACGTCGATGCCCTTCTCGTCCTTGATGTCGTCCTGGAGGAACTCGAGGGTGTCGAGGAGGGCCGGGACGGGGATGGCGGAGGTGTTGCCGCTCTTGCCTTCAAGCTGTTCGCGGGTGGCCACGACCAGCGCTTTGGGGGTGATGTCCATCTCGGCGAGGATGTAGCGGCTCAAGTGGGTTATGAGGCCGTGGTCCATACCCATGGGGCATTCGAAGGAGCACCGGCGGCAGCCCGTGCAGTGGTAGACCGACTCGGCCAGCTCGCGGATGCGCTCCTCCGTCAGGTAGACGGTCCCCGTGAGCTTGCTCTGGAGCACGCCGCGGAAGGTGAAATGGCGCCGGTAGATTTCCAGGAGCAAGTTGGTCCTGTAGCAGGGGATGTCCTTGGGATCCTTGGTGGCCAGGTAGATCTGGCAGGAGGTGGCGCAGTTCGCGCACTTGGCTCCGACCCTGGCGTACGTGTCCACGAGCTGGGCGTAGTTGCTGTGCTGGAGCACCGCGGCGAAGATCTCCAGGAAGCGCCGCACCTTGTCGCCGGGGTAGAGGCGTTCCATGTAGTAGCTAAGCCCCATGATCTGGTGCGGCAGAAGTTTCGCTCCGCTCCCCTGCTTCCCGGGCGGTGCCGCTCCCTGCGGGGCTCCCTTGCCCTTGGTGACTTCTTGGACGTGTGGCTGTTCCGGAACCATGGCTCCCCCTTTATGGGTTCTTCGAACCTGGCGGATCCCCTTGAGGCTCCCCGTCCCCCTCGCGGGAGGAGAGCCCGAACCGCTGAAAGTAGCTACAGTCTTCGCACTGCGAGTAGCGGCGGGCCGTGAGCGGGAGGAGTCCGTGCAGCTCCCAGCAGTTCCTGGTTCCCGACCGCCGTACGAGACACGTGGCGCAGACCTCCTGCGAGAAGCTCCCGAACCGGGCCGCGATCTGGCCGTGGAACTCCCAACAATTGGGCCTTACGTTTTCCTTGTCGTCCAGGACGGCCGTGTCCATCCCGTTCTCCGCCATGAAGGCCCTCAGGTCACGGGCGCGGATGCGGTACTGGCCGCCGGCGGTCCGCTGGGCCGCGAGGCGGCCCGCGCGAATCCAGTTCTGGATCGTTTCCGACGTCACATAGCAGAACCGCGCCGCCTCACCGGTGGAAAAGGCTCGCAGGTTGAGGTGTTTCGGCTCCTCGCCCATCGTTTAGTCCCTTTTGGGCAACCTGGCCCGTTGCGCCCTTTTTGCCCCCACCCCGACCAAGCATCCCCCGTGCCAAGCCCGCGCACAGGGACGGGCGCGGGACCGGGCCGGCAGCACCGCTTCGTATCATATTGATAACGCTATTTATAAGGCGTCATGATCACGCGCACGGGCGGCCGGCGTGACGGAGGGTGGGGACGGGGAAGCCTGGTGCAGGAGCCGACAGTGTAGCGCACACCTGTTGCATCATGCGTCGCATCGCGCTACACTTGGCCCATGAAGACGCCCCTGGACCCCCGCTATTTTCCCCTCGTGCTCGATGTGGTAGACCAAGGCGTGTTTACGGTGGACCGGGAGGGACACATCACCTCCTTCAACCGGGCCGCCGAGACGATCACCGGCTACGCGGCCAAGGACGTCATCGGGAGGGAGTGCTCCGCGGTCTTCCAGACGGACATCTGCAAGAAGGACTGCCTGCTGCGCCGGAGCATCGCCTCGCGGGAGCACCTGCGCCAGCGCGAGGTGCGGATTCACACCAAGGACGGGAGGCTCATCCCCATCTCCATCAGCACGGCGCCGCTGGAGCTGCCCTCGGGCGGGATCATGGGAGGCGTGGAGGCCTTCAAGGACCTCTCCCCCATCCTCGCTCTCAGGCGCAAGCTCGACGACCAGCACCAGTTCGAGGACATCGTGAGCCGGAACCCGGCCATGCACCGCATCTTCCACATTCTGCCCGCGGTCTCCGAGAGCACGAGCACCATCCTCGTCTGCGGCGCGAGCGGTACGGGCAAGGAATTGGTGGCCAAGGCCATCCACAACCACGGGCCCCGGCGGCGCCGTCCCTTCGTGGCGGTGAACTGCGCCGCCCTTCCCGAGACGCTCCTGGAATCGGAACTCTTCGGCTATCGCAAGGGCGCCTTCACGGACGCCAAGAGGGACCGCGCGGGGCGCATCGCCCAGGCGGAGGGCGGCACCTTGTTCCTGGACGAGGTGGGCGATTTGCCCAAGCCCCTCCAGGTGAAGCTCCTGCGGTTCCTCCAGGAGAAAACCTACGAACCCCTGGGGTCCAACCTGCTCATGAAGGCCGACGTGCGCGTCATCACGGCCACCCACAGGGACCTGGAAGCCATGGTGGCCGAAGGCACCTTCCGCAAGGACCTCTACTTCAGGCTCAACGTCCTCCAGATCTGCCTTCCGCCCCTGAGCGAGCGGCCCGAGGACATTCCCCTGCTCACCCGGCACTTCGTCCAGCGCTTCCAGGAGGCCACGGGCAAGCCTATCCAGGGCGTCACGCCCGAGGCCATGGCGGCGCTCATGGGCTACACCTTCCCGGGCAACATCCGGGAGCTGGAGAACCTCATCGAGCGGGCCTTCATCTTGTGCACCGAGGATGAAATCCAGATCGAGTGCCTGCCCTCCAACGTGGCCGACTGCGCGGCGCGTACGCCGCACCCCTCCGGCACCTCCGCCTTGGGGCTGGACCGCCTCGAGGACGAGGCCATCCGCGCCGCCCTTGCCCGCCACGGCGGCAACAAGAGCCACGCCGCCAAGGAGCTCGGCATCCACCGGACCACCCTGCTGCGGAAAATGCGCCGCTGGGGGCTGAGGTAGCGGTCTATCGCTTGTTCAAGCCTTAGAAATTCATGACCTTGTCGGCCTGCACGACGATCGCGGCCAGCTGCGGCATGGTGCTCATCTCCACGCCCTCGATGAGATCCAGCTCCATGATGCCCCGGGCCTGGACGCAGGAGCTGCACGCGGAGACCTTGGCGCCTTTCGCGATGAGTGACTTGAGCATGCGCTCGATGTTGTAGTAGCCCTGCGGGGTCATCTGGCCCGGCATGGCGCAGAAGACGGCGTCGGCCATGAGGAATAGAGTTAGGCCGGGCTTGGCCTCGTCCGCCTGAAGGGCCATGGCCAGCCGAAGGGCGTTGAAGGTGGTCTCGTTGCCGTACGGCGCCCCGTTCAGGATCATCAGGATGTTCATGAACCCCCTCCTCTCGTACCGGAACCCGCCCGCCCAACCGGCGGCGCTCCGGGAGCCCAAGTTTACTCGCTCCGGGCGCCCTTGGAAACTTGGGCCGGACTTGCTGGCCCGGGGCGTCTCGGCGGCTCGGTCCGGCCCACGAAATGCCTGAAGCGCGGGCCTTGTTATTCTTAAAGATGCGGGGAAAGGGATGCGAGTGCCGTATCATAGGGTGTAAGGAGATTTCGTATGCAGGCAGGCATGGTCGGACTCGGACGCATGGGCGGAGACATGGTTCGGCGGTGGATGAAAGGCGGCCACGAATGCGTCGTGTACGACGTGAACGCGGGCGCCGTGGCGGCCCTTGAGCGTGAGGGCGCCTCGGGAGCACACACGGTGGAAGCCTTCGTCGCCAAGCTCTCCAAACCGAGGGTGGTCTGGCTCATGGTGCCCGCGGCCCTGGTGGATGCCGTGCTGGGCACGCTGGCGCCCCTGCTGGAGGCGGGCGACGTGGTCATCGACGGAGGAAACTCCCACTACCACGACGACATCCGCCGCTCGCGCGAGCTGGGCGCGCGACACATTCACTACCTGGACGTGGGCACCAGCGGCGGCGTCTGGGGCGCCGAGCGAGGGTACTGTCTCATGATCGGGGGCGACCGGGGCGCCGTCCGGGCCCTCGACCCCCTGTTCGCAACCCTCGCCCCCGGCATCGGCGCCGCGCCCCCCACGCCGGGACAGGCGGGAACCGGCGGAACGGCCCAGCAGGGCTACCTGCACTGCGGGCCCAGCGGGGCGGGCCATTTCGTCAAGATGGTCCACAACGGCATCGAGTACGGCCTCATGGCCGCCTACGCGGAGGGCCTGAACATCCTCCGCCACGCGGGCGCGGGCAGCGCGCCTGCGGCCGCGGACGCCGAGACCACCCCCCTGCGCCATCCCGAGTTCTATCGCTACGACCTGAACCTGGCGGACGTCACGGAGGTCTGGCGACGGGGCAGCGTGATCGCCTCCTGGCTCCTGGACCTGGCCGCCTCCGCCCTGGCCAGCGACCCCGAGCTGTCGGGCTTCACGGGCCGGGTGTCGGACTCGGGCGAGGGCAGGTGGACGATCATGGCGGCCATCGACGAGTCGGTTCCCGCCCCCGTCCTCACGGCGGCCCTTTTCGAGCGCTTCAGCTCGCGGGGCGAGGACGTGTTCGCCGGCAAGGTCCTCTCTGCCCTGCGCCACGAGTTCGGCGGCCACGACGAGAAGGCGCCGGGCCGGGAAGGAGGCGGGCGATGAGCTCGGGTGGCGGCGCGGCGGCTCCCCTCACGAATACGCCCGCATGGCGCGCCCTTGAGGCGCACGCCGACACCATCCGGAACCTCCACCTGCGCCAGCTCTTCGCCGGAGATCCGGGGCGCGGCGAGCGCTTGGCGGCGGAGGCCGCGGGCCTCTATCTGGACTACTCCAAGAACCGGATCACCGATGAGACCCTCACGCTCCTCCTGCGATTGGCGGAGGAGGCGGGACTGCGCGCCCGCATGGACGCCATGTTCCGCGGCGATAAGATCAACGTCACGGAGCAGCGGCCCGTCCTGCACGTGGCCCTGCGCGCGCCCATGGGCGAATCCATCCTCGTGGACGGGCAGAACGTGGTGCCCCAGGTCCATTCCGTCCTTCGCAAGATGGAGGACTTCTGCCTGCGCGTGCGCGACGGCGCGTGGAAAGGCCACACGGGGAAACCGATCCTCAACGTCGTCAACATCGGCATCGGCGGCTCCGACCTGGGGCCCGTCATGGCCTACGAAGCCCTCCGCCACTACAGCCGGCGCGACATGACCTTCCGGTTCGTCTCCAACATCGACGGCACGGATTTCACGGAGGCCACCCGCGGCCTGCGCGCGGAGGAGACCCTCTTCATCATCTCATCCAAGACCTTCACCACCCTGGAGACCATGACCAACGCGCGCACGGCCCGCGACTGGTGCCTGGGCGCCCTGAGAGACGAATCGGCCGTGGCCAGGCATTTCGTCGCCGTCTCCACCAACGCCGGCGAGGTGGCCAAGTTCGGCATCGACACGGCCAACATGTTCGAGTTCTGGGACTGGGTCGGAGGCCGCTACTCCATGGACTCGGCCATCGGCCTGTCCACCATGCTCGCCGTGGGGCCCGCCCATTTCAGGGCCATGCTGGCGGGCTTCCACGCCATGGACGAGCACTTCCGCACCGCCCCCTTCGAGCGCAACCTTCCCGTGCTCATGGGCCTGCTAGCCCTGTGGTACAATAACTTCCTCGGCGCCCAGACCGTGGCGGTCCTTCCCTACGACCAGTACCTGAAGCGCTTCCCGGCCTACCTCCAGCAGCTGGCCATGGAAAGCAACGGCAAGGGAACCGCCCTGAGCGGCGAGCCTGTGAACTACCAGACGGGCCCCGTCTACTGGGGCGAGCCCGGCACCAACGGCCAGCACTCCTTCTACCAGCTCCTCCACCAAGGCACCAAGCTCATCCCCTGCGACTTCATCGGCTTCTGCGAGCCGCTCAACCCACTGGGGCGCCACCACGACCTGCTCACGGCGAACCTCTTCGCCCAGACCGAAGCCCTCGCCTTCGGCAAGACCGCCGACGAGGTGAGGGCCGAGGGGGTGCCCGAACGGCTGGTGCCGCACCGCACCTTCCCGGGCAACCGGCCCTCCAATACGATACTCGCCCAGCGCCTCACGCCCGAGATCCTGGGCAGCCTCGTGGCGCTCTACGAACACAGCGTGTTCACGCAGGGAGCCCTCTGGGCCATCGACTCCTTCGACCAGTGGGGCGTCCAGCTCGGCAAGGTCCTGGCCGAGCGCATCATCCCGCAGCTGGAGGGCCAGGCATCCCCCGGCCCTTCCCACGACAGCTCCACCAGCGCCCTCATCCGCCGCTACCGCGCAAGGAGCAAGGGCGGGTAGCAGGGCGGAAGGGACGAGATGAGGGGACTGAGGGGATGACGAAATGGTGACGGCGGATTGCGCGGCAAACCATGGGCGGCGGCCGGCCACCCCTGTGATGATATGTTAGATGTGACCCCGTCTCCCCACGCTGGGAAGGCACCCCCCGTCGCCCCACGTCACGGAGTCATTTTAACACGCTGGGAAGGCACCCCCGGCGCGCCTGTTGCCACGAGCCCTTGCGTGGCCCGTCTTTAGAGGCCCACGCCGCCGCTTGGCCGGGTGAAGAAGACCACCCCCAGGGCAACCCCAGGGGGGAGGCTTGGGGCGAGGGTTTATACCAACACGCCAACACTAAAGACCCCTTTTCTCAGTCACCGTCCTCGAAACAAACCCGCACAAAACCTGCACCTCCCCTAGCGACGAAGAAGCCACCCAGGCAACCCCTGCGCGTAACTCATTGGTAATTAAGGGGAAAAGATGGTGCGCCCGGCGGGATTCGAACCCACGACCTTCGGCTCCGGAGGCCGACGCTCTATCCAGCTGAGCTACGGGCGCCCAAGTGATCGGAAAAATTGGGGTGAGCGACGGGGGTTGAACCCGCGACAACCGGAGCCACAGTCCGGAGCTCTGCCAACTGAGCTACGCTCACCACCCGGGGATGCAGATTCCCGCATCCGCCGCATTACCTTACACCTTGAGCGCATGAGGGTCAAGAGACGGGGGGCCGCCCTCCGAGAAGGGTCGCGGGGATCGGGGCCTACCCGGCACGGGCCTACCCGAAGAGGGCTTCCAGGATAATGGCTGTTGTATGATGAGGATCTACGGAGGAGCAAGCCATGGCCGACTGCCTCTTTTGCATGATCGCCGCCGGAAAGATCCCGAGCAAGAAAGTGTACGCCGACGACCGCTACTACGCGTTCGAGGACATCAATCCCCAAGCGCCCACCCACGTGCTCGTGATCCCCCGCGTGCATATCACCACCCTGAACGACCTCACTCCCGCGGATGGGCCGCTCATGGGGGACATGCTTCTCCTGGCGGCGCGCATCGCCAAGGAGCGCGGCCTGGGGGAGCAGGGGTACAGGCTCAACTTCAACTGTCTGGAGGACGGCGGCCAGACGGTTCCCCACGTGCACGTGCACGTCATGGGCGGCCGGCGGTTCTCCTGGCCTCCGGGCTAGGCGGATGGCGACCGAACACGGCATCCTTCAGGCCCTTTGGGGAGAGGTCCGGCCCGCCGTGGAGGCACGGGTCGGAACCGACGTGAGGCGCTTCGTGGCGATCCTCAAGCGCCGCAAAACGGCGGACCTCCTGGCGCTCATGGCAGAGACGCTCGCGGGGCCCGGCGTGCAGGAAGCAGAAGCGTTGCGATCTCTCGCCAATCGCGCCTTGGGGCCCGACGCGAAGGGGCTCCCCACGGACGCTCCCTCGCTCCGCCGCATCATCTGGAGCGAGCTCAGAGAGCGCTCCGATCCTCGGTGGGCCAACTGCCGCCTTCTCCTGGACGATCCCCTCCCCGACCGGATCTGGCTCTTCAGGCACGGACGATGGGTCTTCTATCGCTGGCTCGCGGGCCGCTTCATCGGGGCTACGGCGGCGCAGGTGGAGGAGGAGGTGAACACGGGCAAGCTCTCGGCCGCCGAAGCCATGCTCATCCTTCGGGTGGGCGGGGCCGCCTGTCCTAATCCGAAACTCCTCCCCGGCTTCGCAGAACCCTCCCCGCCGGAAACCTCCGGATGGACGGATTAATCCTTCCCATGCTAGACTTTAGCTTCGGCTAGACGGGGCTGGAGGGGCCGCGCGCGGCGAAATAAGGCCCTCCGGCGGCGCGTTGGATTCTCTTGCGGGCAGGTGATATGGCAGGCGCCTTGAAAGTCCTTACGTTCCAAGTGGGTCCCCTGGAAAACAACAGCTATCTGGTCTGGGATCCAGATCGCCACGAGGCCGTGCTCGTGGATCCGGGCATGGGCAGCGAGCCCATCGAGGGCGCCATACGGGAAAGAGGCCTCACCCTGACGGCCATCCTCAACACCCACGCCCATTTCGACCACACCTACAACAACGGCCTCTTCAAGGAGGCCTTCGGGTGCCCTCTCATGCTGCACGAGAGCGACCTGGAACTCCTTCGTGACATGTCGCGGCATGCGGCCCTGTTCGGGTTCCCCGGCCGCACAAGCCCCGATCCGGACGTTTTCCTGAAGGACGGAGACAACATCCCCGTGGGGGGAGGATCCCTCCGCGTCCTTCACACGCCCGGCCACACGCCCGGCGGCACCTGTTTCGCCGCCCCCGGGCTGGTCATCAGCGGCGACACCCTCTTCGCCCAGTCCGTGGGCAGGACGGACCTTCCGGGCGGGGACTACGACACGCTCGTCCATTCCATCCGAACGTCGCTCTACGCCTTGCCCGAATCTACGGAAGTCTACCCGGGCCACGGCCCGGCGACCCTCATCGGCTACGAGAAGCGGCATAACCCGTTCGTGAAAGGGGCCGCCTCCCATGTGCTCTGATCTGGGCGCCCGGTGGACGGCCGCTACCCTGGAGGCCCGCCGTGTCCACGACCCTTCCTGAAACCATCCCGCTTCAGCGGGGCATCCTGTACGGACCCGTCCTCTCGCGGCGCCTGGGGCGTTCGCTGGGGCTGAACATCCTGCCCGACGAAGTGAAGGTGTGCTCCATGAACTGCCGCTACTGCCAGTACTCCTGGACGGGGATGCTGGCCATCCAGCCGGCCCTCTTCGCCGCCTTTCTTCCCTCCCGCGAGGCCGTACGCCGCGCCCTTGAGGAGGAGCTCAAGCGTCTGGCGGGGGCGGGCACACCTCCCGACACCCTCACCTTCTCGGGCAACGGGGAGGCGACCCTCCACCCCGAGTTTCCGGCCATCGCCGGAGACGTGGCGGCCCTGAGGGACACCTACGCTCCCGCGTGCCGGACGGCCATCCTCTCCAACAGCACGACGGTGCACCGGCCCTCCATCCGGGCGGCCCTCGGGCTGCTCGACGACCCCATCCTCAAGCTCGATACGGCCCGGGAGGCCACCTTCCGGTCCCTCAACGGACCCGCCAAGGGGGTAACCCTGGCGGAGGTGGCCGACG
>JAKAKG010000204.1 GCA_021813555.1 Acidobacteriota bacterium
AACCTACTCGTTCCCCCACACCCCCTTGTCGCGCCGCGGGCATCGGCGCAGTTCGCCGGTCAGAGGAGGTTCCGCGCCTTCATGAGTTCCGCGATGAGGATCGTGTTACCCGCAGCGCCCCTGAGGGTGTTGTGGACGAGGGCCACGAAGCGGAGCCCCAGAACGGGGCACGGCTTGAGCCGGCCCACGGTGGCCGACATCCCCCGGCAGGCGTCCCGGTCCAGGACGGGCTGGGGGCGGGCGGCACTCCGGTTCAAGAGGACGGGGCGCTCGGGCGCTGAAGGCAGGGCCAGCCCCTCCAGGGGCGAGCGGTAGCCTTCAATCGCCTCGGCGGCCTCCTCGAGAGTGGCGCGCTTTTCCATCTCCACGGACACGGAAAGGAGATGCCCGTCCCTCACGGCCACGCGGTTGCACTGGGCGCTCAGCGCGACGGGATGCGCCTCGACTTCCGAGCCGGACAGCGTTCCGAAGATCTTGGCGGGCTCGCGCTCCAGCTTGTCCTCCTCCCCAGGGATGAGGGGAAGAACGTTGTCCACCACGTCCATGGACGGAACTCCGGGATATCCGGCGCCGGAGAGGGCCTGCATCGTGGTCACCTGCACGCGCCGCAGGCCGAAAGCCTTCCTCAGGGGTTCCAGCGCCAGGCAGAGGCCGATGGTGGAGCAGTTGGGGTTGGTGACGATGGCGCCGCCGCAGCGCGCGCGCTGCCCGGAGATCATGGCGAGGTGGCCGGGGTTCACCTCGGGAACCACGAGGGGCACGTCGGGATGCATGCGGTAGGCGCTGGCGTTGCTGACCACCGTCTTGCCGGCGGCCCGGAACCGGCCCTCCACGCTCTCGGCGGCGGCCGGGTCCAGCGCCGAGAACACGAGGTCCGCGTCCACCGCCGCCGGCTCAGCCGCCACGAGGGCCAAGGCCGCGGCTTCCTCGGGCACGCTCCCGGGCAGGAGCCACCGCACCACCTCTCCGTAGGCACGGCCCTCGGAACGGCCCGAAGCCGCCACCGCCGCAAGCTCGAACCAGGGGTGCCCCGCCAGGAGCTGCACGAAGCGCTGCCCCACGGCTCCCGTGGCCCCCAGGACGGCGACTCTCGTCTTCTCACTGTCCATGATCGAGCTCCTTCTCGAAGAATCGCCGGTGCAGGCGCGAGACCACCCGCGAGAGGTCCTCCTCCGCCACCGCGAAGCTCAAGGCGATGTCCGACCCTCCCTGCGACACCATGGTCACACCCACGTCCCGCAGGTCCTGAAAGACCTGCCCCACGATGCCCGGCGTCTCCTTGAGCTTCTCGCCCACCACGGCCACGAGGGCTTGCGAGGAACGGACGCTCACGGCGCCCAGGCCGCGCAGGTCCTCCACCGCTTCGGAGAGGCCCGGGCCCGGGCTCACGGCAAGGGCCACCGAAACTTCCGACGTGGCCACCAGGTCCGGGGCGATCCGCCGGTGCTCCAGCACTTCGAAGAGCCGCCGCAAAAAGCCCTGCGCCTTGAACATGCGCGCCGACACGAGGGTCACCACGGTCATCCCCTCCTTGTAGGCGATGCTCTTGACGGGACCTCCGTTGGGAGAAACTCGGGCGAGGATGAGCGTCCCCCGCGCCTCGGGGCGCGCCGTGTTGAGCACGCGCACGGGGATGCCGCGGTCCACGGCGGGAGCGAGGGTCTTGGGATGAAGGACCCGGGCGCCGAAGAAGGCCAGTTCCGCCGCCTCCTGGAAGCTCATGGCGGGGATGTTTCGGGCCTCGGGCACGAGGGAGGGATCGGCCGTCATGATGCCGTCCACGTCGGTCCAGATTTCAATTTCCTCGGCGCCGAGCGCGGCGCCCAAGAGCGACGCGGTGAGGTCCGACCCGCCCCGCCCCAGGGTCGTGCTTGCACCGCCCGCGGACCGGCCGATGAACCCCTGGGTCAGGGGGATGCGTCCTTGCTCCACCAGAGGCAGAAGGATCTGCTTGCAGCGAGCGGCCATGGCGTCGAAGTCCGGTTCGGCTTGCGTGTGCCGAGCGTCGGTCACCATGAACGTGCGGGCATCCATCCACGCCACGGGAAGCCCTTCCTGGAGGAAGACGTGGCGGAGCATGGCCGTGCAGAGCAACTCGCCCAAGCCCAGGAGCCGGTCCTGCACCGCCGGGGAAAAATCCCAGAGGACGGCAAGGCCGCGGGCCACGTCCTCCATCTCGGAGAAAAGGTGCTCGCACTGAGCCCAGGCCTCCTCGCCGTTCCCCGGCATCAGGTCTTCAAAAATGGCGCGGTGGTAGGCTTTCAACGCCGCCAGGGTGCCCAGGCTTGCCTCCAGCCTCCCCTCGGCGGCTTGCTCCCCCATCCGGTGGAGGATGTCGGTGGTATCGCCCATGGCCGAGAAGACGAGGACGGGACACTGCGAAACCCGGCCCTTCACCACCGCCATAGTCTTGCGTATGTTGGCGGCGTCGCCCACGGAGGTGCCGCCGAATTTGAGGATCTTCACGGGAGCCTCCCGCCGAGAAACGCGGCGATCATGGGGTTGATTTGCCCGTACTCCACCAGGAAGGCGTCATGCCCGTAGGGCGAGGCCAGCTCCGCGTAGGCCGCCTCCTTGCCCAGGCGAGCGAGCAGCTCCGCGGCCTCCCTCATCTCCCACGCGGGAAAGAGGACGTCCGTGTCGATGCCCACGCTGAGGACTGCCGTCTGAACGCGCGAGAGCGCCGCCTCCAGCCCGCCGCGGTCCCTGGCCACGTCATGCAGGTCCATGGCGCCGGTGAGAGCGAGATAGGTCCTGGCGTCGAAGCGCCCCACGAGTTTTTCGCCCTGGTGGTGAAGGTACCGCTCCACCTGAAAAGGATTGCGAGGATCAAGACCCCTGGCCGCATCCTGGTCCTCCCGGTCCCGGCCGAAGCGCTGGCCGAAGAGGCGGTCCGTGCGGTAGGTCGTCATGGCCAGTTGCCGGGCCAGAGAGAGGCCCCGCACGGGGCCCGGGCCCGCGTAACGCCCCCCGAGCCATGCGGGATCATTTACGATGGCCTGGCGCGCCACGGCGTTGAAGGCCACGGCCCAGGGCGAGGTCTGCGGCGCACCCGCCAGCGGCGCCGCGCGCCTGGCGAAGCCGGGATACTCGGCGATGAACTCCCACACCACCATGGCTCCGAGGGAACCGCCGAGCATGAGGGCGAGGCCCCGGATGCCGAGGTGGTCCAGGAGGCATTTTTGAATTCGTGCCATGTCGCGCGTGGTGACTACGGGAAAGCCGCACGCCGAGGGCTGGCCCATGGCCGGGTCCTCGTCCGAGGGGCCGCTCGTGCCGTAGCATCCTCCCAGCAGGTTGGTGCAGAGGATGAAGTGCCTCTCGGGGTCGAGGGCCTGTCCCGGACCGATGAGGCCTTCCCACCAGCCCGGCCGCCCGTCACCCGAACTGCCCCCCGAGGCGGCGTGCGAGTCGCCCGTGAGGGCGTGCACCAAGAGGACGGCGTTGTCCCCTTGGCCGTTCAGTTCGCCCCAAGTCTCGTAGGCGACGCGGGGACGGTGGAGAACGGTCCCGCCTTCGAAGGTGAAGGGGCCTGGCAGTTCGACGACGCTGCCCCGCTCGCGTTGTTCCCTTTCCATGGGCGGAGTCCTCACGTCGCCTCCAGGGCCTGGTTCAAGTCATCGAGGATATCGCCGATGTGCTCGATCCCGATGGAAAGCCTCACCAGGTCGGGCGTGATGCCCCCCGCCCGTTGCTCCTCGTCGCTGAGCTGGGCATGGGTTGTGGTGGCGGGATGGATGGCCAGGCTCTTGGCGTCCCCCACGTTGGCCAGGTGGGAGAAGAGCTTCAAGGTGTCGATGAAGGCCTGGCCGCCCTCTTTCCCGCTCTTGATCCCGAAGACCACCACCCCGCCGTAACCGCCGCCGAGCAAGCGCTTCGCCACGGGGTGCGCCGCGTCGTCCTCCAGCCCGGGATAGCGCACCCACGCGGCCTTGGGGTGGCCCTTGAGAAACCTCGCCACGGCGAGGGCGTTCTGGCAGTGGCGCTCCATGCGCAGGGGCAGGGTCTCCAGCCCTTGCAGGGCGAGCCACGCATTGTCAGGGTTGAGGCACGCACCCAGGTTGCGCAGGGGCACGAGGCGCGCGCGGAGGATGAAGGCCTGCGCGGACAGGGGCCCCAGATCATGGGCAAAGCGCAGTCCGTGATAGCTGGGCTCGGGCTCGTTGAAGAGGGCGAACTTGGGGTCGGTCCAGTCGAAGGTTCCCGAGTCCACGATGACGCCGCCGAGGAACGTCCCGTGGCCTCCGATCCACTTCGTGAGCGAATGCACCACGACGTGGGCCCCCTGCTCGATGGGGCGGCAGAGGCAGGGCGTGGCGAAGGTGTTGTCCACCATGAGGGGCACGTGGTGCCGCTCGGCCACGGCGGCTACGGCGGGGAGGTCCGCCACGTCCAGGGAGGGATTCCCCATGGTCTCCACGAAGAGGGCCCGCGTCTTGTCCGTGATGGCCGCCTCGAACGCCTGCGGGGATGAGGCATTCACGAAGCGCGTGCGGATGCCGAACTGGGGCAGGATGTCGTGGAACTGCGTCATGGTCCCGCCGTACAGGTTGTCCGCCGCCACGATCTCGTCCCCCGCCCGCGCCAAGTTGATGACGGCGTAGAAGACCGCCGCCGTCCCCGAGCTCACGGCCAGCGCCCCCGCGCCACCTTCCAGAGCGGCCATGCGCTTCTCCAGCACCTCGTGCGTGGGGTTCTGCAGGCGCGTGTAGATGTTGCCCGGCTCCTTGAGGGCGAAGAGGTCCGCCGCGTGCCGGGAGCTCTTGAACACGTAGCTCGACGTGCGGTGCACCGGCACCGCCCGCGCCCCCGTCTCATCGATCCCCTGCCCCGCGTGCAAGCAGAGCGTTTCAAGCCGCTGTGCCGCCATGGAAACCTCCTGAAATGAACACGCCCCCCGCCCATTGCCTATTGCCTATTGCCTATTGCCCATTGCCTATTGCCCATTGCCTATTGCCAATTGCCCATTGCCTTTTCCCCATTGCCCAAACAAAAAGACCGCCTCAGCATCAGCCGGACGGTCCGCGTCCCGCTTTAGCTGCATTTATTAAGCGCCCGCAAGCTGAGGATCAAATCGGCGCTTCGCCACCAGACCGGGAGATTACTCCTCCTCCCGAGCCGCTGTCAAGCGGGACCTGGCGCGGTGGAGGCAGCGAGGGGAAAAGATCGCGCTCTGGAGAGCGCTCCTACAACGGCGAAGGGTGGCCGTAGGGGGCCTCTCGCGGCGGCGATGGCGTTCGGCCGATCGGCGATCGGCCGCTACGAAAGATAGGCCGCCGGGGGATGGTGCGGACAGCGAGGGACAGAAGGCCCGGGGCGGAGATGAGCCGCCCCGGGCCTTGCCGGGATCAGCCTCCGGAGAGGCCCTTGAGGAAGGCCTCGTTGTTTTCAAAGTCGTTGAGCTTGCCGATGAGCAGCTCCATGGCTTCGACGGTGGAGAGGGGGTTGAGGATCTTGCGGAGGATCCACATGCGGTTGAGCTCGAAGGCCTCGGTGAGAAGCTCTTCCTTGCGGGTGCCGCTCTTGTTGATGTCGATGGCGGGGAAGGTGCGCTTGTCCACAAGCTTGCGGTCGAGGTGGATCTCCATGTTGCCCGTGCCCTTGAATTCCTCGAAGATCACGTCGTCCATGCGGGAGCCCGTGTCCACGAGGGCGGTGGCGATGATGGTGAGGGAGCCGCCCTCCTCGATGTTTCGAGCCGCGCCGAAGAAGCGCTTGGGCTTCTGGAGGGCGTTGGCGTCGAGGCCGCCGGAGAGGACGCGTCCCGAAGGCGGCGTCACGGTGTTGTAGGCGCGGGCCATGCGGGTGATGGAGTCCAGGAGGATGACCACGTCGCGGCCGAGCTCCACGAGGCGCTTGGCCTTCTCCATGACCATTTCGGCCACCTGGACGTGCCGCGTGGGGGGCTCGTCGAAGGTGGAGGCCTGCACTTCGCCCTTAACGGACCGCTGCATGTCCGTGACCTCCTCGGGCCGCTCGTCGATGAGGAGGACGATCAAGTAGGCCTCGGGATGGTTGGCCGTGATGGCGTGGGCGATGGCCTGGAGGAGCATGGTTTTGCCCGTGCGGGGCTGGGCCACGATGAGGCCGCGCTGGCCGAAGCCGATGGGCGACACGAGGTCGAGGACGCGGCCCGACATCTCCCCCTTGCTCACTTCCATGCGGATGCGGCGGGTGGGATAGATGGGGGTCAGGGCATCGAACCACATGCGGTCCCGGGTCTTGACCGTGCTCTCGAAGTTGATGGCGTCCACCTTGATGAGGGCGAAGTATTTCTCCCCCTCCTTGGGCGGCCTCACCTGGCCCGAGATGGTGTCCCCCGTCCGCAGGCCGAACTTCTTGATCTGCGACGGGCTCACGTAGATGTCGTCGGGACCGGGCAGGTAGTTGTACTCGGGGGCCCGCAGGAAGCCGAAGCCGTCCTGGAGGATCTCGAGCACGCCCTCGGCGAAGATGAAGCCGTTGGCCTCCGCCTGGGACTTGAGGATCTGGAAGATCAGATCCTGCCGTCTCAGGGTCGAGATGCCTTCGATCTCAAATTCCTTGCCGAGCTTGATGAGCTCCGTGGGGGGCATGTCGTGCAGTTTGGCCAGGTCCAGGTTTTCCGTCCGTTCTTTCGTCATCGCTTCCTCACTCCATGGTCTCCTCAAACTTCCTAAGAACCGTTTTCGCCCCCTCGCGGCTCACCGCCGAGAAGGGGATGGGCGTCTGTTCAGGGGCCAGGCCCAGCGCCTCGGACCAGGCCTTGGCCCGGGGCTTCCACTGGCCCCGGGACACTTTGTCGCACTTGGTCATGACCACAAAAAAGGGCCGGCCGTAGTGGCGGAAGTACTCCACCATGGCCCGTTCCCCGTCGCCCGCCTCCCGGCGCACGTCCACGAGCAGGCACGCGGCGGCACAGGCGGGGCGCTTCAAATAGGCCTCCACGAGTTTGGCCCATGAGGCCTTCACGCTGAGGGGCACCTTGGCGTAGCCGAAGCCGGGAAGATCCACGACGTAGCCCCGGTCCTGAAGCCGGGCGAAGATGACCGCCTGCGTCCGTCCCGGGGTGTTGCTCACGCGCATGAGGCCCTTCCGCTTGAAAATCACGTTGATGAGGGACGATTTCCCCACGTTGGAGCGCCCGATGACCGCCACCTCGGGGAGCGAGGGCGGGGGGAACTGCGACGGTGCCTGGCACACCCGCTCGACCTGCAACTCCGGCATCAGGACTCCAAAAGATCTCACCGCCAAGGCGTAAAGGCCGCTAAGGAAAGAAGGTGCCGAGTATTAGAAGAAGAGAGCGTTTTTTCTTGCCGGCTTTTTCTTTGGGTACGTCGCGCCCTTCGCGGTTAACGTGTTTTCTCTTCTTTACCCCTACCCGCGGGGAGGCTGGAGGGCGTCCGGCTCTACCTTCTCGGGGTAGATCGGCGCGGACCGCTTGAGGGGATCCTTGGCCAGGGCCAGGCGGATCGCCTCGGCGACGGTGTCCACGTAGCGAAACACCATGCCCTCCTTCAGGTTCTCGGGCACCTCCGCCAGATCCTTGCGGTTCTCTTCGGGCAGGAGGACCTCCTTGATGTCGTGTTGCTTGGCGGCCAGGATCTTCTCCTTCAAACCGCCGATGGGGAGGACCTTTCCGCGGAGGGTGGCCTCCCCGGTCATGGCCACGTCGTGCCGCACGGGAACGCCCGCGAAGGCGGAAATGAGGGCCACGGCCATGGTGATGCCCGCCGAAGGTCCGTCCTTGGGGACCGACCCCTCGGGGATGTGGATGTGGACGTCTTTCTTCTCCATGAAGCCCGGGTCCAGCCCGTAGTCACGCGCGTGGCCCCTGAGGTAGGACAGGGCGGCCCGCGCCGATTCCTGCATGACGTCGCCCATCTGGCCCGTGAGGATGAAGTCGCCCTTGCCGGGCATGAGGCTCGCTTCGATGAGGAGGATGTCTCCGCCGTTCTGCGTCCAGGCGAGGCCCACGCTGATGCCCACCTGGTCTTCGCTCAGGACCTTCCGCTCCTTGTAGCGCGGGACGCCCAGGAGCGCCTCCACCCGCTCGGGGGTGAGGAACGCGTGGTCGCGCCGCCGAGTCTTCACCACCTGGTGGGCGACCTTGCGGCACAGGGAGGCCACCTCGCGCTCCAGGTTGCGCACGCCCGCCTCGCGCGTGTAGCCGTCGATGACGAAGGCGAGGGCATCCTCCGTGAAGTCCACGTCCTTGGGACGCAGGCCGTGGCTCTTGAGCTGCTTAGGCACCAGGTAGCCCTGGGCGATGGCGAGCTTCTCGGGCATGGTGTAGCCCGAGAAGGTGATGACCTCCATCCGGTCCAGGAGGGCCGGGGGAATGGTGTGGGTCACGTTGGCCGTGGTCACGAAGAAGACCTTGCTCAGATCGAAAGGCGCGTCGATGTAATGGTCCACGAAGGCGCTGTTCTGCTCCGGGTCGAGCACTTCCAGGAGGGCCGACGAGGGGTCGCCCCGGTAGTCGGCGCCGAGCTTGTCTACCTCGTCCAGGAGAAACACGGGGTTGATCGTCCCCGCGCGCTTCATGAGCTGGATGATCTGGCCGGGAAAGGCGCCGATGTAGGTGCGCCTGTGGCCCTTGATCTCGGCCTCATCGTGCACGCCGCCCAGGCTGAGCCGCACGAAATCCCGGCCCATGCTCCTGGCGATGGACTTGGCCACGGAGGTCTTGCCCACGCCGGGCGGGCCCGCGAAGCAGAGGATGGAGCCCTTGTGCTCCTTGGCGAGCTGGCGCACGGAGAGGAATTCGAGGATGCGCTCCTTCACCTTCTCCAGGCCGTAGTGGTCCTCGTCGAGGATGCGCTGGGCCCGTTTGATGTCGTGCTTGTCCCTGCTCTCCTTGGACCAGGGAAGGGCCAGGAGCCAGTCGATGTAGGAGCGGGAGACGGTGGCCTCCGCCGAGACGGGGGGCATGAGTTCCAGGCGTTTGAGCTCGGAGAGGGCTTTCTCTTTGGCCGCGGGGGTCATGCCCGACTTCCCTACCCGCTCCCTGAGCTCCTCGATCTCGCTCTGGTTGTCCTCCCGGCCCAGCTCCTTCTTGATGAGCTTCATCTTCTCGTTGAGGTAGTACTCCTTCTGGGTCTTCTCGATCTGTTTCTCCACCTCCTTGTTGAGGCGCTGGTCGAGATTGAGCTTCTCCACCTCCGAGGCCAGGAGGCTTTTCAGGCGGCGAAGGCGGTCCCAGACGGTGACCGCATCGAGAATGCGCTGCTTCTGGTCCGTGGCGAGGGGCAGGTAGGAGGCCACCTGGTCGGCGAAGCGGCCCGGCTCCTCCTGGCTGAGGGAGGCCGAGGTGATGGCTCCGGAGCCGCCGTGCTGGCGCCGGCTGAACTCATCGAAAAGGTGGGCCACCTGTGTGGCCAGCGCGTCCTGCTCCGCCTCCACGCCGAGCGGGTCCGCCACGGCCTCGACGGAGACGTAAGGAGCGGAGCTGTCGGAGGCGAAATCCTTCACCAGCGCCCGGCCCATGCCTTCCACCAGGAGTTTCAGGTGGCCGTTGGGGAGGGCGAGGGACTGGACGATGCGCCCCACCACGCCCACGCCGTACAGGTCGCTGGACCCCGGCTCCTCCACCTGCGGGTTGCGCTGGAGGAGGAGGCACACGCGGCGGTCCGACTCAAGGGCCGCCTCCACCGCGGCGAGCGAGGCGGGCCGCCCCACGATGAAAGGCTTGATGGAGTGCGGGAAGATCACCATGTCGCGCAGGGTGATGAGGGGCAACACGTCCGCGCGGGGACCTTGGGGGGGGAGACGCGTCGAGTCTTGCATCGGGCTGCCTTCGGTGGCCGGCTTCAGCCGGCGTTTTCCATCAGCGTGATGGGCTTGGCGCTGGCGCGCACCACGTCGCGGGTGATGACCACTTCTTTCACGTTGCTCTGGGAAGGAATGTCGTACATGAGATCCAGCATGAGGTCTTCCATGATGATGCGCAAGCCCCGGGCGCCCACGCCGCGGAGGACCGCCTCCTTGGAGACTTCTTCCACGGCTTCGGCGGTGAAGGTGAGCTTCACGCCCTCCATGTCGAAGACCTTCTGGTACTGCTTGACCAGCGCGTTGCGCGGCTGCGTCAGGATGATCTTGAGCGCCTCCAGATCGAGCTCGCTGAGGCCCGCCACCACGGGGATGCGCCCCACGAACTCGGGAATCATCCCGAACTTCATCAGATCCTGCGGCTGGACCTTGGCCAGGAGGTCCCCCACCTTGCTCTCATCCTTGCCCGAAGGCGTGCCCCCGTAGCCGATGGAAGACTGGTGCAGGCGCCGCTCGATGACCTTGTCCAGGCCCACGAAGGCGCCGCCGCAGATGAAGAGGATGTTGGTCGTGTCGATCTGGATGAACTCCTGGTGGGGGTGCTTCCTGCCGCCTTGGGGAGGAACGTTGGCCACGGTCCCCTCGAGGATCTTCAGGAGGGCCTGCTGGACGCCCTCGCCGGACACGTCCCGGGTGATGGACGGGTTCTCTCCCTTGCGGGCGATCTTGTCGATCTCGTCGATGTAGACGATCCCCTTCTCAGCCCTCGCCTTGTCGCCGTCGGCGTTCTGCAGGAGCTTGAGGAGGATGTTCTCCACGTCCTCGCCCACGTACCCCGCCTCCGTGAGCGTGGTAGCGTCGGCGATGGCGAAGGGAACCCGCAGGAGGCGGGCGAGGGTCTGGGCCAGGAGGGTCTTGCCCGTGCCCGTGGGCCCGATGAGGAGGATGTTGGACTTCTGCACCTCCACGTCCGACCGCCGCCCGTTGAGCTGGTTCCGCTTGTAGTGGTTGTACACGGCCACGGCGATGCGCTTCTTCGCCATCTCCTGGCCGATCACGTATTCGTCGAGAAACCCTTTGATCTCTTTGGGTTTGGGGATCGGGTTCTTGCCCTTCTCGTCTTTTTCGATGTCCTCGACGAGGATCTCGTTGCACGTGTCCACGCACTCGTTGCAGATGTACACGTTGGGCCCCGCGATGAGCTTCTTGACTTCGCGCTGGGGTTTATTGCAGAAGCTGCACCGCAACTCGTTGTCTCCGTATCCCCGGCTCATGCCAGGCCCTCCGTCAGCCCTACATGCGGCCAATGCGCGGCTCGGCCCATTTATTTCTCCGCCGCCTGATGGTGCGTGAGGATTTTGTCCACGATGCCGTACTCCAGGGCCTGCTCGGGAACCATGATGTGGTCCCTCTCGCAGTCCGCTTTGATGGTGTCTAGAGACTGGCCCGTGTGGCGCGACAGGATGCCGTACATGGTTTCCCGGACGCGGAGGATCTCCCGGGCCTGGATGTCGATGTCGGTGGCCTGCCCGGAGAAACCGCCCAGGGGCTGGTGGATGAGGACCCGCGAGTTGGGGAGGGCGAACCGCTTGCCCTTGGTCCCCGCGGCCAGAAGCACCGCCGCCATGGAGGCCGCCTGCCCCAGGCAGATGGTGTTGATGTCGGGCTTCACGAACTGCATGGTGTCGTAGATGGCCAGACCCGCCGTGATGGAACCGCCGGGGCTGTTGACGTAGAGCCAGATGTCCCGCTGAGGGTCTTCCGCTTCGAGAAAGAGGAGCTGGGCGATGACGAGGTTGGCGAGGTGGTCCTCGATCTCCTCGCCGATGAAAATGATGTTGTCCTTGAGCAGCCGCGAGTAGATGTCGTAAGACCGCTCGCCGCGGTTCGTCTGCTCCACAACGATGGGAATGAGCGCCATTTAGGTGGTCTCCTGTGACGCGGCTTTGCCCTCTGTGAATGTAACGGAAGCCTGGGACAGAAGCAAGTCCGCGGCCTTGCGGTGGATCAGGATGGAGCGAACCATGTCCAGCCGGTCGTCCTTTTTGGCCTGCGCCTTGAGCTGGTCTGGGCTGAGGCCCGTGCCGCGCGCCTGATGGACGAAATAGGCCTCCACTTCCTCGTCGGTTGCCTCGATGGCTTTCTGGCGGGCCACCGCGTCGAGCAGGTAGTAGGCTACCACTTTCTTTTGAGCCATGGGGCGGCGGGCCTCCGCCATCTTGGTCCAGTCGACGCCGGCCTTGCCCACGTCCATTCCTTGCCGGGACAGATTCTCGGCGAACTCCTCGAGGTCCCCGCGAAGCTGGCGCTCCACCTGGGTCGGAGGAACGGGGAAGGGGAACTTGGCCGCCAGGGCGTCGATGAGCCGCTCCTCCTGGATGTCCCTCATTTCAGATTGGATCCTGGCCTCGAGATCGAGCTTCACCCTGGCCTTGAGGTCGCCGAGGCTTTCGGCGCCCACGTCCTTGGCCAGGTCGTCTCCCAGCTCGGGAACCTCCCGGCGCGCGAGCTTGCTCACCTTGACCACGTAGTCACCGGGGGCGAGCTTCTGCTCGCCGTGGGCGTGCTCCTCGCCCTCCGCGTGGACGTGCTCCGCTTCCTCGCCCACGGTGACCTCAAACTCGTCACCGGCCTTCTTGCCCGCCAAAACCCGCTCGACCGGATGCTCGCTCTTGGGAAGGGCTCCGAGGAAACGCTCCAGGCCCTTGGCCTGGCCCTTGCGGGTGATCACGGCCATGGCGAAGTCGCCTTCCAGGGCCTCGCCCTCCACGGGTTTCATCACGGCGGCCCGCTGGCGGATAGACTCGATGGCCCGGTCCACCTGCTCCTGTGTCACTTCGAACTTGGGGCAGTCGATGGCCACGCCGCTGGCGGAGATCTCGGGCACCTCGGGGGCCACCTCGATGGTGATGTCCACCGAAAAGGGCTGGCCGTCGTCCAGATGAAGATCGGCCGCGTAAGGCTCCAGCACCGGCTTGAGTTCGAATTTCTCCAGCACGGCCTTCGCGCTGTCCTCCAGGAGATGCTCCAGAACCTCCTCCCGGATGGCCTTGCGGAACTGGCCGCGGACCAGGCTCTCGGGGGCCTTTCCGGCGCGGAATCCCGGGATGCGAACCTGGGACTTAAGGGTCTTGGTCACCTGGTCGAACCTCGGGGCGATCTCCTCCCAGGACGCCTTGACCTCGTAAATCTTCTGGCAGCCGTCCTCGCTCTTGAGGGAAATGTCCATGGGCGGTAGGTCCTTTCTAAGAGAGGGCGCCTCGAAGGCGCTCCTGCGTACGATCACGGGGAGACGAGGTTGTTCTTGCTCCCGCCCCTGGCAACCAGAACGCTGCCGCGGATTGGGTGCGAAAGGGGGTCTCGTCCTCCCTTTCCTCCTTCGCAAAACCTTCAATCTGGTGCGAAAGGGGGGGCTCGAACCTGCGCGGCCTAGAAGCCTCGGCGCCGTCAGAGTCAGGCGCCTTGCGTTTCAAGGCCGCCTACGGTTCCCGGGGCGGGTCCCTCGCCTCGTCCCGATGGCTGCGGCCGCTCGCTCCTCGCTCGCGCTCTCGCCTCGGGCCTACGGCGTCTCCCGCCCTTCTCGTCCTCCCTTTCCTCCTTCGCAAAACCTTCAAGTCTGGTGCGAAAGGGGGGACTCGAACCCCCACGGGTTGCCCCACAGGATCCTAAGTCCTGCGCGTCTGCCAGTTCCGCCACTCTCGCGTGGTCACCATCCAAGTGCCGGCCAAGCGCCGGATCCGCACCGCCAGGCTCCGGCGCCAGTCTCACCGCCGCTTCGGGACACCCCTTACCTCCCTGTGGGTTTGGGCTTGTGGCTACCGCGGGAGGCGATGGCCGGATGGACCCGAAAGGTGGTGGTGCGCCCGCCCCGACTCGAACGGGGGACCTGCGGCTTCGAAGGCCGACGCTCTATCCAGCTGAGCTACGGGCGCAGGGCGGAGCGCGTAACCCGGACGGCTTTGTATATCACAGAACGGCTCCGCGTGGCAATGGGCCGAAAACGCCCGGCCCGAACTACAGCCGCGGCCGGCCACCGAGAGCGCGGCATCACGGGGCGATGCTCGGCACCAGGCAACCCCCGCCCCGCCTTCGCCTTACACCAGAATTTCGTGGCGCTGGTTGCCGCAGGTTCCCACGAGCCGGGGCAGGCGCTGCATGCCCTCCCTGGGCGCGGGACACCTGTGGGTAACCACGGCATCCGACACCCCGATCTGCCGCAGCCGCTCTAAGATCTGAAACCGCTGCTCCCGCGATCCGTCGGTGATGGCCTCGAACACGGCCATGGGAGACAGGGCCACCAGGAGGGCCGATCCCGCCAGGCTCAAGGCTTCGAGATCGTCTCCAGGATCGTCCACGAGGGCTCCGAGGGCACCTCGCGCGCCGGCCGCCCAGCTTTCCTCTTCAAGCTGGGCCGAGGCCAGGAGGAGAAAGGCGGCGGCCTGGGCGTTGAGCGCACGGTCGGAGACGGGACGCTTCGGGACCCCCTCCGGCTGCGCCCCCGGAAGAAGGTCGAGGAACCCTTCGCCGGCCGGATTTTTAAAGTCTTTGGCCACCTTGGCGGCCATGAGGCGAACGTCATCCAGGTAGCGGGCGTCCAAGGTCGAGTGATACAGGGCCAGTCCGGCCCGGCCCATCTCCAGCGCGTCCCCGAGGTAGCCGATGCCCGAAGGAGCGCCGCTAAAGGCGTGGGCCACGTCCCCGCCGGGCAGGATCACGAAGGACGTGAGAAAGGCGTACGTCCTGAGCGCCTGATCCAGATAGGCGGGCTCGCCCAGGAGGCGCCACCCCTTGCACAGGGCCCTCACGGCCAGGGCATTGGGGGCCGTGTAGACGGTGGGGTCCACCTCGGGGGAAGGCACCCGGCGCCGCTCCTCGCCCGTGAGCCGGTAGTAGCCCGGATCGTCTTGCTGGGCGTGTCCGAAGGCCCCACCCGGCATGAGGAGGCGGTTTTGGAGGTAGTGAAGGATGCCGCGTGCCAGGGACGGCGCAAAGGCCGCTCCCGGATTCCGGGACAGGCGCAAGGCGAGGATGAGCCACTCGGCGTTCTGGCCCAGGAGCTTGAATGTCCTGGGACCGGAGGGCTCCATCTTGCCGAAGAACCCGCCTTCCACGGCGTCGTAGAGCGGCGAATGAGCTAGTTCGTGAAGGCGGTCCACGACCCAAGCGACCCCTTCTTCGTCCCCCGTCTGAGCGGCTCGGCCCAAGAGAAAGTGCAGGGCACTTGATCGGGCCTGAACGGGGAGGTACGGGGCGGTGCTCCGTCCCAGAGCCGCTTGGACGGCCTCCCGAAGAACCTCGAGGGTTTCGATCCCGCGCTCCAAGTTTCCTTCCCCCGGCGAGACCAGCGGAACGGCACAGGTTCCAAGTCCGGCCCGCTCAGAGGTGAGACCCGCGGAGGCGGCGGCCACGCCCGCGAGGACGGTGCGAAGGCAAGACGGATCGAGGGCCGTGAGGCGCGCGAGGAGAGTCCCGTCCGCCGAAATCGCGAACGCCGAGGGTACCTGTCCCGGCGAGTACCGGAGGCGGAGGTCCGGGGCCCGGTCGGCGTCCGCCTCCACGAGCACGAAGCGGTCCGGCGCCAGCAGTCCGGCCAGGCCGTTCTCCAAGCGCGCCCGCAGAGATGCGCTCTCCCCGGCGGCCCAGAAGGCCGAGAGAAGGACCAACAGAGGGCGGCCCGAGGCCCGCGCGGCTTCGAAGGCGTCCGGACCCCACGGCATCCACCGCATATCAGCCTTGGGCAAGGTTTGAAACCTCCTAAAAAAATCTTAAGCAGAGCAAACCCGATGCCATTCCTTCATCTCTTGCCCATGGCTTCTTGAAAGGGCCGCCGCTGCGCGGGTTGCGCTGGGCCGCTGGCGGCGGCCGGCAGCGTCCCATGGGTCTCACGGATGAAACGGCGCCTAGTCCCTGTTACAGCGGGTGAAGGAGGGGCCGCGCACCGGCCCAGGATCTTGCCGGAAGCCCGCTCAAATGTCATAATAATCAACCTTGCTTTCTAGGGAGATAAGAAAGATGCGTCGAGCAATCCTTCAAATGTTGGCGTTGGTCTTCCTGGGTACCGCCGTGAGCTTTGCCTACAACGCGGCTTCACCCAAAAGCGTCCCCATATCGGGGGGCAAGCAGGCCATCCTGCAGCAGCAGGGGACGCGCATGCTCACCACCGACGAGGTGAAGTTCTACGCCCAGCAGCCGGGCACCCTGCTGGTGGACGCCCGGTCCTTCGAGGAGTACGAGCTCGGACACATCAAAGGCGCCCTCAGCCTCCCCCTGGATTCCTTCGATAAGGACTTCGGGGCCGTCGCTCCCCAGCTTCGGCAGGCCAAGCTGATCATCGTCTACTGCAGCGGGGGCTCCTGCGGAACCTCTGAAGAACTGGCGAAGAAGCTCCAGGAGAGCGGCCTGCGTGGGCTCGCCGTCTACTCGGACGGCCTGCCCGGCTGGATGCGTGCCAAGCTCCCCATCGCAAGCGGCGCGGAGCGATAGGGTGGCAAGCCGGGGGGTCATCTGGCTCGAGCGCTTGGCGCGCTGGGCTCTCGGGCTCATTTTCTTGGCCGCCGCCGTTCCCAAGATTCTCGATCCTTCCGGGTTTGCCCTGGACATTTCCCATTACGCCCTTCTCCCGGACGCCCTGGTGAACGTGGCCGCCATTGTCCTTCCCTGGGTGGAAGCCGTGGGCGCCCTTGCCCTCTTGTCGGGCTTCGCCGCGGAGGGAGGACTGCTCCTCGTCAACGGCCTCATGGCGGTGTTCCTCGCGGCCTTGGCCTCGGCCTGGATTCGGGGCCTGGACATCGACTGCGGCTGCTTCGGCCATAGCGCGGCCCGGGGCCACGTGGGCCTGGCCTTCTTGCGGGATTTGGGATTTCTGGTCCTGGGCCTCCTCGCGGTATGGCTCCGCTTCAGGCGCCTTAAAGTCCGGCTTTAATTGCATGGCGTGGGGGGGCGCCCGCACGGGCGAGACCCCGACGACCGGATCACAGGAGTCCTCGTCCCATGAGACTTTGGACTGCCGTCCTGCTGGCCTTAGCCCTTGCGGCCGCGGCCCAGACGCCCCCCCCCGACGCGGCCCCGTTTCCCTTCGGTAACGTCCGGGCAGGTTTGGTGGGAACGGGCTACACCGTCCTTTCCGGAACCCGGCCCGTGCCCTTCGAGGCCCAGGTCATAGGGACAACGGACCAGGGTGCGGCGCAACCGCGGATGATCCTCTGCAAGCTCTCCGGAGCCGGCCTGGACCAGAGCGGTGTGCTGGCAGCCATGAGCGGGAGTCCCGTGTACGCCGAGGGGAAACTCCTGGGCGCCGTGGCCTACACCTGGTCCTTCTCGAAAGAATCCCTCTGCGGCGTCACGCCCGCCGAGGATCTCCTCGCCGTTCGAGCCCGTGCTCGAGAGGAGGAGCCGGCCTCCGAGGCGGCGCCCTTCACCCTCTCGCGGTTCTGGTCTTCTTCCGCCGCCAAGGGCCTTCCGGCGGAAGCGGCGGGCAACGTCCCGTCCTCGGAGTCCGATACCATGGAGACGCGGCTCGCCGCCCAGGGATTCGCCTGGTCAGGACCGGCAGAGCACGGCGCCCCCATGTCCGCCCCCTCCGAACCCCCGGCGGCGGTGCCAGGACCGGGCGGCATGATCGGTGTCCAGCTCGTCACGGGGGACGTCCAGTTCACCGCCTTCGGCACCGTGACCTGGGTGAAGGGCAAGGAATTCCTGGCCTTCGGCCATCCCTTTCTGGGCCTCGGGTCTACCGACCTGCCGGTGGTCACGGCGCGCGTGGCGGGCATCGTGGCGAGCCTCGCCCAGGGCTTCAAGCTGTCCCAAGCGGGATCGCCCATCGGAACGGTGACCCAAGACCGGGCCACAGGCATCTATGGCATCTTCGGCAAGGAGGCCGACCTGCTGCCGGTGGACCTCCGGCTGGAGGAGGATGAAGGCGCTGGAAGACCGTTCACGTTCGCCTTGGCTCGCCAACGCCAGCTCACTCCCTTCCTCCTTACGGGAGCCATCACGACCCTTTTCTCAAGGCAGGTGGACCAGAGCGCCTCAAAAACCATCACCTTCAAGGGATTGACGCTGGCGCCCGCGGGGCACCCGCCCGTGGTGCTTCAGGATCAATCCTTCTCGGGACTCACGGCCCTGCCCAGCGCCGCCGACTATCTTGCCTCCACGGTGGCCCTCCTTTCAGACAATCCCTACGAGAAGGTCCGGCTGGACCACATTCAGACCACCCTTTCGTGGCGGCCTGGCACCGGCTCCTCTACCCTCGAATCGGCCTGGCTCGACCGGCGGATCGTGCGCCAGGGTGAGCCCCTCCGCCTGACGGTGCGCCTCAGACCCTACCAGGGGAAGGCCGTCACGCGCAGCCTGGAGATCCCCACGTCGGACCTGCCGCCGGGCCCCGTGACCCTCTGGGCCGGCAACGCCCTCAACGTGTACCAAAAGGCCGCCTCGTCCATGGACCAGCCCCAGACGGGCGAAGGAATCCTCCGCTTCCTGGCCTCCATCCCCAGCGACCGGAATTTGGAGATAGCGGCGGCCACGGCAACGGCGGGCGTCACCTTCGGGAACCGGCACGCGGCGCCTCCGCCGCCCTCCGTGGGTGCCATCCTCTCAACGCGGCCCGCCTCCAGCTCGGCCGAAGCATCCACCTCGCGGCTGGTGTGGACCAGGAGCTTGGAAGGAACGGGCCTCGTGGACGGCCTTCTCGAACTCACCTTTTCCGTAAAGGAGCCGGACGATGAAGCGCCTTAGATTGGGGCAGGTTGTCCTCCTAACCTTCGTTGCCTCGGCTTGCTATGGGTCCCTGAGCGCCGCCGCGACTCAGACCCGCATTCTCCTCTCCTCCTCCCAGGATCTCTGGTCGGGGTATCCCGAGGGCGCCACTGTCACGTCCGACGGCGTCCTCACTCCCGGCCCCGCCTTCCGCAAGGCCCTGGACCTTCCTTCCCTGCCCCTCTGCGCCGCCTCCACCGCGGATGCACTCTGGGTGGGCACGGGAACGGGAGGGAACCTTCTCGAGGTGAAAGGCGGAAAGGTTCGGGTGGCCCACCATTTTGAGGAGCACCTCGTGACGGCGCTGGCGGTCCTTCCCGGAGGGGATTTTCTGGTGGGGACCTCGGGGCCGGCCAAGGTTTACCGCTACGATCCGGCGGCGGGGAAGGCGGCCCTCGTGGCCGACCTCAAGGCCGACTACTGCTGGGCGCTCCTATCCGATGCTTCCGGCATTCTTGCTGCCACGGGCGGCCCCGGACACCTGCTGCTCGTCAAGGCGGACGGAAGCACCGGCGTGATCCTCGATCCCAAGGCGGCCCACGTCCGGTGCCTCCTGAAGCAGGGCGGCACGGTTTGGGCGGGGACCAGCACCCCCGCGGCTCTTTTCCGGATCAAGGACGGCAAAGCGTTCCTGGAGGCCTCCTTCAAGCAGGACGAGGTGGCGGCGTTGGCCGTGGCCGACGAGGGAATCCTCATGGCTTTGAACGCGAAGGTCCAGACCTCCCCGTCCCCCGCTCCCGCCCAAGCGAGCAGCGTCTCGGGCGACTCGGTCCTGGCCCTCCTGGAACCGGGACACCCACCCCGGCCACTGAAATCCTTCGCCACGCCGATCCTCGCCCTCGCGTCCCTTCCCGGAGCCTGCGCCGCGGGATTGGGCGACGGACGGCTGTTCTTGATCCGAGGAGAACGCATGGCCCTCGCCGCCCACTGGGAGGACGCCCCCGTGGCGGCCATCGCTCCCGGTGCCGAGGGGGGCAGCGTCCTCACGGCGGAGCCGCCGGCCCTGTATTTGCCGGCGAACGCCCCGGCCAAGGGTACCTATGTGTCGCCCGTGGCGGACTTCGGTTCGCCTTCCCTCCTGGGACGCGCGGAGGTGGAGGGACGCTCCGCCGCACTCTTCCTTCGGGCGGGGAACAGCACCAAACCTGGACCCTTCTGGAGCGGCTGGGTTCCGGCCGCCTCCGCCCCGTCCCTGCCGCTTGCCCAGTACGGGCAGTGGAAAGTGGAGCTGGAGACGGGCGGCGAATGCCGGGGGGTCAGCGTCGCCTACGGCCCTCAAAACCGGCCGCCGTTTTTCAAGGAAGCCTCTGTGCACGCTCCCGGTGAGGTGCTCGTGAAGATGCCCTCTCAACTGGGAGACCATCTCGTGCGGGAAGTCCACGAGAAAGATTCGGTCTTCCCCGCCCTCGCCGAATCCACCGCCTCCGACGCTTCGCCCCAGCTCTATTACCTCCAGGGGTTCAGGATGGTGGCGTGGAAGGTGGAGGACCCGGACGGCGACGAGGTCCGCGTGAGCGTGCAGGTGCGGCCCGGCGGCTCGGCCTCGTGGCTTACCCTCGCCGAGCGGGTGAAAGATTCGTTCTACGATTTCGACGCTCGCATCCTGCCGGACGGCGTCTACCGCGCGCGCCTCACGGCTGACGACGGGGCCTCCAATCCCGAAGGCGGCGCACAGAGGGCCGTCCTGGACCTTCCCGATTTCGTGGTAGACAACACGCCGCCCAAGGTGGTGATCTCGGCTCTGTCCCCCGCCAGCCTCCGGATCGTGGTGACGGACAACACGAGCGTTCAGGCGGTCCGCGTGAGCGTGGACGGCAACCCGTGGCAAGTCTTGGCCCCCGTCTCGGGCGCCCCCGGGTCGGCGTGCATGGAATTTCGTCTGGACCTTCACTCGGCATCACCGTGGGTGGCGGTCCAGGCGGTGGATTCCTACAGGAACGAAGCCAGCGCCGCGTGGGTGGGGCAAGGCGGCGGCAGATAAGCGGGAGGTCCCATGTCCATTGCGCGCAAGGGCGGTTGGTTCACGGGAGAGTACTTCGAGGAACACAGCTCCGAGCGGGCCTTCGCGTCGGCTACGGTCTCTCCCGAGGGAAAGCGCTACGCCCCCGACAAGCTCGTGGACGTCCTCCACGTCAAGCTGGATGTCACCTTCGACCTTGGGCAGCGGGAGATTCGTGGACGCGCCACCCACACCGTGACTCCCATCATGGACGGGCTGAAGCGGTTGGTACTGGATTGCTGCGAGCTCACCGTGGAGAGCGTCCGCGAGGGCTCGGGCAGAGCGCTGCGCTTCGGCCACGACGGCGCCAAGCTCACGGTCTTTTTCCCCAAGGCCCTCCAGCGGGGCGATCGCCTCGACGTGGCGGTGGAGTACCACGGCCGGCCGCGCATGGGCCTCTACTTCACCGGCCCCTCCGGCGACTATCCGGACACGGCGGCCCAGGTGTGGAGCCAGGGGCAGGACGAGGACAGCCGCTACTGGTTTCCCTGCTTCGACTACCCGAACGAGAAGGCCACCTCCGAAACGGTGGTCACCGTGCCCGAGCGTTGGACCGTCGTGGGGAACGGCAAGCTCCTCTCGGTCAAGCACGACAAGAAGGCTGGGACGCGCGTCTTTCACCATCGCGAATCGACGCCCCACGTTGCGTACCTCGTCTCCATCGCCTGCGGCGAGTTCAGCAAGATAGAGGAGGAGTGGCACGGCGTCCCCGTCCAGTACTTCGTCAAGCCCGGCGAGGAGGACAAGGCGCGGCGCAGCTTCGCCCTCACCCCCGACATGATGGAGCACTTCTCCCGCACCTTCGGCGTGGACTACCCCTACGAGAAATACAGCCAGGTGGTCGTGGAGGACTTCATCTTCGGCGGCATGGAAAACATCTCCGCCACGACCCTCATCGACCGCTGCCTCATGGACGAACGCGCGGCCCTCGACTACGAGCCTCAGGATCTCATCAGCCACGAGCTCGCCCACCAATGGTTCGGCGATCTCCTCACGTGCCGCGACTGGTCCCACGCCTGGCTCAACGAGGGGTTCGCCACCTACAGCGAGGTGATCTACCGGGAGCACTGGCGGGGGGCGGAGGACGCCCACCAGCACCGTCTCCAGCAGATGCAGTCCTACTTCGAGAGAGACCGGGCCGAGCGGCGGCCCATCGTGACCAAGGCCTACACCCAGCCCATCGAACTCTTCGACGCGCACATCTACGAAAAGGGCGCCCTCGTCCTCCACATGCTCCGCTACATTCTGGGCGACGGCCCCTTCTGGGCCTGCGTGCGAACGTATCTCACGGCCTTCCGCGGACAGACGGTCCAGACGGAAGACCTCATGGGCGTCATTCCCGAAGTGACGGGAAAGAACCTGGAGTGGTTCTTCGACCAGTGGGTTTTCGGCGCGGGGTTCCCCGAATACGAGGTGGCCTTCGCCTGGGACGAGGACAGCCGGGTGGCCAGCCTCACGGTGGATCAGAAGCAGAAGCTCGAAGGCTCCACGGGGCTCTTCCGCATGCCCGTCGTGGTGCGGTTCCACGGCGCGACTCTCGTCGAACAGACCGTCGAGATCAAGGAGGCGCACCAAACCTTCACCTTCGTGCTGGACGCCAAGCCCGCCTTCGTGGCCTTCGATCCGGGATGCCAGATCCTGAAGAAGCTGACCTTCAAACAACCGCTCCAGATGCTGAAGGCACGCCTGTCCAAGGACCCCGACTGGTTCGGCCGCGTGGAGGCGGCGCAAATGCTCTGCAGGGACGGAAGCGCGGAGGCCCTGGACGCCGTGGGCAGGTCGCTGCTGAAGGACTCCTTCTGGGGGGCTCGGGCGGAGATGGCCGCGGCTCTGGGGGAGAACGGCTCCCTCCACGCCCGCGACCTTCTCATCGGTGCGCTCAAGATCAAGGACCCCAAGATTCGCCGCGCCGTGGTACGGGCCTTAGGGAAATTTCGAGATGGGGACGCCGCCGCGGCCCTCGCTCCCCTCGCCACGAAAGATCCCTCCTACTTCGTGGAAGGCGAGGCGTCCCTCGCCCTGGGCGCCACGAGAGAGGCGCGCGCCTTTGACGTGCTCAAGGACAACATGAAGAAGGCATCCCACCTGGACGTCATCCGCGCCAACGCGTGCGCGGGCTTGGCGCGCCTGCGCGACGACCGGGCGTGGCCGCTGCTTCGAGCCTGCGCCGCGCCGGGAGGCAAGCCGCAGGGGCGCGTCGCCGCCCTGCGCGCCATGGCCCTCCTCGCCAAGGGACGCGATCCCTACCGCGCGGAGGTCCGAGAGGATCTGGAGCGCTATCTCACCGATCCCAACTTCTTCGCCAAATTCGGCGCCATGATCGCCCTTGAAGCCCTGGACGAACCCGCCGCCGCCGTTGCCGTGGAAGCGGTGCGCTTTCGCGAGAGAGACGGCCGGCTCCGCGCCAACAGCCGCGACATCGCCCGCTCTCTGCGCGAAGGAAAATCCAAGGGTGAGGAGATGAACGCCCTCCGCGCCGACCTGGAAAAACTGCGCGAAGAAAAGCGCGCCACCGACGACCGCCTCTCCAAACTGGAAAGCATGGTCAAGACGGGGGACGGAAAGGGGAAACGCGGACGGCGAAAGCGGTAGCATTGGGAATTCGGAATTCGGCGAGTAGGATGACAAGGCAAGTAGGCGGGCCGCCGCGAGTCCTCCGCCGCTTCCCCCTCCCGCCCTTCGCGCCTCGCTTCATCGCGTCCAGCTTAATCGCGTTTCGCGTCTCGCTTAATCGCGTCTCGCCCCTTACCCTCCGCTCCCGCGAAAAACGGCGTCTCGAACGAGCGCGCCTGAAGGACCTCGATGAACCGCCCTGCGCGGTCCGTCCTTCTGCATCGCATGAACAAGCTCACGGCGAACGAGGGCAAGCACCGCGCGAGGGGCTTGGCGAAGATGGCCGGGAGCGGATAGAAGTTGGATCCGCCCCACTCCTCCACCTCGAAGAAACCTCCCTCCCGAAGGAAGGCCGAGAGCCCGTTTCGTGTGAAGCCCCGCACGTGGGGCCCGAGCACGTCCACGGGCGAAGGCTGCATGCCGCAAAGGAGCATGACGCGGCTGTGCAGTGAAGCCAGGTTGGGCACGCCCAGTAGCAACGCTCCCCCTGGTTTGAGAACGCGGCCCACTTCCGACACGATCCAGTAAATCTCTTTCGTATGCTCCAGGATCTGGTTGGCGATCACCAAATCCATGGCGCCGTCCTCGTAGGGCAGCGCCTCCCGCTCGATGTTCAAGGAGGTCACGGCCACGCCTCGTTCCCGGGCCGCCAGCACGTTGGGCTCGTAGGTGTCTACTCCGAAGAGGTGCAGGGTTCGCGGGGCGAGGGCCGCGCGAACATTTTCCAAGTCCGCTCCGCTGCCGAGGCCGAGGTCCAACACTCGCAGAGGCCCGCCGGGAAGGGAGGACGCATGGCGTCGGGCCATGGCCGCGATCACGTCGCGGCCGTAATTCAGTTCCTCTGTTCCCGCTTTCAATTTGGCCAGAGCGGCGCGCATGGGGATATGGTAGCAGAAAGGGAGGAGGAATTCGGCGTTCGGAATTCGGAGAGCGGAATTGAAAGGACACGGGGAGGTAGATCACGGAGGGGTTTTTTGCTCCCTGCTCCCTGCTCCCTGCTTACCTCTCACCGCCGCCCACTTCCGGTTTTCCCGCGCTCTCCCCCCCCGCCCACGCCCTGATCCTCCGGGCGGCGGCCTTGCCGACCGCCTTAATGAGCTGCTCCTCGCCAGCGGCTTTCACGGCCTCGGTGGTGAGAAAGGCCCGGAGCAGTTTTCGCGCCGTCACGGGACCCACGCCGGGCACCAGGAGGAGCGGGGAGGCCGTGCGCGCCTTGGCCCGCCGGCTGCGGTGGCGGGTGATCGCGAAGCGGTGCGCTTCATCGCGGATTTCTTGGAGGAGGTGGAGCGCCGGAGATTCCTTCGGCAGGACGATGGGCGAAGCATCGTAGGGTTTGAAGAGCCACTCCTCCCGCTTGGCGATGCCCGCCACCGGCGGCGGATCGGGCAGGAGCTGGGCGAGGACTCCGTGGGCCGAGTTGACTTGGCCGGGCCCTCCGTCGATGAGGATCAGATCGGGAAGTGGCCCCTCCTCCTCCACGAGGCGAATGTACCGTCGTCCCACGGCCTCGGCCATGGAAGCGAAGTCGTCCACACCCGCCACGGTCTTCACGTTGAAGGTCCTGTACTGGGCCTTCTGCATGCGCCCGCCTTCCCAGACCACGCAGGAGGCCACGGTGGCCTCGCCGGCGCTGTGGGAGACGTCGAAGCACTCGATCCGGGCGGGAGCGGCGGGCAACCCCAGGGCAGCGGCGAGGGGCTTGAGCACCACGGCGGGGTCCGCGCGCGATTCAAATTCCAGGCGAGCGTTCTCCATGAGGGTCGTCACGAGGGCCGCCTTCTCACCTCGCAGCGGGTGGGTCACCGCCACCTTGCGTCCCTTTCGCTCCGAGAGGAACCGCTCCAAAAGGGGCATGTCCTCGAACTCCAGGGAGACGGCCACGCCGTCGGGAACGACGGGAGCATTTCCGTAGAGGCGCATGAGCGCCGAAGCCATGAGGTCCTCCGCGCCCAGCTCCACTTCGCTGAAGCGCCAGCGCCGCCGGTCGACCACCTTCCCGTCCACCACGACGAAGCCGTGCAAGACGTAGGATTCACCCGCCCCGTAGAGGGCGAAGAAATCCCAGTGCCCCTCGCCGGGCCTGGCCACAGCCTGCCTGCCGCCGAGGAACTCGGCCGCCGTCACCAGATCCCTGTAGTGGGCCGCGAGCTCATACTCCATCTTGTCGGCCGCGGCTGTCATTCGGCGCCGCAGCTCGTCGCGCAGCTCCGCCGTCCTCCCTTCGAGGAAGAGGCGCGCTTCCTCCACGACCTTGCGGTAGTCCTCCGGCTTCACCCTGCCCTTCATGCACGGGGCGTAGCATTGGCCCATCTCGTAGTAGAGGCAGGGGCGCGGACGGGAGCCGTCCAAGGGATCCCTGCACGTGACCACTCGAAAGTGTTCCTGGAGGATGCGCAGGTTTTTCTTGGCCTGCCACCCCGGGACGAAGGGGCCGAAATACAGAGCGCCGTCCTTCTCCGGCTTGCGCGTGAAGACCGCTTTCGGATAGGTGTCCTTCACGGTGAGCTTGAGATAGGGATAGGTCTTGTCGTCCTTGAGCAGGGTGTTGAACTGGGGCTTGAACTGTTTGATGAGGTTGTTCTCGAGGAGGAAGGCCTCCCACTCGGTCGCCGTGACGATGAACTCAAGCTCCTCGGATTGGCGTCGCAGGCGCTGGATCTTGAGGGGGGCGCGATCTTGAAAATAGTGGGCGACCCTCGCCCGGAGATTCTTCGCCTTGCCCACGTAGAGGGGCCGCTTCTTCCCGTCTCGAAAGATGTAGCAACCCGGCCTGCGGGGCACGTGGTCCGGTGCGCGGTCCAGCATGAGATCTCCTCGTCGCCGGACGCGTCTTGCGCGTCCGCCCACTACGGTATCACGTGGCGAGAACTGCGGGGGTGGTGGGAGGAGGTGACGAGTTGAGGGCGTGATGAGGTGAGGACGTGATGAGGTGATGCCGAGATGAAGGGATGAAGGGATGAAGAGATGAGGAAAGGGCTGCGCCTAAAAAATTTGGAGAGGGGTTTGACCCCCTCTCCATCACAAGCTGAGGACCCTTGTAGGGGCCCCCAAGAGAAGTTACTTCGCCGCGGGCTTCTTGGCGGCCGGCTTCTTCGCGGCCGGCTTCTTAGCCACGGCCTTCTTGGCCGCAGGCTTCTTGGCGGCAGCCTTCGCCGTCTTCTTGGGGGCAGCCTTCTTGGGGGCAGCCTTCTTCGCCGCAACCTTCTTGGGGGCAGCCTTCTTCGCCGCCGGTTTCTTGGCCGCCGGTTTCTTCGGGGTCTCTGCCATTACATCCTCCTTTGAGCACCTGCCACTACAACACCTAGACCCGACATCCCATGATGCTCAAGCCATGGTGTTGCACATAATATAGAGGCAAAGTTATCAAGAGTCAAGCGGTAGTGCACAGCAGTTGCCGTGCACTACAAATTGTACCAACAAGAACTTACCGCCCCATCGGACCACTTCCATGGAACGTAGTTCCCATAAGGGTTTCAAAGCGGCCATCGGGAGCGTGAAACGAACAGCGAACTTGATGATGAGGATGGCGTAGGAGCGATCGAGGCGCAGGCGCGCGGTATGGACGCGATCGATTTTCAGGACGGGCTCCCCTCCACGCGTCCCTTTCGGAGGGGGGTGATGGGGCGGTCAGTGCGAGGCTTTGCGCTGGCCCAGACGGTTCTCGGTTCCCCTCGCGATGCGCGCGATGTTGCTGGAATGTTTGAAGACGATGAGGGCGGCCAGGCCCGCGCTCACGGCAAGCGACACGGGGTGAGCCTTCATCCAAGAGCCGCCGCGCGTGAGCCAAAGGGCGGGCGGCAGGGCGAGGGCGGCGAGGACCGATCCCAGAGAAACCATGCGCGTGCCGAGCACCGAGACCAAGAAGACGGGAGCCGCCACGGCCACCGCCAGCGGCTGCGTGGCAAGATACATCCCCGCGCATGTCCCCACGCCCTTGCCTCCGCGGAAGCGCGCGAAGGCGGGGTAGACGTGGCCCATCACCGCGCACGCTCCGCAGAGAGCCGCCGCGTCCGCCGCATCGAGGGGCAGGCGCGGGGCGGTCACCATGAGGGGAAGGCAGGCCGCGAGGGCGCCCTTGCCCACGTCCACGATGACGACGATGAGGGCCGCCTTCCATCCCACCACGCGCAGCACGTTGGTTCCCCCCGCGTTGCCGCTCCCGTGCTCCCGGATGTCGATGCCCTTGAGCCTGCGGGCCACGAGCAGGCTCGTCGGGCAGGATCCCATGAGGTAGGAAACCAGCAGAAGGGCAATCAGAAGGAGCATGGGGACGAGGGACAGGGGGCAGGAGACAAGAGGTGGCGCTTCGGGCTTCGCGTCTTGCGTCTCGCGTCTTGCGTCTCGCGTCTCGCGTTTCGCGTCTCGCGTCTCGCGTCTCGCATCCTGTGTCTCGCGTCTCGCATCTTAGTCCAGCCCCAGAACCGCGATGCCCGCGGCGCCTGGCCCGCCGTGCGCCGCGAGAACCGCCGAGACTTCCACCACGGGCACGTCCTTCAGTCCCGTCAGCCGCTCAACCCGCTCCTTGTAGTACGCGGCCACGTCCGGCGCGGAGACGTGGGCGACGGCCACGCGGAAGCGTTTGTACTTGGACCACTCCCTCCGGGCCATGTCCGCCACCTTGGCCTGCACGCCGCGCGATCCGAAGGCTACTCCTCCCCGCACCACCTTGCCTTCCTGGTCGAAGGTGATGACGGGTTTCAGGTTGAGGAGCCGTGCCACGAGGCTCGTCGTGAGGCTGACGCGCCCTCCGCGCCGAGCGAAGTCCAGGTTGCGCAGGGAAACGAAAAAGGTGAGCTGCCTCTTGAGTTCCTCCAGGCGCGCGGCGATGCGCTCGGGCGGCACCCCCTCGAGTGCCATCTCCCGCGCCTGGCCCACGAGCAGGCCCATAGCCGCGGACAGTTCGCAGCTGTCCACCACGTGCACCACCGCGCCCTTGAATTGGCTCGCGGCGGTTCGCGCGGCATTGACGGTTCCGCTCAGTCCTCCGGCAAGGGTTACCACCACGATGTCCTTCCCTGATGAGGATGCCTTCTCGAAGGCGCTCAGGTAATCGCCCACGGAGGGCTGGCTCGTCTTGGGATGATGGGGCGAAAGGCGGCACTGCCGGATGAATCCCTCGGGGGTCAGCTCGGCTTTATCGAGAAACGCCTCGTCGCCGAAGATGACCTTGAGGGGCACCACCTCGATGCGGCTCTCGGCCAGAAGCTCCTGCGGCAGATCGCAGGAGGAGTCCACGACGATGGCCGCCGTGGCCCGGTCCTTCATGGCCTCGTCGTGCTGCATCTGCATGTCCTGCCGCTTCTGCTTGAGGATGGGCCCGAACCGGCGCATGGCCGCGAAGGCATCCTCCGGGTGGTCCGTGTGCAGGTGGACCTTGAGCAGACGGTCGCCGTGAACGATGACGAGGGAGTCACCCAAGGGCCCAAGCGCTTCTTCCACGGCCTCTCGGGGGACATCCGAGGCTTCCACGATGCACTCGGTGCAGTACCGAAGGGTGATCTCTTGCGGAGCGTGGGCGAACACGAAATGATCCATATCGGAAGGGCTCTCGGGAAAATCCAAGCTCCTCACGTTTCCCGTCTCCACGTATTCGGTGATCCCTTCCAGGAGGTGAATGAACCCCTGGGCGCCCGCGTCCACCACGCCGTGCTCCTTGAGAACGGCCAACTGGTCCGGCGTGCGGGCGAGGGACGCGCGGGCCTCGGTGAGGCCTTCCTTGAGGAGAATCACGAAATCGTCCGATACGTCTTGGCGGGCTACGATGACATCGCACCAGTCTTTAATCACTGTGAGGATAGTCCCTTCCCGTGGCTGGGACAGGGCTTCGTAGGCGGCCTTCTTGCCGCGCTGGGCCGCGGAGGCGAAGTCTCGCGTGGTGATGCGGAGCTTGCCGCGCAGGCCTTCGGCCAGCCCCTGAAAGAACTGGGCGAGGATGGCCCCCGAGTTGCCCTGGGAACCCATGATGGCCTGCTCGGCCAGCCCACGGCTCGCCAGGTCGATGCTCCGTCCCCGGGACTGGCGTAAGCCTTCGGCGGCGGAGGCCATGGTGAGGGACATGTTGGTGCCCGTGTCCGCGTCGGGAACGGGGTACACGTTGATCCGGTTGAGGTGCTCGCGCTTGGTGTGGAGCCAGTCGATGCCCGCGAGTACCGCCCGGCGAAACCGGCGGCCGTCCAGATAACGAATCTTCACCATGCGTCTGGCTCCCCTCGGTACCCCAACCCCGCCGCCCACCCGGCGGACGGCACCCTCCCCCTATTCGCGATTATAGTACAGGAAGAGAACCGCCGGCACCCTTGCCAGTCCAGACGCTTTCCCGTATCCTGCCTCTTCGCATGTCCTTGGGAGAAGGGGGCCTCATGAGTACGAACGGGCAAGAAAACGACCGCAAAGGCTTGTTGCCGGAAAACGCCTACACCGAGCTGAAACCGGGTGAAGTGTACACGCCCATCATCTCCGCCGAGACGGGTGCACCCGAGGTGACGCGGCGGTCCGTCACCTTCGGGCTGCTCATGATCATCATCTTCTCCGCGGCGGCGTCCTACATCGCCCTCAAGCTCGGACAAGGGATCGAGACGGCCATCCCCATCAGCATCCTGGCCGTGGGCTTCTCGGCCCTCGCCCGCCGCAAGAGCCTCCTCATCGAAAACGTGAACATCCTCGCCATCGGGGCCACCTCGGGCATCGTGGTGGGCGGCTCCGTCTTCGTCATGCCGGCCATCTTCATGCTGGGCCTCGACAAGGGGAGCACCCCCCTCCAAACCTTCCTTCAGATCTTCCTGGTGCCGTTCCTGGGCGCCGTCCTGGGCGTCCTCTTCCTCATCCCCTTCCGGCGCTACTTCACCATCGAGATGCACGGCAAACTCCCCTTCCCCGAAGGGACCGCGACGACGGAGATCCTCGTGGCGGGCGAGAAGGGCGGGAGCCAGGCCAAGGTGCTCGTCTACGCGCTGGGCATCGGCATCGTCCTCGACTACCTGGCGCTGTCGCTCAAAACCTGGAGCGACACCTTCACCACGGCCCTGGTCTTCAAGGATTTCACGGCCAAGGTGAAGGGCGTCTTCGCCATGAACACGTCGGCCGCCGTCCTCGGGCTTGGGGTCATCATCGGCGTGAAATACGCCTCTATCATCATGGCCGGTTCCATGCTCTCCTACTTCGTCTTCATCCCGCTCTTCGCCTACGTGGCTCCTCTCACGTACGGGGCCCACACCTTCCGCGAGATTTTTTTCGGTTTCGCGGGTGATGGCGGAGCCGCCATCGCGGGCGTCAGAAACATCGGCATCGGCGGCATCTTCGCCGCGGGCGTCATCTCCATCCTGAAGATGTCCCCCGTGATCAAGCAGGCCCTCCAGCAAGTCCTCGCCCAGCTCTTTAAGAAGCACGAAGGCACGGCCAAGACCTCCCGCCTGGATCTGGACATCAAGATGACCACCGTCTTCGGTATGGCGGCGGCCCTCGCCGTGGCCATCCTCGTTTACTTCTGGGCCGTGGTCGTGGCGGGCCAGCCCAACGCGTTCTTCCTGGCCTTCCTCTCCCTCGTCCTCACGTTTCTCATCGTGTTCCTCTTCTCGGCCGTCTCCGCCTGGGCCGTGGCCATGATTTCCGTGACCCCCATTTCGGGCATGACGCTCACCACCCTGATCATCGCCGCCGTGACCCTAGCGGCCCTGGGGCTCAAGGGACCTCCGGGCATGCTGGCCATCCTCCTCATCGGAGGCGTGGTGTGCACGGCCCTGTCCATGTCCGGCTCGCTCGTCACGCAGTTCAAGATTGGCCACTGGCTGGGGTCCACCCCCAAGGCCATCCAATGGAGCAACATCCTGGGATCGGCGCTGGCCAGCCTCACGGTCACGGGCGTCATCATGCTCTTCGCGAAGGTGTACGGCTACGGTACGCCTACGGCCGAGCACCTGAACCCTCTCCCGGCCCCTCAGGCAGGCGCCATGGCCGCCGTGGCCAACGCCTTCATGGGCGGCCAGGACGTGCCCTGGATTCTCTACGGCCTGGGGGCCGTAGTGGCCGTCGTGGTTTCCATGCTGGGCATCTCCGCTCTCGCCTTCGCCTTGGGCATGTACCTTCCCATCGAGTTGAACAGCCCCATCCTTCTCGGCGCCGTGGTGGGCTGGCTCGTGCAGAAGTCATCCACCAGTGAAAAGCTCGCCAAGGCACGTTCCGACAAGGCCATCCTCATCGCCTCGGGCTTCATCGCGGGCGGCGCCCTCGCGGGGGTTTTCGACGGCATCACCAAGATGCTCTTGTCGGAAGTCTTCCACATGGACGCCGACAAATTCGGCATGGGCGATTGGTTCCCCAACGTCTTCACGCCGGGCCTGCAGAACTGGCTGGGCCTTGTGGTGTTCATGGGCCTCGCCACGTTCCTTTACTGGGACGCCCGGAAGGCCAAGCTCGAAGATTAACGGCGGCATATAAAGCGAGTGAACTACCGAGCGCGGGAGGGAGACCTTCCGCGCTCTCGCGTTGCGGCTTCGAGAAGGCCGCTAGCTGGCCTCGGCCCTGGGAAGGGAGAAGCTGAAGGTGCACCCAGGAGCCGGATCGTTGTTTTCGGCCCACACGTCGCCGCCGTGGTCCGTCACGATCCGCTCCACGACGGCCAGGCCCAGGCCGGTACCCTCCTGGCGGTTTGACACGAAAGGCTGGAAGAGAGACGGAAGGACCGTATCGGCGATCCCGGGACCCTCGTCCCTCACGTGGGCCACGATGCTTTCTCCCGATACGACGAAGGAGACGCGGACGGGACGATCCTGAGGTCCGTAGGCGAGCGCATTTTCGAGAATGTTGACGAAGACTTCCACGATGCGGCTGCCCTCGACGTGAACCAAGAGGGGCTCCTTGGGGGGAAGGATCACCACCCGCTGCCGGAGTTCAGGGTTGTCCTCCGAAAGCACGTCCATGGCCTCGCGCGCCAGCGCGTCCAGCTCGCGCACTTCGCGCAGATCCGGGTCGTTGCTCCGGCCCAAATCCAGCATGTCCCGGATGAGGTTGGCGAGCCGCCGCGTCTGGTCTTGCACCACCCGCATGTAGGGTTCCACCTCCACCTGCCCGGAGAGCTTCTTCTCCATAGCCTGGAGCGTGGCACCGATAGCGTGGAGCGGATTACGAACTTCGTGGGCCAGACCCGCGGACAGATGCCCCATCATTTCCAGCTTGCGGTAACGGGCGAGGCGGTTTTCCATTTCCAGCCGGCCGCTGATATCGTGGAGGAGGCCCAGGACCATTACCACCTTGCCGTTTTTGAGGATGGGCCGCTCGTACGCCTCGAGCATGACGCGGCGGCCGTCCTTGTGGCGGATTTCGTACCGATAGGGGGGCGGACTGTACCCTTCGTTCAGAACGCGCCATGTCGTAGCCAGGGCATCCGGGTTGATGGGGTTGTCGGTGGTGATGGTCTCGTGGAGTCCCTTGAGGTAGTCGGTGGTGTACCCCGTGATGGCTTCCGCGTTGGGAGACATGTAGGTGTAGCTGCCGTCGGGGTTCTGAACGTAGAACATGGTCCCCGGCATGTGCTCCACGAGGAAGCGGAACCGCTCCTCGCTCTCCTTCAGGGCCGACTCCATCTTGATCCTGTCCGTCACGTCATGGGCCAGGCCCTGGAGGCCCACCACTTCACCGTTCTTGAAAAGCGGCCTCTCGTAGATCTCGAGGGTGGCAATCCGTCCGTCCTTGCGCCGGATTTCCCAGAGATAAGGCGGCGGCTGGATTCCCTCATCCAGAAGCTTGCGGGTCAATTCCATGGCCACCGTATTGACGGGGCTGTCCGTCACGATGGGCTGGTGCTCGCCCCGCATATACTCCACCGAGTATCCGGTCACGGCCTCGTAATTCTCCGGTGAGATATAGACGTATTTCAAGTCCCGGTCCAGGATGTAGTGGAAGAAGTCGTGGGTCCCTTCCACGAGGAGCCGCATGCGCTCTTCGCTCTGCTGGAGAATATCCTCGGCCTCGCGCCGCTGAAGGGCCCCGCCTACGCCCGCCGCGAAGGCTTCCAGGATGGATTCCTCGCTCTTGGCCCACTCCCGGTCCCCGTGACAGTCCGTAAAGCCCACGAACCCCCAGATCTTCCCGCCCGAGGACACGGGAACAAGGAGGAGCGAGCGAGCGCCTGTGGCGCCAAAGAGGGGACGGAGCTCCGCCGGAAGGTCTTTGGCCAACTGGCGCACGCAGGCACCCTTTTGGAGGATGGGCGCCCATAGTTTGCCCAGCGGGTTATCGACGGGCACGTTCACGTCAGTCTCGGGATTAGGCCGGGCCGCCACGGCGGGTGACAGCCACTCGTACCTGCGGCTGACCACCTTTTCGCCGGTCTCGGGGTGGTCGTGAAGCTGGTAGACGTAGACTCGGTCCGCGCCTGAAGCGCGGCCGATGGTCGCCAGGGCCGCCGCCATGGCGCGGGAGAAGTCGGGGTTGGAAAGAAGCTCCTGAAAGGCTCCGGCGGCGCTTTCCAGCAGGGTGTCGCGCCTTTGCAGCTCCTCCTCGGAGCGCTTCCGCTCCGTGATGTCGCGGGCGATCCCGCAGATCCCGAAGATGGTTCCGTCCGTGTTGCGCATGGGCACTTTGACGGTGTGGAAGGCGTGGCGCTCTCCGCGGATCGCCTTGACCACCTCCTCGCCCACCGTCTCGCCCGCCAGGACCGCCCGGTCAGACAGGGTGCTCAGTGCCGCGCCTTCCGCATCGAACAGGTCGGCGTCGCGCCGCCCCTCAATGTCTTTGGCGGAGGATCCGAAGAGCCTGCACATGGCCGGGTTGGCCTGAATATATCGCCCCTCCACGTCCTTGATAAAGATGACGTCCTGGGCGCTCTCGATGATGGAGCGCAGCCGCACTTCCGACTGCTGGAGGGCCCGCTGAGATTCTATCCGCTCGGTGACGTCGGCCACCGCCACAAGCGCCGCGGGATGGCCCTCATACTCCGTGAGGGCACCGAGTGCCTCGATCCAGCGGGGTGTGCCATCGCTCCGCGTGATCTGGTACTGCCTTCG